>NZ_JBSFUT010000002.1:0-367327 GCF_053591935.1 Streptomyces sp. NPDC002851 | reverse complement strand
CGTACCTTGTGGCCGCCGCAGTTGAGGCAGGTCGGCGGGGCGGGGCTGGGGAAGAAGACCCCTCAGCTCCGCCAGTCCCGGGCCCTGAGCGGCATCCTCGACCCCCCGGAGGGCTCCGGCGTCCGCACCGCCAGGATCTGGTTCACCCCGATCCGGTTCTGCTCGAAGGCCAGGGCCGAAGCCGCCATGTACAGGCGCCACACCCGCGCCCGCCCCGGCGACGCGAGCCGGACCGCCTCGCCCCAGTGGGACTCCAGGTTCGCCACCCACTTCCGCAGCGTCAGCGCATAGTGCTCACGGATCGCCTCCATGTCCCGCACCTCGAAGCCCGCCTGCTCCAGGAGCGAGGTGGTGCGGCCCACCGGGGCCAGCTCCCCGTCCGGGAAGACGTACGCGTCGATGAACTCGTCCACGGAGTACGCGTCCTCATCCGCCAGCGGGCGGCGCGCGATCTGGTGGTTCAGGAGCCGCCCGCCGGGCTTCAGGAGCCGGTACAGGTCTTGCGCGTACTCCAAGTACCGCACCGAGCCGACGTGTTCGGCCATGCCGATGGACGAGATCGCGTCGTACGGGCCGTCCGAGACGTCCCGGTAGTCCTGGACGCGGATCTCGATCCGGTCCGTGAGGCCCTCCCCCGCGATCCGCTTGCGCGCGAACGCCGCCTGCTCCCGGGACAGCGTCACCCCGACGACCTGCGCGCCGTACTCGCGCGCCGCGTGGATCGCCATCGAACCCCAGCCGCAGCCGACGTCGAGCAGCCGCTGACCGGGCTTCAGGTCCAGCTTGCGGCAGATGAGGTCGAGCTTGTCCCGCTGGGCGTCCTCGAGGGTCGCGTCCGGCGACTCCCAGTACGCGCAGGAGTAGACCATCGACGGGCCGAGCACCAGCGCGTAGAAGTCGTTGCCCACGTCGTAGTGGTGGCTGATCGCCTGGCGGTCGCGGATCTTCGTGTGCAGGGGGCCGCTGCGGTGGCCGACCTCCTCGGCGGGCGGTGGCGGGGGCGGCAGTGGTCCGCCGAGCTTGACGAGTTCGCGCACGGCCGCGCGGACCCGCGGGTCGCGGGCGATCTCCAGCTTGCCGCGTACGGGGGCGTCGCTCTCCCAGATGAGTCCGGCCATCAGGTCGAGGGCGTGGAAGAGGTCGCCCTCGATGTCGATCTCACCGGCCACCCAGGCGCGGGCCAGACCGAGCTCGCCCGGCTTCCACAGCAACCGGCGCACGGCGCGTCGGTGCTTCACCACGAGAACCGGGGCGTCGGGCGCACCGGGAGGCCCACTCTCACTGCCGTCCCAGGCGCGGATGCGGACCGGGAGCTGGGCTCCGCCCAGTAGGTCTTCGGCGAGAGTCCTCAGCCGCCGCGCGGCGTCTGCCATGGTGGTTCACCTTCCCTGGTTCAGTCCCGGAACGGTTCAACACCACGTAAACACCAACAACCGCCGCGTGAAGTCCCGTTGCGACATAACGACACGGCAAAAATAAATGCAGGCGACATCTATCTGGCCCTGTCCGGGCCTGCCCCGGGCCTGTTCAGAGCGTATGACCGGTCCCGGGCCTGTTCAAAGCGTATGAACAGCCGAAGGGGCCGCCCGCACCACGGATGGCGGGCGGCCCCTTCGGGGGTCGAACAGTGAGTCGGCCTACGACCCGGGGGTCAGGAAGCCTTGGCCGCGGGCTTCTCCTTGGCCTTGGTCTTGGCCTTGGCGCCGTTGCCCTTTGCGGACTCGGCGCCGTTGCCCTTCGCGGCCACCGGCGGCGCGACCGGCGCCGGCTTGGCGGCCTCGTAGAACTCCTCGCGCGGCGACTCCATGGCGCCGAGCGAGACGACCTCGCGCTTGAGGAACATCGCGAGGGTCCAGTCGGCGAAGACGCGGATCTTGCGGTTGAACGTCGGCATCGCCATGCCGTGGTACGCGCGGTGCATGTACCAGGCCAGACGCCCCTTGAGCTTGATCTTCATCTTGCCCATGACGATCATCGCGACGCCCTTGTGGAGGCCGAGGCCCGCGACCGCACCCTTGTTGGCGTGCTTGTAGTCGCTCTGCGGGAAGCCGCGCATGCCCGAGATGACGTTGTCGCCGAGGACCCTGGCCTGGCGCAGCGCGTGCTGGGCGTTCGGCGGGCACCAGGCGTTCTCGTTGCCGTGGGCGCGGCCGACCAGGTCCGGGACCTGGGCGTTGTCGCCCGCGGCCCAGATGTAGTCGGTGCCCTGCACCTGGAGCGTGGCCTGGGTGTCGACGTGGCCGCGCGGGCCGAGCGGCAGGCCGTAGCGGGAGAGCACCGGGTTGGGCTTGACGCCCGCGGTCCACACGATCGTGTTGGAGTCGACCTCGAGGCCGTTCTTGAGGACCACGTGGCCGTCGACGCAGGAGTCCATGGAGGTCGAGAGGTAGACCTCGACTCCGCGGCTCTCCAGGTGCTCCTTGCCGTACTGGCCGAGCTTCGGGCCGACCTCGGGGAGGATCTTGTCGGCGGCGTCGACGAGGACGAAGCGCATGTCCTCGCGCTTCACGTTCTTGTAGTACTTCGTCGCGTCGCGGGCCATGTCCTCGACCTCGCCGATGGTCTCCGCACCCGCGAAGCCACCGCCGACGAAGACGAAGGTCAGCGCCTTGCGGCGGACCTCCTCGTCGGTCGTGGAGTCGGCCTTGTCGAGCTGCTCGAGGACGTGGTTGCGCAGGCCGATGGCCTCCTCGATGCCCTTCATTCCGATGCCCTGCTCGGCCAGACCGGGGATCGGGAAGGTACGGGAGATGGCGCCGAGCGCGATGACCAGGTAGTCGAAGGGCAGCTCGTACGCCTCGCCGGTGAGCGGCGAGATCGTGGCGACCTTGCGGTCCTGATCGATGGTGGTGACCCGGCCGGTCAGGACCTCGGCCTTGGGCAGCACGCGTCGCAGCGGGACGACGACGTGCCGCGGCGAGATGCTGCCGGCGGCGGCTTCGGGGAGGAAGGGCTGGTACGTCATGTACGAGCGCGGGTCGACGACCGTGACGGTCGCCTCGCCGTAGCGCATCTTCTTCAGAATGCGACGAGCTGCGTACAGGCCTACGTACCCACCGCCTACTACGAGGATCCTGGGACGCTCCGTGGTGCTCATGCCATCGAGTATCCACCCCCTCCTGGGGCATCGCTCGTGAGCCCCTTCACAAGGGTCTGGACCCCCTCTGCTACACTCCGCGACCCGCGTGATCCAGGTCATGCTCACAGGCGGGAACCATGGGGTACGTCCGGACCGTTGAGACCCCCGCTGAGCTGCCCCTCTGGCCGCAACCGGGGCGCGGGCGAAGCCTCAACTTCCCCTCCCCGTCACGCGTCTGGAACCGTCCCGCGCCCGGGAGTTCGGGGCGCCGCGGACCCTCTCGACCCCCTAAAACGACCCCAGGTACGGACCTGGACCCCCCGACAGGCCACTTTTCCTTGTGAAGAACTTCACGAAGTTTCTGCGGGCGACGGGTCGGAAGCCCTGCTCCCGACCCGTCTCTGCCACTCAAAGGCGCGGTCAGCCGCTCGCCTGAGATTCCCAGGCCAGCGGAACCTCAGGCCAAGGTCCAGGCGATGCCGTCCAGAATGTCGTGTTCGCTCACGACGACCTCATCTGCACCGATCCACTCCATGATCATGAGGAGTACGAGCGCGCCCGCACCGATCACATCGACCCGGCCCGGGTGCATCGGGCCGATCGCGGCGCGCTCGTCGTGCGTCGAGTGCAGAAGCCGCGTGGTGATCTCCTTGACCTGAGCGAACGGGATCCGCGCGTGGTGGATCGCGGCCGAGTCGTACTCCTGCAGGCCGAGCGCGATCGCCGCGACCGTCGTGACCGAACCGGCGAGGCCGACCAGGGTGCGCGCGGACGTGATCGGCACGGTCTGCGTGACGAGGTCGAGGGCCTCGGCGATATCGGCGCGGATGGCCGCGATCCGATCCTCGGTGGGCGGATCGACGACGTTGCCGCCCTGCACAAGGTGACGCTCGGTCATCCGGACGCAGCCGATGTCGACGGAGCGGGCGGCACGTACGTGGTCGTGGCCGACGACGAACTCCGTCGAGCCGCCGCCGATGTCGACGACCAGGTACGGCTCCGCTACATCCGCGCGACCGGTCAGCTCCTTGGTCGCACCCGTGAAGGAGAACTCGGCCTCCTGGTCGCCGGTGATCACCTCGGGCTCGACGCCCAGGATGTCGAGGACGCCGCGGACGAAGTCCGCACGGTTCTCCGCGTCGCGCGAGGCCGAGGTGGCCACGAAGCGGAGCTTCTCGGCGCCGAGCTCCTTGATGACGGCGGCGTACTCGCGGCACGCGGCGAAGGTCCGCTCCAGGGCCTCGGGCGCGAGCCGCCCGGTCCGGTCGACGTCCTGGCCGAGCCGGACGATCGTCATCCGCCGGTCCAGCTCGACCAGTTCACCCGTCGCTGGGTCGACGTCCGCGACGAGCAGACGGATGGAGTTCGTACCGCAGTCGACGGCGGCTACGCGGGTCACTGGGCGGCCCCCTCGGTCGGCGTCTCGTTCTCGGTCCCCGTCACGCACGGGCCCTTCCGCCACCACTCCGGCAGCATGGCGATCGCCTCGTCCCCGAGGGGATTGACCCCGGGACCGGCCGCGAGCGAGTGCGCGACGAGGACGTGCAGGCACTTCACGCGGTCCGGCATGCCGCCCGCGCTCGGGAACCCGGTCAGCTCCTCGATCTCGTCCCGGCGCCGGATGTAGTCCTCGTGCGCGGCGCGGTAGGCCGCGGCGAGCTCCGGGTCGGTGGCGAGGCGCTCGGTCATCTCCTTCATGACGCCGTTCGCCTCCAGGGTGCCGATCGCCGAGTTGGCCCGCGGACAGGTCAGGTAGTACAGCGTCGGGAACGGCGTGCCGTCGGGCAACCGCGGCGCCGTCTCCACCACGTCCGGCTGCCCGCACGGGCAGCGGTGCGCGATGGCGCGCAGGCCGCGCGGCGGGCGGCCGAGCTGCTCCTTGAAGGCGGCGATATCGGCCTCGGTCGGCTCGGTGCGCTCGGTGGTGGGCGGAGGGGTTTCCATGCCGGTTCTTGAGTCTTTCGGTGCAGTGGTCACATGAGCGGTGGTCACGGGAGAGGGGGCTTCGGGGCTTCGGGGCTTCGGGGCTTCGGGGCTTCGGGGCTTCGGGGCTTCGGGGCTTCGGGGCTTCGGGGCTTCAAGCGTGCTTCAGTCGTCGGCGTCGGTGCGGCGGTCCGCCTTGTCCACGCCGTCGAAGAGGTTGACGTACCAGGCGCGGTCGGTACCGGCCGGGTCGGAGCGGCGGCGCTCGGACGCGGCGTCGGCATCGGAGCCGGAGTCCGGCACCGTGAACGCGGTCTCGCCGGGCCGCACCATGTGCAGCCGCTCGCGCGCCTGGCGCTCCACGAACGCCGGGTCCTGCCAGCGGGCCTTCGCGTCACTGAGCCGCTCGGTCTCCGCACGGGCCTCGGCCAGCTGCCGCTCCTGTTCCTGGATGTCGGCGCGCTGGGCGACGTACTGCCGTACCGGATACGCGAGCGCCACGATCAGCGAGCACAGGACCAGGGCGAGCAGCGCCGCGCGGCCGGTGAGCCGGGAGCGGCGGGCCTGGCGCCGGGTCTGGGAGCGGTAGACGCGGGCGGCGGTCTGTTCGCCGAGCAGCCGGATCCGGGTAGTGGTGGTGGCGAACCGGTCCCGGTTCTCCTCACCCGCGTTCCCTCTGGCCACCTCACTCGCCTCCCCGTTACGCGCGTACGTCCCCGCACACGGTACGGGACCGAGTGCGGGGACGTACGAACGACTGGCTAGCGCCCGGGGCCTAGGCCCTGTCCAGCGCGTTCAAGCCGGTTCAGCCCTTGAAGCGGGGGAAAGCGCTGCGCCCGGCGTACACCGCCGCGTCGTCGAGGATCTCCTCGATGCGCAGGAGCTGGTTGTACTTGGCGACGCGCTCGGAGCGGGCCGGGGCGCCGGTCTTGATCTGGCCGCAGTTGGTGGCGACGGCCAGGTCGGCGATGGTGACGTCCTCGGTCTCGCCGGAGCGGTGCGACATCATGCACTTGAAGCCGTTGCGCTGGGCCAGTTCGACGGCGTCCAGGGTCTCGGTCAGGGAGCCGATCTGGTTGACCTTGACCAGCAGAGCGTTGGCCGACTTCTCCTCGATGCCGCGGGCCAGGCGCTCCGGGTTGGTGACGAACAGGTCGTCGCCGACCAGCTGGACCTTCTCGCCGATCCGCTGGGTGATGACGTTCCAGCCCGCCCAGTCGTCCTCGAACAGCGGGTCCTCGATGGAGACGAGCGGGTACGCCGCGACGAGCTCCTCGTAGTACTCCGTCATCTCGGCGGCGGAGCGCTCCTTGCCCTCGAAGAGGTACTTGCCGTCCTTGTAGAACTCGGAGGCGGCGACGTCGAGCGCGAGGGCGATCTGCTCACCGGGGACGTACCCGGCCTGCTTGACGGCCTCGAGGATCAGATCCAGGGCCTCGCGGTTGGAGCCCAGGTTCGGGGCGAAGCCGCCCTCGTCGCCGAGGCCGGTGGCCAGGCCCTTGTCCTTCAGGACCTTCTTGAGGGTGTGGTAGACCTCGGTGCCCCAGCGCAGCGCCTCGGAGAAGGACTCCGCGCCGATCGGGGCGATCATGAACTCCTGGATGTCCACGTTGGAGTCGGCGTGCGAGCCGCCGTTCAGGATGTTCATCATCGGCACCGGAAGCAGGTGCGCGTTCGGGCCGCCCAGGTAGCGGAAGAGCGGCAGGTCGCTGGCCTCGGAGGCGGCGTGGGCCACGGCGAGGGAGACGCCCAGGATGGCGTTGGCGCCCAGGGAGCCCTTGTTGTCGGTGGCGTCCAGGTCGAACATGGCCTGGTCGATCAGGCGCTGCTCGGTGGCGTCGTACCCGACGAGCTCCGGGCCGATCTGCTCGATGACGGCGAGGACGGCCTTCTCCACGCCCTTGCCCTGGTAACGGTTGGGGTCACCGTCACGGAGTTCGATGGCCTCGAAGGCGCCGGTGGAGGCGCCGGACGGAACGGCAGCACGACCCGTGCTGCCGTCGTCGAGGCCGACCTCGACCTCGACCGTGGGGTTGCCTCGGGAGTCCAGGATTTCCCGGGCTACGACGACGTCGATGGACGGCACGAGCATCTCCTTCTGGAATGTGACGCATAGCTGTGCTTGCACGAGGGCCGCGCCATTGCGACCGACCTTGCTTTGCCTTGCGTCTCACGAGCCTAACCGCCCGCGGGCCTTCAGCCAGCCGACCGCCCGTCCGCTGGGACGAAAAGAGGCCGGAAGGCCGCCTTACCGGGGCAAAGCGCCCCGATTTCTACCGGACGGTAATCGGCACGGCAGTCGGAACGGCAGTCAGCACCGCAGTCGGCACCGCAGTCGGAACGGTCATCGCGGAGCGGACGGTTCCGGCTCGCGGGACGTACGGCATGACCCCGCCCCGGCGCGTACGGGGGAACGCGCGCCGGGGCGGGGAGCGTGGGGGGATGGTGCGGGCTCGGCGCCCGCGGGCCGTGCTGCCGCGGGCGTTACTTCAGGTGCAGCTGCTGGCCCGGGTAGATGAGGTCGGCGTCGTCGATGACGTCCTTGTTCAGCTCGAAGAGCTTCTTCCAGCCACCCTTGACGTCGTGCTTCTCGGCGATCTTGGAGAGGGTGTCTCCGGACTTCACCTTGTACTCGCCGTCGCCCTTCTTGACCTTCTTGCCGGTCGGGGTCTCGACGGTCTTCTTCGCGGGCTCCGGGCGCTCCTGCGCGCGGGACGCGGGCTGCTCGGCCTTGCGCTCCGGCTGCGGGGCGGCCTGCTCGGCCGGGGCGCTCTGCTCGGCGGGGGCGCTCTGCTGCGAACCGCCGCCGTCGTACGCGGCGTTGGAGAGGCCCGTGCCGCAGTTCGGCCAGGCGCCCTTGCCCTGACCGGCCAGGACCTTCTCGGCGATCTGGATCTGCTGGTCCTTCGAGGCCTGGTCGGCGGTGGCCGCGAACTCCGTGCCGCCGTACCCGGACCAGGTGGAGGCCGAGAACTGGAGGCCGCCGTAGTAGCCGTTGCCGGTGTTGATCGACCAGTTGCCGCCGGACTCGCACTGCGCCACGGCGTCCCACTCGGAGGTGGTGGCGGCGGAGGCGGAACCCGCGGTCACGAGCGGCGCGGCGACCGCGGCACCGGCGACACCGGCGACGGCTATCGCGCGGGTGGCCTTGTCGGCCTTGGTCATACGACGGTGCTTGCCCTTGCCGGAAAACAGCATGGAGTTATCCCCTCACCGACGCCTGCGAGGTGAGCTGTCGGGTTCGGGCCAAGTGAGTTGCCCGGTCACGTTCCTTGAGCGCGACTACACCCCAAGCCGTCCCCGCGGCCGCTGATTGCTCAACGGCCGGGCCCGGCACAAACCTTGGGTCCCCCGCTCCTGCCTACGGCGCTTTACGCGACGACTGTTCCCAGTGGCCGCCGGCAGGATTCGGCGTGACGGCCATCGGGGCCCGCCAGTGGCGAGCGGTCACGACCGTAAACATGCGATCCCTTGAAATACCAAGCCGATCACGATCGATGAGACTCATCTCTCACGAGTCGCCCAGGAGTGATCAAGGTCTTTTATAACGGACATTCAGCCCGAAGCGGAGGGTTCGCCCGGCCTTCGGCAAGAGCGGCAACTGCCGCTACTTTCCGCCCAGATCGAGGACCTGACCGGGCACGATGAGGTCCGGGTCGTCGCCGACGACCTCTTCGTTCGCGCCGTACAGCGCGGCCCAACCCCCGTCCACGTCCCGGCTCTCGGCGATGGACCAGAGGCTGTCCCCGGCGCGCACCGTGTAGTTGCCGCCGTCGCGCCCGGAACCACCGCGGTCGGCGTGCCGCCCGGAGCCGCCGTCGCGGTCACTGTCGGGGGTCTCGGGGGCGGGATCGCCACGGTGGCGGCCGGAGCCTTCGGAGGGCTCGGACGGCTCGGTCGACCCAGACGGCTCGGTCGGCTCGGAGGGCGAAGGCTCGGGGCTCGCTTCGGAGTTGTCGCCTTCGCCACCGTTGTCAGTATTGTCGGGATTCTCCGCATCGTCCTGCTTCGGCGTGGCATCGCCCGACGGTGTCGCCGTCGCATCGTCCGACGGCGTGGCCGACGGGTCGTCAGGAGTCCCGGCCGGATCCGTCGGCTCGGTCGGCTCCGACGGCAGCAGCGTCTCGATCGGGTTCGGCTCGCCCTCGTCGATCCCCGAGACCGGGGCGCAGGTGGGCCAGGCGTCCGGCCCCAGCTCGTCGAGGATCTTCTCGGCCACGGCTATCTGCTGGCTCCGGCTGGCCAGGTCGGGGCGCGGCGCGTAGTCGAGGCCGCCGTGCTGCTCCCAGGTCGCCTGGGTCAACTGGAGGCCGCCGTAGTAGCCGTTGTCCATGTTGGCGCTCCACACGCCGCCGCTCTCGCACTCGGCGAGCCGGTCCCAGACGGCACCCTCGACGGCGTGCGCGCTCGTGGCGCCGAGCAGCGGGATGGCGAGGGCCGAACCTGTCACCCCGGCCGCGACGACGAGGGCCGGGGCCTGACGGGGGCGACGATGGCGGCCATTCCCGGAGAGCATGCGGTTGCCTTTCGCGTGACTGCTGGTGCGGGTCGAGCGGAAGTGAACCTAGCCACAGTCGAACGCCAGTCACAACCCGATACAGCGGAGATCACGTGAAAGTCACAGTACTGATGGCCCGTCAGGAACGGGGCGTAGCGGAACCCGGCATTACTGGGGCGTGAACTCCACGGGCAGCGTGCGCAGTCCGCGCATGATGAGCCCGCCGCGCCACCGCAAATCGCCCGGATCGACCCCGAGCCGCAGGTCAGGAAGGCGCCGCAACAGAGTCGCGAGCGCCGTCCGGCCCTCCAGGCGGGCGAGCGGCGCACCCAGGCAGTAGTGGATGCCGTGGCCGTAGCCGAGGTGGGGATTGTCACGTCGGGACAGGTCGAGCGTGTCCGGCCCGTCGAAGCGGTCCGGGTCCCGGTCGGCGGCCGCGAGCACCACGAGCACCGGGTCGCCGGGCGCGATGTCCTGCCCGCCGATACGGAGCGCCTCGGTGGCGAACCGCCAGGTGGCCAACTCCACCGGCCCGTCGTACCGGAGCAGTTCCTCCACACCGGTCTCCAGAAGCCCGGTCTCCCCTTCGGCGAGCGACCGCTGAAGCCGCGCGCGCTCGTCCGGGTGACGCAGGAGCTGGTAGGTCCCGTTCCCGATCAGATTGACCGTCGTCTCGAAACCGGCGAAGAGAAGAATGAACGCCATCGCGGCGGCTTCGTTCTCGGTGAGGTGCTCGCCATGGTCGCTGGCCTTGATCAGGCCGGAGATCAAGTCGGCCGGGTCTTCATCGGGGTCGGTGCGCTTGCGGTGGATGAGTTCCGCGAGATAGCCGCGCATCTTCTTCACCGAGCGGGCGACCCCGCCGCGCGGGCCGCCACCGTGCCGGATCATCATCCCGGCCCAGTCACGGAAGTCGTCCTGGTCCTCGCGCGGTACGCCGAGCAGATCGCAGATGGCGTAGATGGGCAGCGGGAAGGCGAACTCGTGGATGAGGTCGGCCTCGCCGCGCCCGGCGAAGGAGTCGATCAGCTGATCCGTGAGCTCCTGCACCCGGGGCGCGAAGGCGGCGACCCGGCGCGGTGTGAACGCCTTCGAGACGAGGCGGCGCAGGCGGGTGTGGTCCGGCGGGTCGATATTGAGCAGATGCGTCATCAGCTCGGCCTTGCGCTCGCCCGGAATGCCCGTCTTGCCCTTGGCGTGCGCGGGCTCGTCGTGGTGCGCCGGGTTCTTGCTGAGCCGCTGGTCCGCGAGGGCCTGCCGGGCGTCGGCATACCGCGTGACGAGCCAGGCCTCGACGCCGCTGGGCAGTTCGGTGCGGTGCACCGGCGCGTGCTCGCGCAGCCAGGCGTACGCGGGGTACGGGTCGCTGGCGAACTCCCAGGTGAACAGCTCGGGTTGGGGACCGGCGGCGGCCCCCGTCACGGGGCAGGCGGCCTCCGAAGGGTGGTGCGGGTGGTGCGTCGGGGTCGTCACGCCCGGGCCTCCGCGGCCAGGACCGCGTCCCGGTAGGCGCGGGCGGCGGCGCGCAGCGCGGACTCCGGGTCGGTGCCCTCGCGCTCGGCGCGCACGGCGAGGGCGAGCAGTTCGTAGCCGATGCCGTCGCCGGCCGGCAGCGGCACGTCGAGCCCGGCGGTACGGACGCGCGAGGCGAGCTTCGCGGCGAGCGCGAGGCCGGGCTGGCCGAGCGGCACGCCCTCGGTGACCGACTCGCGCTGCTTCTCCTCGGCCTTGGTGCGCAGCCAGTGCGCCTTGACGTCCTCGGGGGTCTCGGCGGTCTCCTCGCCGAAGACATGGGGGTGGCGGTGGATGAGCTTGGCGACGATGCCCCCGGCGACGTCGTCGATGGAGAACGGCTCGCCCTCCGTCTCCGGGTCGGCCTCCTCGGCGATCCGCGCGTGGAAGACGACCTGGAGCAGCACGTCGCCGAGCTCCTCGCGGAGTTCGTCCCGGTCCCCGGCCTCGATCGCCTCGACGAGTTCGTACGCCTCCTCGATGCCGTACTTGGCGAGGTCCTTGTGCGTACGTTGCGAGGACCAGGGGCACTCGCGGCGGATCCGGTCCATGACCTGGACGAGGTCGAGGAGCCGGGCGCCCGGCAGATCGTACGAACCGGGGAGCAGCTCCAGGTCGGGCATCGCGAACCGGCCGGACCCGGCGAGCCGGGCGAGCCCGTCGGTGAGCCGCGGCTCGCCCTCGCCCCCGGCGACGACCACGACGGTACGGCCGCCTTCAGTGGCGTCGACCAGTTCCTCGGCGGTCGGCGCCGCCACCTCGATCCGCACCCCGGCCTCGCGCAGGAACGGCAGCTGCGGGTGCCCGGAGTCGGCACAGACCACGGAGTCGGCGCCCCGCAGGGTCTCCCAGGCCGCCCAGGAGAGCAGCCCCGGGGCCACGCGGTGGCTGGTGGTCAGGAGCACGATCCGCCCGAGTCCGGGCCCTGCGTCTTCTACGTTCACCCCTTGAACCTAACGCGACGGGGTGGGGCGGTGTGAGGGCCGGGTCTCAAGACCGTTCCGAGCCCGTTCCGGACTACGGTCCCGAGGTCGCTCCGGACCGGACTACGCCTGCTGTCGCTGCTCGCTCTCCTGGAGCCAGGGGGTCCGGACGTCGGTCCGGCGGCTCTGGGTCACGTCCCACGCGCCGTACCGCGGGTTGAGGTCGATGTTGAGGGCCTTCGACGCGTCGGACAGGGCCTTCCAGAAGGCGGCCTGGCCCTCCTGGGTGTTCGGGTCGGCGCCGAGCTTGCCGTAGAGCTTCTGGGCCTCGATCTCGGTGCGGAGGCTGTCGTCGATACGGGACGCCGGGATGCTGTACTGCTGCAGCCAGCCCATCTTCAGGGCCTTGGCGCCGCCCGCCTGTTCCTCCAGCTGGCCGCGGAGCTTCTGGACGTCGCGGCGGGTGACGGTGACCCCGGCGTCGGTGGCCGCGCGGTGCAGGACCTTGTCGAGCACCATCTGCTGGAGGGTGTCGCGGGTGAGGCCGCCGGTCTTCTCGACCACCTGGGCGTAGCCACCCGTCTTCTCGGTGGCCGCCTGCTGTGCGTCGCGCACCTCCTTCACCCGGGACTGCAGCTGCGCGACCGTGATCCGTTCGCCGCCGACGATGGCCGCGGCGCCGGGGTGTGCGTCACTGCCGCACGCGGTGAGAAGGGGGGTCGCTGCGAGGAGCGCGGCGCAGGCGGCGAGCGCGGTACGGCGGCGAGCGGTGCTGTTCAGGCGGTGCAAAGGGGCCTCCTTGCGAGATTGAGGCAGAAGGTGCGGCGCCCAGCGCCTCCGCCAGGGGTGGTGGCCGGGCGACGGGCGGGCGCACAAACGCCTTGCGGTGATCGATGCTAGGCAGTGGCCGCGGGTTCGGCCACTGATTCGACCAACGATTCGGCGGGAGTTGGAGGTACGTTCCGGGCCGGGGAGGTGCCTGGGGACGCATTCAGCCCCGTACCCGCCCCAGCCACTGCAACGTACGACGGACCTCCCCGGGCAGGGGATGGTGCGGCCCGTGCAGGCGTTCCGCGTCGTAGAGGAGGCGGGCCAGGGTGTCGTGGGCGGCGGCGCGGTCGCCCAGGGACAGGAGCAACTGACCGATTCTGCGGCGCAGTTCGAGCGCGGTCGCCGGATCGCCGCCGACGTAGCGGTTCTCGTAGTACGGCAGCAGGGCCCGGTACTCCGCGAGTGCCGCCGCGGGCTCCCCCAGCTGCTCCAGGCACTGCGCGACCTCGTACCGGAACTGGAGCGAGACCGGGTCGGCCTGGCCCGCCTCGGCGCCGTGCTCGTCGGCGAGCCGCCGCAGCTCGGGCAGGGCGCGGCGGTACTGGCCGTCGTCCATGAGCGTGGCGGCGTACTGCTTGCGCAGTGAACGCACCACCGTGGAGCGCGCCCCGTGCCGGGCCTCGGCGGTCGGCAGGATCGCGCCGAGTACATCGACGGCCTGGGTGATCCGGCCCTCGGCGAGGAGGCGTTTGACGTCGTCGACGGCCTTGGCGATGTCGGCGGTGCTTCCGGCGTTTCCGGCGCCGGGAACGCCAGGAGTGCCGGGAACGCCGGACACGGGCGCGCCGGGCGGCGGGGTCGTGGGCATCGCCGGGATGCCCGAGGTGCCCGAGGTTCCGGGGGTGCCGGGGGTGCCCGGAGTGCCCGAGGTCCCGGGCGTACCCAGGCTGTTCGACGCGGCGGGCGGGGTCGCGGGCGGCGTGACCGGAGCCGTCGGCGACGCCGCCACCGTCGCCGTGGGCGCGGGCTCCCGGTCCGGCCACGGCGCGTGCGGCCGCAGGAACGGGCGGGTCGGGTCGAGCGGGGAGCCCGACGGGGTGCCGCGCGCGGGCAGGTACGGCAGCAGCGCCTCGTACACCTCCTGCGCGGAGTCCGGCCGGTGCTCCGGGTCCTTGGCGAGCAGCCGGAGCACCAGGGCGTCCAGGCCCTCGGGCACCTCGGGGCGGTGGCCGCGGACCGGGGCGGGCTGTTCGTAGAGGTGGCTGTGGAGCACGGCGAGCACGGTCGCGCCGTCGAACGGCACGGTCCCGCCGAGGAGTTCGTAGAGCAGCACGCCGAGCGCGTACAGATCGGTGTACGGGCCGACCGTGCCGCCCGTCGCCTGCTCGGGGGCCATATAGGCGGGGCTGCCGATGGGCGCGCCGGTGTGGGTGAGCCGGGTGGTGTCGGTGTCCATGACGGAGGCGACGCCCAGGTCGAGCACGGTGAGGGTGCCATCCGGGCGGACCATCACGTTCCGCGGCTTGAGGTCGCGGTGCACGATCGGCACGGCGTGCACCGCGGAGAGCACCGCGCACAGCTGCGCCGCGACGGACACCGCCCACGCGAGCGGGTAGGGCGCGTGCTGCTCGATATGCGCGGCGAGGTCGATCCCGCCGACGTGCTGCATCACGAGGAACAGGTCGTCGTCGTCGCTGCCCGCGTCGTGCACCGTGACGAGCCCGGGGTGGTCGACCTGCGCGGTGACCCGGCACTCGCGTACGAAGCGGCGGCGCAGCTCCTCCGACTCGGCGCCCGCGACCCGGTCGGGCCGGAGCAGCTTCACCGCGACGCGGCGGTCGAGGCGCTGGTCGTACGCCGTCCAGACCTGGCCCATGCCGCCCTGGCCGATGAGCGAGGCGAGTTCATAGCGGCCGGAGACGAGGCGTCCGCTCATCTCCAGCCGTCCTCGCGGCCGCTCGCGCGGCCATCAGCACCGCCGTTCCCGTGGGTGTTGCCTTGGCCGGGGTCGTCCTGCTTGCGCAGCATGTCGCTGAGCTCGTCGAGTTCGGCGCGTACCTGGTCGATGCGCCCATGCGGCGGCTGCGCGGGCGGGACCGGCTGCGAGCCGGGGACGTACGTGGTGCGCAGGTGCGGGGCGACCTGAGGGGGATATCCGTACGAGGAGGAGGGCGCCGTCGGGCCGGGCATCGAGCCGGGCAGCAAGCCGGTTGTCGGGCCGGTCATCGGGCCGGTCATCGGGCCGGTCATCGGGCCGGTCATCGGGCCGCCGTAGTAAGCCTGTTGGCGCTGCTGCTCGTACTTGATGTCGGCATACAGGTAATAGGCAATGACGCCGACGACCGTGACGACCAGGACGATGAACCCGACGTTCTCCTGCACGCTGTCCACGTCCTCGGTCGGCTCGGCGCCGATCATGATGAGGGCGCCGACGACGAGCACGCCCGACAGCCCGAACAGCACCCAGTCACGGACCGCCCGCGTCACGATCGCGAGCCGGAGCAGCGGCACCCAGGCGAGCAGCCCGCAGGAGAGCACCGTGAGCGCCACGAAGACCACCCGCAGGACGACGGGCGTGCCGGAGGACGGCTGCGGGGGCGGGGGTGCATGGCCGTGGCCGTGCATGGCGTGCATGGGGGCGGCTCCTGGATACCGAACAGACCGAAACGAACGGAGAAGACAAACGGAGAAAGCGATCGGAGAATAAGGCCGAACGCGTGTGTGCGTGCAGGGTCGAGCGTATCCACCGACGACGACAACGGCCCACGGGTTGGTTGCACCCACGCCCGCCGGTACGTCAGTTGCCCGCCACGGTCACAGCGTCGCCGAGCGCGACCGTGCCGGGTGCCACCACGTCCGCGTACATCCCGAAGCACATGTCCCGTTCGGCGGTGAGCGTCTTGAGGATGCGGTTGTCGGCGGGCAGGCCGGGCTGCGGCAGGGTCGTCATGACGCAGCGGGGCACCCGCTCGGTGACGCGCAGCCGCACCCCATCGGGGCCGCCGAGGAGGATCTCGTGTCCGGCCAGGGCCTCTTCGGACCAGGGCTCGTCGTTCTCGATCACGATGTTCTTGCGGAAGCGGCGTAGATCGGCGGGGGCGTCGGGCCCGTCGCCGAGCAGCTCGCCGAGGGCGCACAGCGAGCCCGTGCTGACGAGGGAGACGGCGCCCTGGTCCTGGTGCCAGACCTCCTTGAGCTCCGTACCGGCCGGAGGCTGCGGCTCGCGGGCCAACGCGGCGTCCGGGCCGAGGAGTTCGGCAAGCCTCGGGTCGCCGGGGTGCACCCGCTCGCCGCTGGGCAGCGTGATGCTGACGGGCGCGTCCGGGCCTTCGTATGTGGCGGTGCATTCGATCAGGTGCGGGCTCTTGCGGAAGCGGCGGTGGTTCTTGCCGCTGCCGAGCTTGCCGTCCGCGTAGCGCAGCGCCCACGCACGGTCACCGACCGCCCCGCGCCCGTCGAAGCCGAGCCGCTCGCACCGCTCGCCCTGCATCGACTTCACCGGAAACCGGGCCAGCCCCACGACTGCTCCGAAAACCGCCATCACGCTCTCCCCCAAGATTCCGTGATCAGTGTTTCTCCGATCCCGACGGTACCGGGCGCCGCTGGGCATCCCCGAAGAGGCGGCGTATCTTCGGAAGTGATACGGGTGAAATCAGGGGAAACCGACCGGTTCGACCGCCCGTGGAGCACGTGACGGAGCTCCACGGGCGGGCCCGCGCCGCACGACGACGAGCCGAGCGCTGTACGACGACGAGCCGAGGGCCATACGCCTGCGACCGACGCCGTACACCTACGACCGAGGGCCGTTACGCCTACGACCCGAGGATCGTCGCCAGGAACTCCCCGGTCCACGCGAGCAGTTCGCGCCCCGACAGCGGCTTCGCGCCGAGCGTCTTCGGCTTCGGGCGCGGGACCAGGACCTGGTGGGTGGCCGTCTTGATGACCGTGCCCGGGTAGAGCCGCTTGAGGCGGAGCTCCTGCGACTCGCGCAACTCCACCGGCGCGAACCGGATGTTGTTGCCCTGAAGCACGATCTCGCCGACCCCGCAGGCCCGCGCAAGCATCCGCAGCCCGGCCACGAGCAGCAGGTTCTCCACCGGCTCCGGCAGCTTGCCGTACCGGTCGGTGAGCTCCTCGCGGACGGCCTTGCCGTCTTCCTCGGAGTTGGCGGAGGCGATGGCGCGGTAAGCCTGGAGACGAAGGCGCTCGCCGGGCGCGTAGTCGTGCGGGACGTGCGCGTCGACGGGCAGCTCGATCTTCACCTCGAGCGGCGGCTCCTCCTCGATCTCCCCGGACTCCAGGGACTTCCGGTAGTCCGCGACCGCCTCGCCCACCATCCGTACGTACAAATCGAAACCGACACCCGCGATATGGCCGGACTGCTCGCCACCGAGCAGATTGCCCGCACCACGGATCTCCAGGTCCTTCATCGCCACGTACATACCCGCGCCCATCTCCGTGTGCTGCGCGATGGTGGCGAGCCGTTCGTGCGCCGTCTCGGTCAGCGGCTTCTCCGGCGGGTACAGGAAGTACGCATAGCCGCGCTCGCGGCCACGGCCGACGCGCCCGCGCAGCTGGTGCAGCTGCGAGAGCCCGAAATTGTCACCCCGCTCCACAATCAACGTATTGGCGTTGGAAATGTCGATCCCGGACTCGACGATCGTCGTCGACACGAGCACGTCGAACTTCTTCTCCCAGAAGTCCACGACGACCTGTTCCAGGGCCTGTTCGGACATCTGGCCGTGCGCCGTGGCGATCCGCGCCTCCGGCACGATCTGGCGCAGCCGGGCGGCGGCGCGGTCGATGGACTCGACGCGGTTGTGGATATAGAAGACCTGGCCCTCGCGGAGCAGTTCGCGGCGGATCGCGGCGCCGATCTGCTTCTCCTCGTACGGCCCGACGAACGTCAGGACCGGGTGCCGCTCCTCGGGCGGGGTCGTGATCGTCGACATCTCGCGGATGCCGGTGACGGCCATTTCGAGCGTACGGGGAATGGGCGTCGCGGACATCGTCAGGACGTCGACATTGGCGCGGAGCTTCTTCAGCTGCTCCTTGTGCTCGACGCCGAACCGCTGCTCCTCGTCGACGATGACCAGGCCCAGGTCCTTGAACTTGGTCTCGGACGAGAACAGCCGGTGCGTACCGATCACGATGTCCACCGAGCTGTCCCGCAACCCCTCCAGGGTCGCCTTCGCCTCGGCGTCGGACTGGAAACGGCTCAACGCCCGTACGCTGACGGGGAATTGGGCATAGCGCTCACTGAACGTCCCGAAGTGCTGCTGCACGAGGAGCGTCGTCGGCACGAGGACGGCGACCTGCTTGCCGTCCTGCACCGCCTTGAAGGCGGCGCGCACGGCGATCTCCGTCTTGCCGTAGCCGACGTCGCCACAGATCAGCCGGTCCATCGGAACCGACTTCTCCATGTCCTCCTTGACCTCGGCGATGGTGGAGAGCTGGTCGGGGGTCTCCGCGTACGGGAACGCGTCCTCCAGCTCGCGCTGCCACGGGGTGTCGCCGCCGAAGGCGTGCCCGGGTGCCGCCATCCGGGCCGAGTACAGCTTGATGAGATCAGCAGCGATCTCTTTCACGGCCTTCTTGGCGCGCGCCTTGGTCTTGGTCCAGTCGGCGCCGCCGAGCCGGTGCAGCGTCGGGGACTCGCCGCCGACGTACTTGGTGATCTGCTCCAGCTGGTCGGTGGGAATGTAGAGCCGGTCGCCGGGCTGGCCGCGCTTGGCGGGCGCGTACTCGACGACGAGATACTCGCGGGTCGCGCCCTGCACCACCCGCTGCACCATCTCGATATAGCGGCCCACGCCGTGCTGCTCGTGCACGATGTAGTCGCCCGACTCGAGGGTGAGCGGGTCGATGGTCTTGCGACGCCGGGCCGGCATCCGGGTGCCCTCGCGGCCCGCGGTGCGCTGCCCGGTCAGATCGGTCTCGGTGAGCACGGCGAGCTTCAGCTCCGGCGCGACGAAGCCGTACTCGACCGAACCGCACGCCACATGGACGACGGACGGCGTCAGCTCACCGAGATCGGCGTCGAGCCGCGCCGCGATGCCCTCGTTGCCGAGCACCTCCACGGTGCGGGCGGCAGGCCCGTGGCCCTCGGTGAGATACGCGGCACGCCAGCCGTCGGCCAGCCAGCCCTTGGTGTCGGCAAGGGCGCGGGCGGTGTCGCCGCGGTAACTCTCGGGCGCGTGCAGGCCGAGCTTGATCGTGTCGCCGTCGCCACTGGCGTCCACCTCGTCGGCGGCGAACGGCGAGACGGACCACCACATCATCCCGAGCTCGCGGGCGTGCTCCCGCACATCTGCGATCCCCCAGAGCGAGGCCGCCCCGACGTCGATCGGCGCGCTGCCGCCCCCGGCGGTGGCGGCCCAGCTGGCCTGTAGGAACTCCTGGCTGGTGGCGACCAGGTCGGCGGCCCGGGTCCGCACGCGTTCGGGATCGCAGACGACGGCCATGGAGTCGCCCGGGAGTACGTCGAGCAACAGCTCCATGTCGTCGACAAGCACCGGAGCCAGCGACTCCATACCCTCGACGGCAATGCCCTCGGCGATCTTACCGAGCAGCTCGCCCAGCTCGGGGTGGAGCTCGGCAAGCGCGGCGGCTTTCTCCCGTACATCCTCGGTCAGCAGCAGCTCACGACAGGGCGGCGCCCAGAGTCCGTACTCGGCAATCTCCAGGGACCGCTGATCGGCCACCTTGAAGTACCGGATCTCCTCGACCTCGTCGCCCCAGAACTCGATCCGAAGCGGATGCTCCTCGGTCGGCGGAAAGACATCGAGAATCCCCCCGCGTACGGCGAACTCGCCACGCTTCTCGACGAGTTCGACGCGCGCGTACGCGGCAGCGGCCAGGGCGTCCACGACCTTCTCAAGATCAGCGGTCTGCCCCTGCTTAAGACTCACCGGCTCAAGATCGCCCAGCCCCTTGACCTGCGGCTGCAACACGGACCGAATAGGCGCGACGACGACGGAGACGGGCCCGGTCTCGGGGTCGTCGGTACTGGGGTGGGCGAGTCGGCGCAGCACGGCGAGGCGGCGGCCCACGGTGTCGGACCTGGGCGAAAGCCGCTCGTGCGGCAAGGTCTCCCAGGAGGGGTACTCGACGACGGTGTTCTCTTGACCGCTCGGCATCATCGACCGCAACGCGGCGGCCAGATCCTCGGCCTCCCGCCCGGTGGCGGTGACGGCGAGCACCGTGCGGCCCGTACCCCGGGCGAGCGCGGCCACCGCGAGGGGACGGGCGGCGGGCGGACCGACCAGGTCGACGTGCATCCGATGGCCGTCGCCGGCGGCCTTCACCGCTTCCGCGAGTGCGCCGTCCTTGGCAACGGCGTCAAGAAGACCGTGCAGGCTCATGAAGGCTTCGCTTTCCGTCCGGGGGTGCGGGTGCTACGGGTGTACGGGCCCCTGGCTGGGCGGGGGCAACGCAAACGACCCGACACGTCAAACGGGCCGGGGGTGTCCAGCGTACGACGGGTGGGGGGATTGCGGTCCGGGTGGCGAGTCGGGGCCGCCGCGACCGGGGCGCTATCACGTTCCGCGCGCAGACAACTACATTCCGAATCCGGATGACCACGCCTTGCGTGCGGACAGAGCCCGTTGACAGAGTCATGCGGAACGCGACGATGCCGCCCGAGCGGCGCCGCCGAACTGAAGAAGGGCTTGGACCTACATGCGGAACGAATCGCCTCAGGGCGCGCTTGGAGACCCCGAGACCCTCCGGGCCTGGAAAAGGGTGAGGAGGCGCGTCACGTGGGGGCAGATCTGGTGGACGTTCGGCGTGTTCCTGCTTCCCTGGTTCGTGGTGGCGGCATGGGAGCAGGTGGTCGATGGCCTGACCTGGGTCCCGTTGGCCATCGTGGCAGCACCCTCACTGGTCGGGGTTTTCCTGTGTTCGTTTCGCTCGGAGCAGCTGAAGAGCATCCGGCCGATCCTGGGGACCTACGCCTGGCAAGCCGCCCCGGCAGACAGGTCGAAGCGTCACGAAGCCGCGGTCAAGCATGGCTTCCATCATTTCAAGGTCTCCAACCCCGACAATCCGGAAAAGAGCATCGAAATCGTCGCGCGGCGGTCCCCCACGATGGGGAAGAAGTGGAAGCGCACCTTGGCAGCCGCTCGCGATGAAGGGTTCCTGTTCGCGGGCGACCCCCGGTTCGGCGGCGTGATCGCGCCGCGCGGACGGCTCGAAGACCTGATCCTCATCCGGCCACGGCGGCCGTTCCTGGATACCGATGACCGCCCCGAAGAGGTAAGCGAGCAGGCCTGGCAGCTGGCTGTGGCGGCCAGAATGGGTGGGAAGTGGCACGGCGCGACGCCTGAACAGCTGAAGGAACTCCAGGAATTGGAACGCCAGGAACGCAAGGAACGCCTGGAACGCAAGGACGGCTGGTAATGCCTGAGTTTCGATTCACCGTGCATCACGACCAGGATGACGTGACCGATGGGACGTTCGTGGGCCATCTGGACATCGTCGGTAGCACCGGACAGATCACGACTCGGTGGAAGAAACATCCTGACGGAGGCCCAGGTCTGTACGTGTTCCTTGCCATGCTCCAATTGCTGGACGGGGTGGGCACGCTCATCGAACGCGGACGAGGAACGTTCCGGTTCGACTACGAGACCACCGCCAAGTTCAAGATCAAAAGAGACGGAACGCTGGTGATCAGCCGCTGGGGCAAGACGATTGACGCATCGCCTCCGCGGGCCGTCGCCGATGCCTTGCTGCGAGCGGCCAAGGACCTCGCAGCAAGGCATCTTGCAAGCATTACGGAGCCCACCGACACCGTGGACGTACGAGAAGACGGCAGCCTCGAATACCGCGATTACCGGACGCGTACAGAGAACGCCTTGGCGCGCTTGGAGGTAACTGTGAAGGGACTCACTTGAATTTACCGGCCGGGAGAAGTCCGGGCGAGTAAGTGACACCCCCCTTGCCTCCGAACCCGGAGGCAGTTTCGGAGACAATGCCCGTGGTGCTGAAGTCCTCTCCGAAGGCCACAGTATCCACGGTCACCTTGGCCGCACCCGTGACCAGGCCCGAGGTGCTCCCGATGATGGATTGCCACTTTTGGCTGTCTCGCCCGGCCAGATCCTGGGAAATCTTTGCGTATTCGCTCCGACTCCAGTCGGTCATTCCGCTGTCGCGCAGGATTTTGGGCGCCTTCTCGAAACCCTTTTCCACCGCAGCGCCCGCGCCAACTCCGATTCCCGCCATGACGGCGTTCTTCAGTGCGTTCTCCTTGACCTTGTCCACACCGCCGTTCAAGAAGTCCGCGGTGGTGTTCTTGGCCATGGTCTTGCTGAATGCGAAGCCGAGCTTCTGGAATCCCTTCAGCTGCGATCCCATGCGCCAGAATTTGGTTACACCCCGCATACCGCGCTCGATCTTCGCCACCTTCAGCGCGGTCTTATACCCGCCCAGGAGCTTGTGGGCCTTGGCCAACATGGCGAACTTGCCCAGGACCGGAATGCAGTCCAGCGCGGCCATCAACAAGTCACCCCAGCCCGCCTTGCCTTGGGCCACCTTGCGAATGGTGTCGGCCAGGACCAAGAGAGCTGCGACAGCAAAGATGGCAAGGAGCCAACCGGCGGTGCAGAAGAGCATCACAATGCCGACGACGGCCACCACGATCTTGAGGAAGGTGATGACGCCGTCCCAGTGCTCGGCGACAAAGTCGCCTACCTTCTCGTACCACTCCTTGTTCTGAATGCCGGCATCGGACGCGCCTTCGATGTCGTGCACGAACTCCGTGGTGGCCGAGCGATGGTCCTGCCCCGCCTCCTCTGCCTTCGCCTTCAACTCCGCCAACTGAGCCTCAAGGCTGCTCACTTGGTCTTCCGCGGCGGACTGTTGCTCGCTGGCGTACTTGGCGTTGCGTACGGCCTCCCGCACCTTCGCCGAGTCCGGCGGCGGCGGGTCGCCGCCGCCCGAGTCCTTCACCCGGTCCTTCGCCGAGGCCGTCCGATCGGCTTCCGTGGAAGCGGTCTTGAGCCGGGCCTCCGCCTTCCTGAGATCGCCACGGAGCACCCGGGCCTTGGACAGAGCGGAGTCCGCCGACGCCTGCGCTGTGTTCACTTTGCCGGAGTATTTCAGCAGCGCGTCGGCAAGTCTGTCGTAGGACTCGTGGAGCTTGTCCAACTGCCCCGGCAGCTTCCCGATGTTGTCCTTGAACGACTCCATGGCCTTGCCCGCCGCGTCTTTAATGACAGAGTCGTTGGCGGCGTTCTTCAGTGCCCGGCGAACTTCCCCTACGTCCGCGGCGAATTCCTTGTAGTGCCTGCCCTGCCGAGTGATTTCGGACGGGTCACCCGGGGTCGGGTCGTCGTGCAGGTCGAGGTTGTGCCAGTCCGTTGGGCGTGACATCAGGCGCTCCCCTCAGTGTTGTCGCCTTCGGCCACGGCGTACACGAAACGGAAGGTGGCGGAGATCGCTTCGAAGAGTTCCAGCATCGGTTCTGCCAGGGCGAGTTGCGGGGTGCTCGCGGTGATGACGGCGACCTTGGGGTCATCACCCGGATACGGGACGAAGGTCTGCATCATGACCGCGCGATAGCTACCCTTGCCGTCCGGTAGCTCGATGTCCTCGATGCCCTCGCTGCGCACTGCCCGCGTCGCGTCTTGGAGTTCGACGACGCTGACCCGCCGCCAAGGATCGGTCGGCCGGCGTCCCGGAGCTATGGGCTTGAGCGTGGACAGGAGCGTGTCAAGACCGGTCTTCGCCACCTCGCCGGTCCGGTCGTTCTCCGCTTTCGCGATGCTGATCATCAGGCTCGCGGTCATGGTTTCGCCGTCAATGATCTCCGCCATGGCGCTTGAGTAGACGACGTTGTTCTCCCTCGCCAGCCCTGCGGAGTTCTTGAGCAGCCTCCTCAGTGCGGCCTTGTGCTCGGCGAGTTCGGGACGTTCCTTGATCTTTTCCGCCACCATCTCGCGGATGGATTCATTGACGGTTGCCGGATGCACATCAAACTCGCGCCACGTACTGGGTACGAGGATGTGCACACCAAGCGGCTCGCTGGTGCTGGGCAGTCCCGTTGCTGTCGATCCGTCGCTCATGAACGCACTCATCCCTTCTTGTCCTTCTCCAGGGCGTTCTTGAGCTTCACGTCTTGTTCGGTGAACTTGTCCACGATTTCCTGCGCCTGCTTGGACACGCCTTCAAGACCGGCGTCGATCTCCTTACGGCCGTCCTTCCAGCCGTCCACGAAGTTCTGCAGGGCATCGAATGCCCTGCTGTCCCCTATCTCGCCTTGCCCGAGTTCACGCTCGAAGCGGCCCGTGTCGTCCATCCGCTTCTTGATCGATCGGAGTTCGCCTGCCAGGTCATCGAGCCCGGTGAGGCTGAGAACGAGATCGCCTTTTGCCATGTGCGGTACCCCCGAAGATCAAGAAGTGACTTGCGGGACGTGCCAGATGATCGTGGCTGCGTCAACGGCGACTATCGTAAAGGGAGGTTGTGGCGTGCACGACATCGATGCGTCGGGTGATCTCTATACCGTCAGCTGCGCGAATGGCCCTGGAAGTGAGTCTTCGTCCAGGTTGTTCAGGGCGTGCTTCCTTACGGGAGTGTCTTCCAACCTGGCGCAGCGGAGGGACCGTTGAACTGACCCCATAGCGAAGGGTCAGCATGCGTGACGGAACGCGCGCGTGACGGAGAGCCATGCCGGGGCCCCTCTCCGCGAGGGGAAAGTGAGATGGTGTCTCGCGGATGGATACGTGCAGGGGGAAGGGATCTTCCGGTGAGCGGGGCGGAACACGGTACGGCGGACTCGACCGGGGGCGGGGGCGACCCCGTCAAGGAGACCGGGGTAGCCGGGGTACCCGGCGCCCCGGAGCGTCGTGGGCCCGTTGTCGCCGCGCTCATGCTCGCCATGGCGCTCGCCGCGCTCGACTCGACCATCATCGCCACCGCCATCCCGCAGATCGTCGGTGACCTCGGCGGGTTCGCCGTCTTCTCGTGGCTGTTCTCCGGGTATCTGCTCGCCGTCACCGTCACGCTTCCCGTCTACGGCAAGCTGTCCGACACCTTCGGCCGTAAGCCGGTCCTGCTCACCGGCATCGTCGTCTTCCTCGTCGGCTCGCTGCTCTGTGCCGGGGCCTGGGACATGGCGTCCCTCATCGCGTTCCGGATCGTGCAGGGGCTTGGTGGCGGTGCCATACAGGGGACCGTGCAGACGCTCGCCGCCGATCTGTACCCGCTCAAGGAACGGCCGCGGATCCAGGCCAAGTTGTCCACCGTGTGGGCCGTATCGTCGGTCGCGGGACCGGCCGTGGGTGGGCTGCTCGCGGGGTATGCCGACTGGCGGTGGATCTTTCTCATCAATCTCCCCGTCGGCGGCGTCGCCCTCTGGCTCATCGGTCGCCATCTGCGCGAGCCGTCCGGCGGCGCCCGCCGGACCTCCTCCCCACGGCCTCGGATCGACTGGGCCGGGGCGCTGTGCGTCTTCGCCACCGGTGGGGCCGTACTCACCGCCCTGGTCCAGGGCGGCGTCGCCTGGCCCTGGCTCTCGGTGCCCTCGCTCGCGCTCTTCGGGGCCGGGGGCGTGCTCGCCGCGGTCACCGTGGTCGTGGAACGGCGGGCCGCGGAGCCGATCATTCCGGGCTGGGTGTGGCGGCGACGCACCAACGCCGCCGTCAACCTCGCCCTCGGCGCGCTCGGGCTCCTCATGGTCGCGCCGACCGCCTTCCTGCCGACGTACGCCCAGTCCGTACTCCAACTCGGCCCCGTCGCCGCCGGATTCGTGCTCTCCGTGATGACCCTGAGCTGGCCCGTCTCCGCCGCCTTCAGCCAGCACGTCTACCGCCGGATCGGCTTCCGTAACTCCGCGATGACCGGCATCGCCGCGGCCGCCCTGGTGCTGCTCGCCTTCCAGTTCCTGCCCTACCCCGGCGTCGCCTGGCAGCCCGCCCTGCTGATGCTGCTGCTCGGTGCCGCGCTCGGGCTCTTCCAGCTGCCGCTGATCGTCGGCGTCCAGTCCACCGTCGACTGGGAGGAACGCGGCACCACCACGGCCTCCGTGCTGTTCTGCCGCCAGATAGGCCAGACCGTCGGCGCCGCGCTCTTCGGCGCCGTCGCCAACGGGGTGCTCGCCGCCCGCATCGGCGGCGCCGGAGACCTCGACTCGGTGGCCCGCACCCTCGACGGCGGCGCGCTCGCACACCGGGCTGCCGAGGCCGAACGGCTCCGCCGCGCCGTGGACGCCGCCGTCGACGCGGTCTACCTGGGCGCGGCCTGCGCGGCGGGCCTCGCCTTCCTCGTCCTGCTGTTCGTGGCCCCGCGCCGGTTCCCCGTACTGAAGCAGCCGTCCGGCACGTCCGGCACGTCCGGCGCGTCCGGGGATTGAGGACCGGGCCCCGCGATCACGAGTCGGAGCCGTCCGTCGGACCCGGCACCGTACCCGTACTGGTACCAGCGCCCGTACCCGTACCGCCCGGAGGCACCTCGTCCTCGTCCTCCTCCGCCACCTTGCCCGTAAGCGAAGTCAGGCTGCTGCGTACGTTGTCCATGTGCGCCCGCACCTCGTCCCGGGCCTCCTCGTGCTCGCGCAGCACCCGCTCCGTCTCCCGCTCCACACGCTCCGCCCGCATCCGCGCCTCGGCCACGAGCTCCGCGGCGCGCGCCTCGGCGTCCTCCTGGCCGTGCCGGGCCGCCTCCTCGGCCTCCGCGAAGGCCCGCTTGGCGTCCGAGAACCCGGACTCGGCGGCCGCGGTCAGCTCGACGTGATGGGCGTCCAACTCGGCCGCGCGGTCGGCCGCCTCACGGTCCGCCGCCTCCCGCCGTTCGGCATGCACCTTGTCGAGGTCGGCCAGCAGGCTCTCGCCGCGCCGCCGGGTCTCGCGCAGCGCGGCCTCGGCCTCGCGGCGCAGCTCATCGGCGTGGCGTCGGGCGGCGGTCAGCTCCGCGTCGGCCGTCCCCTCGGCGGCGAGCAGCAGCCGCCGCGCCCGCTCCTCGGCCTCGCCGCGCACCTGATCGGCGTACGCGCGTGCCTGGCCACGTACCTCTTCCGCGTACGACTGTGCCGCGCCCGTCACCCGCTGGGCGTCCGCCTGTCCGGCGGCGCGCACCTCGTCCGCCTCCTCCTGGATCGTGGCGAAGAGCTCCTCGGCACGGGCGCCGAGGGTGTCGTACGTCTGCGGGGTCAGCCGCGCGACCTTCTCGCGCAGGCGCTGAACCTCCGCCCCCATCTCCTTGGCGAGCACGGTGAGCCGGGCCGCCCGCTCCCAGGCGGCGTCCCGCTCCTCGGAGACCTCGGCGGCGTACGCATCGACCTGGGCGGGACGGTAGCCGCGGCCGCGGACGACGAAGAAGCCGTGGGGTGGGGGTGTCGACGGTGCACTCATCTGGAGGCCCCTCTCGGCCGGATGTGGCGCCTGCGCTTTCGGCGCACATCCTGATGGATCGAACGGAGGTGTCCATAATGCGACACTCCGCCCAATTCCCCGATTCGGTCCGAGAGGGGTTCAGACGGTCAGAGCAGCCCGTCCCACATCTGCTCGAGCAGGACGGACCACCAGTTCTCCGGCGACGACAGCGCGGCCCCGTCCAAGGCGGCCAACTGCTGCTGGAAATCGACCGTCCAGCGACCCGCCTGCTCCTGGTTGAGGCCGTAACGCAGCCGCCACATCCGGCCGAGCAGGGCCAGACAGCGGACGAACTCCGGCAGACCGGTGTTCACGAACTGAGGCACCGCGGGCGCGCTGTGCTCACCCGCAGGGGAACCGGCCTCGACCGGCACGGCGACGATGTGCGCCGTGCCGTACTGCACACAGATCGCCTTGCCGAAATCGGAGCCCATCACCAGGTACGAGCCCGCGTCCGAGGCGGCCTGCACCTGCCGCTCCTGCGCCAGTTCGGCGAGGGTCGGCACCGGACGGCCCGGCTGCGCCTGCGCCCAGAAGAACGGGCTGAAGTCGACCGGCAGACCGGCCCACACCAACGTGTGCGCCACGATGTCGGGTACGCCCTGCCGCGACACCGCCCGCTGATCGAAGCGGAAGATGCCCTGCGGCCCGAACGCCCCGGCCAACTCGTGTGCCACACCCTCCGGCGGAACCGGCGGCACGGGCTGCACCGGCTGCACCGGGGCCCGCACCGGAGCCGGGCGCGCCGGACCGTCCGCGACCTGGTGCAACTCGCCCTGGTGCGCGAGGAGTTGCTGCATGCCCTGCTGCCGGGACGTGTGGTCCTTGCCGTACGGGGCGATGCTCGTGATCCGCGCCTGCGGCCAGGTCTCACGGATCATCCGGGCACAGTACGCACCGGGCAGCTCGCAGGACTCCAGCTCGGTATGGAGCTCGAGTACCTGCTGCGGCGGCACGTTCAGGGCGCGCAGCTCATGCAGGATCTGCCACTCCGGGTGCGGCATACCGGGCGCCGAGCGACGGATGAGCTGCTGCTCGGAGCTGTCCTGCGCGCGGTAGCGGAGCACGGCCTGATAGCCGGGGCCGACCGTGGGCTGGCCGGTAGGGGGCTGTTGCGGGTAGCCGTATGCCGGGGGTGCGGCCGGGGTCGGTCCGGGCGCGGGGGCGGCCGATGGTCCGGGCTGCGGACCGGGCGGTGGTCCGGGCTGCGGGCCTGCGCCAGGCGCACCGGGGGCGCCAGGCGCACCGGGGGCGCCAGGCGCACCGGGGGCGCCGGGTGCGCCGGGGCCGCCGGGGCCGCCGGGTGCCTGGCCGGGCATCGGCTGGGCGGGAGGCATCGGCTGGGCGGGAGGCATCGGCTGGCCGGGGGCGGGCTGGCCCGCTGGCCCCGGCTGGCCGGGGGCGGGCTGTGGGCCTGCGCCGGGCGGCATGCCCGGGGCGCCCGGCGGCGGGCCGGGCGGCTGCGGGGCGCCGGGTGCACCGGGCGCACCCGGGCCACCGACCGCGGGCCCGGCGAGCATGGTCGCGGCCTGGTGTACGCCACCGCCGCCACCGCCGGACGCACCGGGCGGCGGGGTGCTGGACGCGCCGGGTGCACCGGGAGCACCAGGAGCACCAGGCGGGCCGGGGGGCTTCGGCGCACCGGGACTACCGGGAGCACCGGGCGGACCCGGAGGCTTCGGCGCACCCGGACCAGCCGAAGCACCCGGACCACCGGGACCCATCATGTTCGGGTCGGCGAACATCGTTGCGGCGTGGTGCACACTGCCGCCGCCACCGTCACTGCCACTGCCACCGCTGTCCGCCGAATCGCCCTTGTCCTCCTCGGACTTGGGCTCGGAAGGCGCGGGCGGCGCGGGCGGCTGTGGCCCGTCGGGCCCGAGCGCGGAGACCAGCTGTGTCGGTACGTAGCCACCGGCCGGGGTTCCAGGCGCACCCGGACCTGACGGGGCCGGACCACCGGTCGTATCGGCGTCGGGCGAAACCGGCGGCGAGGCCGGGGCGCCCGGGGCCCCGGGCGGCGCGGGCACGCCAAGAGCGGCCGGGGGCGCGGACGGCGCGACCGGGGGTGCGGCGGGCGGCTGCGAGATACCGGCCTCCGGGGCACCGGCCTGCGGGGCACCGGCCTGCGGGTAGCCGTACGCGGGCGCACCCGCGGGCTCCTCACCCGGCTGGCCCGGCTGGCCCGGCTGACCCGGAGCCCCGGAGTCGTCACGCCCCAAGGCCGGAGCCTGGGTGGTCGGCGGCAGCTGGCTGCCACCCGACATCAGTGCCGTCTTGGCGTCGGGCGCGACGGACGGCGGCTTGTCCTCGTCGTCACCGGAGAGCGGCGGCGAGAACACGGTCGCGGGCAGCGGTACGGAGAGGTCCTCCTCGCCCGCGTCCGCGTTGGTGTCCGTACCGGCCCACGGAGTACCGCTCGTGGGCGCGCTGCTGGACGAGAAATCACCGGAAAGGGAGTCCCCACCGGAGGTGGACGCAGACCCGCCCGAGGCGGAGTCGAACCCACTGGAACCGGAGGTGGACACGGACCCACGCGAAGCGGAGTCGAACCCACCGGAGGTCGGGCCAGAACCGCCCCCCAAAGCCGAGCCGTCAGGCGAGGCAGCCTCCACCCCAGCCCCCGCCGAAGCCTCAGCCTCCGCCGAAACCGGAGCCCCCGCCGAAGCCGAAGGATCCGCCAAAGCCCCAGTCGAAGCCCCGGCCGAAGCCGAAGGCCCAGCCGAAGCCTCACCCGCCCCCCGCCGATCCGGAATCCCCAACTGATCAGCCGCCTCCTGCAACCACTCGGGTGGCGAAAGCAGGAACGACGTCTGGTTCAGATCCACCCGCTCCGGTGGGGGCGCGGCCGGTTCCGGGGCCGCGTCCGGGCCGCCGTAGTCCTCCTCGTACCGCCGGATCACCTCGCCCACGGGCAGCGCGGGCCAGAGCGTGGCCTCGCCGCTGTCCCGGGCGATGACGAGCCGCTGGCGGCCGCCGTCCGAGGTCGGGCCCTCCTCGCGATCCTCGGCCCAGACCACGAACCCGAGGTCGAACTCCCGCACCCGCACCTCACGGTGCTGATACGCGGGCACGCCGCCATTGATCCAGTCCTCGGCGCGCTCCTGCGCCTGCGCGAACGTCACCATCGCGGTCACCCCTTACGCCGCTACCGGCACGGCGCGCGCGAAGCCGCCGTCCACCATCAGGTTCGCCACGGTCTCCAGCTCCGGCGGGCTGCCCGCGAGCCGGGACAGAAAGGCGTCGAAGTCCTCGCCGAGCGGCAGCAACAGCCGTTCCATGCGCTCTCCTATGGTCCAGCCCGCCGTATCGCCGATGTCCCGTGCGTCGTCGTACGCGCAGAACCAGACCGAGCCGATCCGGTCGCCCTTGACCTTCACGGCAATCAGGCCGCCCTGCACGAAGCCCACACCGAGGTAGTCCTTTGTGAGGTGATCGCGCAGACACTTGTTGACGTAGTAGAGGTCGTTGACCGCGGCCTCGTCGCGGACCGTGAAGAACGGCTGGTCGACCAGGAGCCCGAGGTCCGCGTCGAGCGCGACGCCGACCGGGGCGCAGCCGCCCGCCGCCTTCAGGAACGCCCGGTAGGCACCCGGCAGCCGGTACCCCAGATCCTCCTCGACGCCGACCAGCTGCTGCTCGGTCACCGCGAGCGCGCTCTTCGGCAGCCCGAAGTGGACCGGGCGGGTCTCCTGGAGCGGCCGGGTGCCCCGCTTGTTCTGGTCGACCGGCGCCGTGGCCAGGCCGCCGTGGTGCCGCAGCAGCGCCTTCACCTCGACCGGGACCAGCTCGACGCGGCGGGTGCGGGGCACGTGGTGCCAGGTCCAGCCGTGCGGGGTCGCCACCGCGGGGACGGTGTCCCACAAGGTGTGTCCGTCGGCGGAGAGCGCGGCGTTCGCCGAGACGTAGTCCGTGAGGCGGAGTTCGTCGACGCCGAAACCCTCGGGGGGCTCGGCGATCTCGGCCGCCGCGCGCGCGAAGGGCGAGAAGTCCGGATAGCCGTGTTCGTCCACGCGTACGCCTCTGGGGTGGCGCGCGGCCCGGACCGGGTCCGGGAACTGCACGACCTGCCCGGCGTAAGCCGCGTTCGGCGGCGCGGCTTGCTGCCCGAGCCGACCTGTCGTCATGGCGGTTGCCCCCTGCGTGGATCCGTAACGACGCGCCGCTTGTCACCGCGTACCGCGCCACTGCCCCCACAGCCTAAGCGCTGACGCACCACCGGTCACCGGACCTCCGCTTCCGCGACCTCCGCTTCCGTGACCTGCGGCCACCCGTCCGTGACACGCGCCGTCGCGTGCGCCGTGACGTGCATCGAATACGACGCAGCACACACCGCCCCAGCTTCCGCACCAGGCACCCCATTTGGCAGTCTGTTCCCGCACTCAGGGAGTGCGGGACGCGCGGCCGGCGCCAGGCCCTGTCGTCAGAACACGGCCGGGAGAGGGGCCGACGCCACCGCCGGGAGGGACGTACCACCATGCACACCGCACCAGCTCACCCTCCAGGTGACCCGCGGCTCACCTGGAGCGGCACCGCCGAAGCCGCCGCCCCACCCACCCTGCGGCACCGCCGCGACGGGATCCTGCCCACCGTCGCCGCCGCCCTCTCCGTACGCGGCGAGACACTCACCTCCACCGCGGGCCGCTCCGACGCGACACCCGAACTCCACCCGCTCGTCAAGGACTTCCTCGACACCCTGACGAGCGGCCAGCGCGAACGCTTCACCGGCCGCTGCCCCGAAGCACTCCTCATCTCCCGCCATCTCACCGCGGTCGAGACCGCCCGGGCGGCCAAGTCCCGCCGCAACAAGGACAAACCACTCACCCCGGGCGAAGCACGCAAAGCACTGAAAAACTCCAAACTCACCACACGCCGGATCCGCGAGGCCGGCGACCCGCTCCACGGATCCTTCGCCCCACCCTGCCGCTCCTGCACCGCACTCGTCGCGCACTTCGGCGTACGCATCATCAACCCCACGGAGACTGAAGGCTGATGCCCTTCGACCGCACCACCGACCGCACATCCACCACACGCTTCCCCGTGCCCGTCGACGCCGCCCTGCGCGAGGCCGGCTGGCAGCCCGGCCGCTGGGACATACAGCAGGCCGAACGGTGGGCCGACGCACTACGCGAGCACGCCTCACCCGCGGGCCACCGGCACAACGTGTTCCCGGCCGCCGTCGAAGCCTGGGCGGAATTCGGCGGACTGACGGTCAACCCCACCGGCCCCGGACGCCAAGTCGCGCCCGTACCCCTCCACTTCGACCCACTCCGCGGCCTCCACCTGGCCCGCATCCTCGGCGACCTGGGCCGCGCCCTGGACACGGAGATCTGCCCACTCGGCGAGGAGACCGAGACCCAGGCCCTCCTCGCCATCGACAACGAGGGCCGCGTCTACGCCGTGGACCACACCGGCGACTGGTACCTGGGCCCGGACATCGACGACGCCCTCGCGACGCTGCTCACCGGGGCACTTCCCGTACGACTCACCACGGCGTAGTCACCCGTACGGCTGAATACGGCACAGCCACACAGCCAGCCATACGACCGGCAACGGCACAGCCACCCGTACGACCGGCAACGGCGTAACCCTCAGGAGCGCACACCCGCTCACCCGCCCGAAGCACAGGACCCGCTCACCCGCCCGACGAGCCGGACCGCGCCGGAAGCACCGCCGACACCCGGAAACCCCCCGCCTCCGTCGGCCCCGACACGAACACCCCGCCCAGCGCGCTGACCCGCTCCTTCATCCCCACCAGGCCATTGCCGCCGCTCGGCAGCCCCGGCGACCCGGCTCCGCCCTCCGGCGGCGGCTCGTTCTCCACCTGCATCGCCACCTCGGCACCCCGGTGCGCCAGCCGTACATGCGCCTTCGCGCCCGGCGCGTGCTTGTGGACGTTGGTCAGACCCTCCTGGATCACCCGGTACGCGGTCCGCTCCACCCCCGCCGGATAGCGGCCCGGCACCCCGTCCACCGACAACTCCACGGCCATGCCCGCGGCCCGCGACTGCCCGACCAGCTCCTCCACCTCGGCGAGGAAAGGACCGTCCACCTCGGCCAGGAAAGGACCGTCATCCACAACCAGGTCCGCACCCGGAGCCACATCCTCCGCCCGAGCCGCCGCCTCGGCCGCCGCCGCACCCACGGAAGCCAGCGGCACCGGCACGCCACCACCCCGCACCGCCGCAGGCCCCTCCGACTCATCCCGCTCGGCGGAACGCAGCACCCCCAGCATCTCCCGCAGCTCGGTCAACGCCTGCCGCCCCATGTCCCCGACCAGCGCGGCATTCCGCGCCGCCTTCTCCGGATCCTTGTGCGCCACCGCCTGCACCGCCGCCGCGTGCACCACCATCAGGCTCACCCGGTGCGCCACCACGTCATGCATCTCCCGGGCTATCCGCGTGCGCTCCTCGTTCCGCGCCCACTCGGCCCGCTCCTCCGCCCGCTCCGCAAGCAGCTGAAGCTCCCGCTCCAGGCTGTCCGCACGCTCCCGCAGGCTCTCCATCAGACGGCGCCGCGCCCCCACGTACAGGCCGAGCAGCACGGGAGGCGCGGTGACACCGAGCGAGGCGGCGACGGCGATGAACGGCACGAACCACTCACCGATCTGCAGATCCCCGCGCGCTATGTCCTGCTGCGTCCGCACGAACGTGACGATCATCGTGGCCGCGAGCGACATCCCGGCGAGCGCCGCGGTGATCCGCCGCGGCACCTCGGAGGCGGCCAGGGTGTAAAGGCCCACGACCGTCAGCAGAAACCCCATGCTGGCCGGGGTCACCGCGACGGTGACGAGGACAACGGCGATCGGCCACCGCCGCCTGAACACGAGCACGGCCCCGACGAGCAGCCCGAACACCACGCCCACGGCGACCGGAAGCCCGGCCCGCTCCGCGGACCCGACCCCCTCGGCCGCACACTCCACGGCCGACACCACCCCGAGCCCCACATCGAGCACGGCACTACGCCGCCGCCCCCACCACAGCGGCCCCCCGGCCGCTTCCTCGTGCTCTACCCCCGTCGTGGTCATGCCCTCCAGCGTACGGGCGCGGACCTGCGCCCAGCCGGGGAGTTTCCGGAACCACAGATACCGGGGCACTGGCACGCGCGGCGTTCGAGCGGAAGCGAAACCGCCTGATATTACCCGAACTGGTGAATCGATCGCGCTTTCGAGCCGGACGTCCGCATTCCGGACGAGGGTTGGCTTATGAGTGAGATCACAGGCAGGTACGCCGACTTCGAGTCTCTTCGCGAACGAGCCATAGCCCTGCGCCAGCAGGGCTGCAGCCTCCGACAGATCAGGAACGAACTGAAGGTCTACAACAACGACATCCTCAACCAACTGGTCAAGGGCGAGCCCCCACCGGAGTGGACCAAGCGCCCGAACGCCAAGGACGACCTCCGCGAGCGCGCCCGGGAGCTGCGGATCCAGGGCTGGACGTACGACCGAATCCAGGCGGAGCTCGGCTGCTCGAAGAGTTCGATCTCGCTCTGGGTGCGAGACCTGCCGCGGCCCGAGCCGCGCTACACGCCGGAGGAACAGCAGGCCCTCATGCACGCGGGGCTGGCCCGCCTGCGCAGCGCTCAAGACGAGGAGCGCGAGCGCGTCAGGCGTGCAGCACACCTGGAGGTCGGCGAACTCTCCGACCGCGATCTGTTCCTGGTCGGGGTAGCGCTGTATTGGGCCGAAGGCAGCAAGAGCAAGCCGCACGCCCGTCGCGAACGCGTGATCTTCGTCAACAGCGACTCCGGCGTCATCGAGACCTTTGTGGCCTGGCTAGACCTGATGGGCGTCGAGCAGGAGCACCGGGGCTACCGCCTCCTGATCCACGAGTCCGCGGACGTTCCTGCCGCTCACCAGTACTGGGCCGATGTCATCGGTGTCGACGTCGACGTCTTCAGCAGGCCCACGCTGAAGCAGCACAACCCAAAGACCGTCCGTAAGAACACCGGTGACGACTACCACGGTTGTCTAGTCATCTCGGTCAACCAGAGCGCCCACCTGTACCTGCGCATTGAGGGGTGGTGGAACGGAATCGTGGCCCACGCTCAGCGACATCTCAGGTAAGGTCTAAGGGCCGTCCCCCGTGGTGTAACCAGGCAGCACACGGTCTTTTGGTGGCCGCAGGTCAAGGTTCGAATCCTTGCGGGGGAGCCACAGCACACAAGATCTAAGTTCGGGTCCTGACCACCAGGTCAGGACCCGTCCTCATTTCCGCCCCACAACGCCCCGGTATCCTGCGGATGTCCACCCCGCAACACATCCGAAGCCGAAGGGCATCCCCCGTGAGCGCCACACCCCCGGCCGCCGTAGTCGTCCTCGCAGCGGGTGAGGGCACCCGCATGAAGTCGAAGACCCCCAAGGTTCTGCACGAGATCTGCGGCCGCTCCCTGGTCGGCCATGTCGTCTCCGCCGCGCGGGAGCTCGAGCCCGCGGAGCTCGTCGTGGTCGTCGGGCACGGGCGGGAGCTCGTCACCGCGCACCTCGATCAGGTCGACGCGGCCGCGCGCACCGCCGTGCAGGCCGAGCAGCTCGGCACCGGGCACGCCGTGCGCATGGGGCTCGAAGAGCTGAGTGCCGACGGGGCCGTGGACGGCACCGTGATCGTCGTCTGCGGGGACACTCCGCTGCTCACCGGCGAGACGCTGCGCGCGCTCGCCGCCACGCACACCGCCGACGGCAATGCCGTCACCGTGCTGACCGCCGAGGTGCCGGACGCGACCGGGTACGGCCGGATCGTGCGGGACGCCTCCGGTGCCGTCACCGCGATCGTCGAGCACAAGGATGCCGACGCCGCGCAGCGGGCCATCCGGGAGATCAACTCCGGAGTGTTCGCCTTCGACGGGCAGTTGCTCGCCAAGGCGCTCGGCAAGGTGCGCACGGACAACAGTCAGGGCGAGGAGTACCTCACGGATGTGCTCGGGATCCTGCGGGAGGCGGGGCACCGTGTCGGTGCCTCGGTCGCGGGCGATCACCGGGAGATCTCCGGGATCAATAACCGCGGGCAGTTGAGTCAGGCGCGGCGGATTCTCAACGACCGGCTGCTTGAGCGGGCGATGCTCGGCGGGGTCACCGTCGTGGATCCGGCCAGTACGTTCCTTGATGTCAGCGTGACGTTCGAGCCGGACTCGATCGTGCTGCCGGGTACGCAGCTGCTTGGCTCGACGCATATCTCGGAGGGTGCCGAGGTCGGGCCCAACTCCCGTCTGAAGGACACCGTGGTGGGCGTCGGCGCGCGCGTGGACAACACGGTGGCGGACTCCGCCGTGGTCGGTGAGGAGGCGAGCGTCGGGCCGTATGCGTATCTGCGGCCGGGCACCAAGCTGGGTGTGCGGGCGAAGGCCGGGACGTACGTGGAGATGAAGAACGCCACGATCGGCGAGGGCACGAAGGTGCCGCATCTGTCGTATGTCGGGGACGCGACCATCGGTGATCACACGAACATCGGTGCCGCGAGCGTGTTCGTGAATTACGACGGGCAGGAGAAGCACCCGTCCACCATCGGTTCCCATTGCCGTACCGGTGCCGACAATATGTTTGTGGCTCCTGTCACCATCGGGGACGGTTCGTACACTGCGGCCGGCTCGGTGATCACCAAGGATGTGCCGCCCGGTTCGCTCGCGGTGGCCCGCGGTCAGCAGCGGAATATCGAGGGTTGGGTGGCTCGTAAGCGTCCGGGGAGCGCGGCTGCGAAGGCGGCTCAGAGCGCTTCTCAGGAGTCGGACAGTGAAAGCTGACCGGAAAAAGGTGCGCCTGAGGCGGCGTACCGTGATAGTGCACACCATTCGGCCGGCTCGTTCCGGGCTGCGATGAACCTGTCTGAGGAGACTGTGCTGTGAGCGGGATCAAGACGACCGGCGAGAAGAAGATGATGCTCTTCTCCGGCCGCGCCCACCCCGAGCTGGCCGAGGAGGTCGCCGCCCAGCTGGGCATCGGCGTTGTTCCGACCAAGGCGTTCGACTTCGCGAACGGCGAGATCTACGTCCGTTACCAGGAGTCGGCGCGTGGGGCCGACTGCTTTCTGATCCAGAGCCACACGGCTCCGATCAACAAGTGGATCATGGAACAGCTGATCATGATCGATGCGCTGAAGCGGGCTTCCGCGCGCAGCATCACCGTGATCGTGCCGTTCTACGGCTATGCGCGGCAGGACAAGAAGCACCGTGGCCGTGAGCCGATTTCGGCCAAGCTGGTCGCGGATCTGATGAAGACCGCGGGTGCGGACCGGATCGTCACGGTCGACCTGCACACGGACCAGATCGTGGGTTTCTTCGACGGCCCGGTGGACCACCTCTTCGCGCTGCCGATCCTGGCGGACTACGTGGGTACGAAGGTGGACAGGGACAAGCTGACCGTCGTCTCGCCGGACGCGGGCCGGGTACGGGTTGCCGACCGCTGGTGCGACCGGCTCGGTGCGCCCCTTGCGATCGTGCACAAGCGGCGCGACAAGGACGTGGCGAATCAGGTGACCGTGCACGAGGTCGTCGGTGATGTCGAGGGCCGGGTGTGTGTCCTGGTCGACGACATGATCGATACCGGTGGCACGATCTGTGCGGCCGCGGACGCGCTGTTCGCGCACGGTGCGGAGGACGTCATCGTGACGGCGACGCATGGTGTGCTGTCGGGCCCGGCGGCGGACCGTCTGAAGAACTCGAAGGTCAGTGAGTTCGTGTTCACGAACACGCTGCCGACGCCGGGCGAGCTGGAGCTGGACAAGATCACGGTCCTGTCCATCGCGCCGACGATCGCGCGTGCGCTGAAGGAGGTCTTCGAGGACGGCTCGGTGACCAGCCTCTTCGAGGAGCAGTGAGCGAGCTGTGAGCCCCGGGTCGCCCTGGTTGCGGCCCTGGAAGATCTCCAGAAGATCGATTTCTGGTGCGGCCTCCTGGCGAGTAGACTGCCCAAGTTGCTCGGCGAGGGAGGCCGCACTGCTTTTTGCGAGCAGGTGTGGCTGTCCGTTATCGACGCGCTCTTCGTAGCAGGCCAGTCGTGGCCGGGTGACCGCCATCGACTCATCGATCCGCATGGATCCCCTACGAGGAGTGCTTATGTCCGAAGTGAAGATCTCCGCCGAGACGCGTACCGAGTTCGGCAAGGGCGCCGCCCGCCGTCTCCGTCGCGCCGACAAGCTGCCCGCCGTTGTCTACGGCCACGGCACCGACCCGCAGCACATCGCGCTGCCGCACCACGACACCCTGCAGGCGCTGCGCACCTCGAACGTCCTGATCAACCTGGACATCGAGGGCAAGAAGCAGCTGGTGATCCCCAAGGCCGTGCAGCGTGACGCGCTCCGCATCGGCATTCTCGAGCACGTCGACCTGCTCGTCGTGAAGAAGGGCGAGAAGGTCTCCGTGGAGATCCCCGTCCACACCGAGGGCGAGCTGGCTCCCGGCGGCAACCTGCTCGAGCACGTTCTGAACGCGCTGCCGGTCGAAGCCGAGGCCACCCACATCCCGGAGTCGCTCACCGTCTCCGTCGAGGGCCTGGAGTCGGGTGCCTCCGTCCTGGCCAAGGACATCACGCTGCCGGCCGGCACCACGCTGGACATCGAGGAGGACGCCGTCGTCCTTCAGGTCCTGTCCGCGCAGGCCGAGGAGCCGGCCGCGGAGGCCGCGGGTGAGGAAGAGGCCGCGGAGGCCTGATCCTCGCTTGGATGTGAACCGCCGGGCGGGCTCGTCGCAGTCCGCCCGGCGGTTGCGTGATGAAGGCGCCGCGAAGGAGAAACGCAGATGACCACCGACGCCAATGCCCCGTGGCTGATCGTCGGGCTCGGCAACCCTGGTCCGGGCTATGCCGCCAATCGCCATAACGTCGGGTTCATGGTCGTCGACCTGCTCGCCGAGCGGATCGGTGGCGGCTTCAAGCGGCACGGCAAGGCGCAGGCCCAGGTTCTGGAGGGCCGGATCGGGCCGATGGGTCCCGGCAGTCGCCGTGTTGTGCTGGCCAAGCCGATGTCGTACATGAATCTGTCCGGCGGCCCGACGACCGCGTTGCGCGACTTCTACAAGGTGCCGACGGACCGCATCGTCGCCATCCACGACGAGCTCGATATCGATTACGGCATGCTGCGTCTGAAGCTGGGCGGCGGCGACAACGGCCACAACGGTCTGAAGAGCATCACCAAGTCTCTCGGCTCGGACTACTTCCGGGTGCGCTTCGGGGTGGGGCGTCCGCCGGGTCGGATGCAGGTCGCGGACTTCGTCCTCAAGGACTTTTCGTCGAGCGAGCGCAAGGAGCTCGACTACTTCGTGGACCGGGCGGCCGATTCGGTCGAGTGTCTGGTCACCGAGGGGCTCGAGCGGGCGCAGAGCGCGTACAACGCGTAGCCGGAATGCGTACGTCAGGTGGTGGGGTCGTGAGGGCGTGGCGGAGGCCACGGTTGACCTGACGCACATCCATGGCCAAGGATCGCGGCCATGTCTGCCACCACCGCCGCGCCCGGTCTGCTGCTCTTCGGGCGGCGCGCCGGATCCGTACTTCTTGCGCTGCTGCTGCTTGTCGCGGGTGTCTGGACGTCCTGGTCGACGGCCCAGCACGTGCTGTTCGCGAGCGAGCGGGAACAGGGCAGGCTCTCGGTGTCGCGGTGCGACGAGGAGCGGTGCTGGGGGTCGTATGCCCCGGCGAAGACCCGGGTGGCGAGCAAGCCCCGCGACCGTGTGGTCATCGACCGGTCGCTCGGTGAGCGCAAGGGTGTGACGGTGCCGGTGGCGCTCAAGCCCGGCACGGATGAGGCGGTCCGCACCGGGGGCCCCGGTTTTCTGCACGCCTGGGTGCCGTTCGGGGGTGCGCTTGTCCTTGCCGCGGTGGTGGTCGGGGGTGGTCTTCGGCTTACGCGGACGGCGTGGGGTATCGGTCTTGCGGGGGCTGCTGTGCTGGTGGCGTCGTTCGCGACGCTCTGACGCCAACTCACGGACCGGAACGGGGCGTTCACCTTATCGTTATGGTGAACTATTGGGATGTTACGGGGCGCACGGGGCGGATGCGGTGTTCTGCGCCTTGACCGCCCTGACGGGGCGCAGGAAGCTGAGCCGCCCCCCCCAACTCCCGCTCCTCTTCCCAAAAATAGGACGCCCCATGCGCACCTTGACCGCTACCGGCGCCGCGGCCGTATCTGTAGCAGCTGCGTCTGCCCTGCTGTTCGTCTCCCCCGCCCACGCCACGCCCCCCGGCGACAACGGCACCATTAAGATCCACGACTCCGGGACCGGCGAGGAGCTCCGCAAGAACGAGCCTCACGTCTGCACGTTCTACCTCGACGCGTTCAATTTCGACGGCGGGCAGCGCGCCACGTGGTGGATCGAGGCCTGGGCCCCGACCGCCGGGGTGAAGGGCGAGAAGGTGAAGTCCGGTTCGCTCACGTTGAACGCCGAGGGTCATGGGCGTACGCGGGATCTGTCGCTGCCGGACGGGCACTACAAGCTGTTCTGGACGTTCGACGGCGAGAACGGTAAGGCGAAGCACAAGGTGTTCTGGTCGGACTGCGAGGGCGGCAGCAACAAGCCCGCCCCGGCCGACGAGCCCTCCGCCGCCCCCGAGTCCCCGGCGTCCTCGGCCCCGGCCGCGCCCGCGAAGCCGTCGCCGTCCCCGTCTCCGTCCTCGTCGCAGGAGGGCGACGGCGACCTGGCCGAGACCGGCAATGGCGCGCCGGTCACGGCACTCTCCGTCGCGGCGGCGGCGCTCGTCGGCGTCGGCGGCTACCTGGTCGCCCGCCGCCGCAAGGGCCACCAGAGCTGATACCCCGTAACACACCGGTGCCCGGCACGGAAGCGATCCGTGCCGGGCACCGTCGTATGCGCAGTACGCGCAGTACGCGCAGTATGTGCAACTCCCCTGCGGTCAGCCGGTGTTGCGCAGCCCCGCCGCCACGCCGTTGACGGTCAGGAGCAGGGCGCGGGCGAGCAGCGGGTCGGGCTCGACGCCCGCGGCGGCCGCGTCGCGCTGGCGCTTGAGCAGCGAGACCTGGAGGTAGGAGATGGGGTCGAGGTAGGCGTCGCGGATCGCGAACGTCTGCTGGAGGACGGGCTGCTCGTCGAGCAGCTTCTCGCCGCCGGTGATCCGCAGCACCTCTTGCACGGTGAGCTCGTGCTCGGCCTCGATGGTGGCGAAGACGTGCTTGAGCTCGTCCGGCACGAGTGTGTCGACGTAGTGCCGGGCGATCCGCAGGTCGGTCTTGGCGAGCGTCATCTCGACGTTGGAGATGAAGTTCTGGAAGAAGTGCCAGTGCTCGTACATCTCGTCGAGCACGGTGTCGAGACCGGCTTCCCTGAGGGCCTTGAGGCCCGATCCCACGCCGAACCAGCCGGGCACGATCTGCCGCGACTGGGTCCAGCCGAAGACCCACGGGATGGCGCGGAGCCCGTCCAGACCGGCGCCGGAGTCGGGGCGGCGGGACGGGCGCGAGCCCAGGTGCAGGTCGGCGAGCTGGTCGACGGGCGTGGAGGCGAAGAAGTACGCGGGCAGGTCCGGGTCCTCGACCAGGCGCCGGTAGGCGGAGTGCGCGGCGTCCGAGACGGTGTCCATCGCGGCGTCCCAGCGGGCCAGGGCCTCGTCGGACTGGCGGGGCGCGGTGTGCAGGGCGGAGGCCTGCAGCGTTGCGGCGACGGTCAGTTCGAGGTTCTCCCGGGCCAGCGAAGGCACCAGGTACTTGTCGGAGATGACCTCGCCCTGCTCGGTCACCTTGATCTCGCCCTCGAGGGTGCCCCACGGCTGGGCGAGGATCGCGTCGTGCGAGGGGCCGCCGCCGCGGCCGACGGTGCCGCCACGGCCGTGGAAGAGCCGCAGGCGTACGCCGTACCGGTGCGCGACATCGCGCAGGCGGCGCTGCGCCCGGTGGATCTCCCACTGGGAGGTCGTGATGCCGCCGAACTTCGACGAGTCCGAGTAGCCGAGCATGACCTCCTGGACGTCGCCGCGCAGCGAGACGAGGCGGCGGTACGAGGGGTCGGCGAGCATCTCGTCGAGGATGACGTCGGCGGCGCGGAGCTCGTCGGTGGTCTCCAGGAGCGGCACGATGCCGATCTTCGCCCAGCCCGCGTGCAGGTCGATCAGGCCCGCCTCGCGCGCGAGCACGGCCGCGGCGAAGACGTCGTCGGCGCCCTGGCACATGGAGATGATGTACGACTCGATGACCTCGGGGCCGAAGACCTTCAGGGCCTTCTTGACCGTCTCGAAGACGCCGAGGGTCTTCTCTCCGGCGGCGTCGAGCGGGGCGGGGCTGGGTGCGAGCGGGCGGCGGGAGCGCAGCTCCTTGGCGAGCAGCTTCTGCCGGTATTCGCGCGGCATGTCGGCGTACCGCCAGGACTCCTCGCCGAGCCGGTCGAAGAGCTGGCCGAGCGCGTGGTGGTGGGCGTCGGCGTGCTCGCGTACGTCCATGGTGGCCAGCTGGAGGCCGAACGCGGCGAGGGTGCGGATGGTGCGGTCCATCCGGCCGTCGGCGAAGAGGCCGCCGCGGTGCTCGCGCAGCGAGGTCTGGATGAGGGTGAGGTCGTGCAGGAGCTCGGACGTGCCGAGGTAGTCGCGGCCGGGCTCGTGCGGGATGCCCTTGGCGAGGCGCTCTCGGGTGTTGAGGAGCTTCTGCCGGACGCAGGTGGCCTTGAGGCGGTAGGGCTCCTCGGAGTTGAGGCGCTTGTAGCGGGGGCTGATCTCCGGCAGGCGCTCCAGGTCGGTCTGGAGGGAGGTGAGGAGCTCTTCGGTGGCGCCCGCGTAGCGGATCGAGTTGGAGAGCAGTCCGCGCAGGTGGTCGACGAGTTCGAGGGCGTCGGTGATGCCGTGCTCGTGCTGGAGGATCAGGACGTCCCAGGTGACCTGGGGGGTGACGTTGGGGTTGCCGTCGCGGTCGCCGCCGATCCAGGTGCCGAAGGTGAGCGGGCGGGTGCCGGGGGGCAGCTCGACCCCGGCGCGCTCCAGTTCGGCGGTGAGGTCCTCGAGGACGTCGCCGACGGCGCCGGTGTGCAGCTCGTCGAGGTAGTAGATGGCGTTGCGGGCCTCGTCGGCGGGCTCGGGGCGGACCACGCGGAGCTCGTCGGTCTGCCAGACGAGGTCGATGTTCTCGGCCAGGCGCAGGTCGAGGCGGCGGCGGTCGGCCGCGGAGCGCGGGGATTCCAGGAGCGCGGCGATGCGGCGCAGCTTGGTGAGGACGGAGCGGCGGGCGGCCTCGGTGGGGTGTGCGGTGAAGACCGGCCGGACGTTGAGGTGCTCGACGGTCTGGCGCAGGTGCGCCGGGTCGGCGTCCTTGAGCATGTCGGCGGTGCGGGCGAGGGTGCCGCCCTCGGCGTCGCGGATGGCGGCGAGCTCGCGGCCGCGGTGTACCTGCTCGGTGACGTTGGCCAGGTGGAAGTAGGTGGAGAAGGCGCGGACCAGCTTGGCCGCGGTCTCCAGCTCGGTCTCGCCGAGCAGCCGGGCGGCGGCCTCGCCGTCCTCCCGGGTGAGGGCTCTGACGCGCTCGACGAGTTCGAGGAGCTCGGGTCCTTCTTGGCGTACGAGGGTCTCGCCGAGCAGGTCGCCGAGGCGCCGGATGTCGGCGCGCAGCTCTGCGCCGGTCTGGTTGGTCTGGTGGTCGGCACTGCTCACAGGTGCGGCTCCTTGCAAATTGCGCGCTTCTGGAGGGGGGACCGGGGAACCTGGGCCTTTAGGGAGGGCCTAGGTATTCCGGGGAAGACTCAGAGCGGACCACGCTGTCCGACGCAACCAGGATAGGACCCGACCGCCCGCCACCCGCCGGTGGCCGCTTGCCGCCCGCGTGAGCACTGCCCATACTTACGACGCCGTAGGTTACGGGACCGTAGGAAAGGCGCGGAAAGGCGGTGTGTGGACCGCTTTGGCACGGCAAGAAATCCCGTCACCCGGCTGACCTGCCGAAAACCCTCGACCCCACAGGGGACGCCCATGACGACGAGCTCCGAACTCAAACCGAGCTCCGATGTGACCGATGCCGCCCCGGACAGCGCCCCGGACGGCGCTGCGGCGGCGTCCGCCTCCGGCTCGCAGTCCGGCTCGCAGTCCGCCGCAGAGCTGCCCTCGGCCACCCTCGGCGGCGAGCAGAAGCGGTCGGTCGAGCAGATCACGCTGCTGCTCTTCATCACCGTGCCGTTCCTGGCCCTGGTCGCGGCGGTGCCGCTGGCCTGGGGCTGGGGGGTGAGCTGGCTGGATCTGGGCCTGCTCATCGGCATGTACTACCTGGGGTGCCACGGCATCACGATCGGTTTCCACCGGCATTTCACGCACGGTTCGTTCAAGGCCAAGCGGCCGCTGAAGATCGCCCTGGCGGTCGCGGGCTCGATGGCCGTGGAGGGCCCGCTGGTGCGCTGGGTGGCCGATCACCGTAAGCACCACAAGTTCTCCGACGCGGAGGGCGACCCGCACTCGCCGTGGCGGTACGGGGAGACGGTTCCGGCGCTGCTCAAGGGCCTGTGGTGGGCCCATGTGGGCTGGATGTTCGACGAGGAGCAGACCTCGCAGGAGAAGTACGCGCCCGATCTGATCAAGGACGCGACGATCCGCCGGATCTCCCGCCAGTTCGTGCTGTGGACCGCGGTGTCGCTGGCGCTTCCGCCGCTGGTGGGCGGTCTGGTCACGATGTCGTGGTGGGGTGCCTTCACGGCCTTCTTCTGGGGCTCACTCGTACGAGTGGCTTTGCTGCATCACGTGACGTGGTCGATCAATTCCATCTGCCATGCGGTCGGCAAGCGCCCGTTCAAGTCCCGGGACCGCTCGGGGAACGTGTGGTGGCTGGCGATCCTGTCCTGCGGGGAGTCCTGGCACAACCTGCACCACGCGGACCCGACGTCGGCCCGGCACGGGGTGATGAAGGGCCAGCTGGACTCGTCGGCCCGTCTGATCCGCTGGTTCGAGCAGTTCGGCTGGGCGTACGACGTGCGCTGGCCGTCACAGTCCCGGATCGATTCCCGGCGCAAGACTCGGCCCGCCGACGCGGCATGACGCCGACCGGGCATGATGGAGGGCGTGGCGAGCGACCCGAACATCAGTGGCAGTTCCGCGGACAAGCCTGACAAACCCCGGCGTACCCGCCGTACCCGGATGACGGGTGCCGAGCGGCGTCAGCAGTTGCTGGACATCGGGCGCACCCTCTTCGCCCAGAAGGGCTTCGAAGGCACATCGGTGGAGGAGATCGCGGCCAAGGCCGGGGTCTCCAAGCCGGTGGTGTACGAGCACTTCGGCGGCAAGGAGGGCCTGTACGCGGTGGTGGTGGACCGTGAGATGCGGCAGCTCCTCGACATGGTGACGGGCGCGCTGACCGCGGGGCACCCGCGGGAGCTCCTGGAGCAGGCGGCGTTCGCGCTGCTCGACTACATCGAGACGTACACGGACGGCTTCCGCATCCTGGTCCGGGACTCCCCGGTCGCCCAGTCGACGGGCACCTTCGCCTCGCTGATCAGCGATATCGCCACGCAGGTGGAGGACATCCTCGGCATGGAGTTCAAGGGCAGGGGCTTCGACCCCAAGCTGGCGCCGCTGTACGCGCAGGCGCTGGTGGGAATGGTGGCGCTGACCGGCCAGTGGTGGCTGGACGTGCGCAAGCCGAAGAAGGCCGAGGTCGCGGCGCATCTGGTGAACCTGGCGTGGCACGGGCTCGACGGGCTCGAGCCGAAGCCGCGGCTGATAGGGCACCGCAAGAACTGACTGCCGGGGTCCGGAGCGCGCGCCGCCCCGGGCCCCGGGTGCGTCAGCCCGCCTTTGTCGCCACCGCGAAGATCCGCCGAAATGGGAACACCGTGCCGTGCGGCCCCGGCGGGTACGCCTTGCGCAGCTCGTCCCGGTACTCCGCGAGGAACTCCTCGGCCGCCTCCGGGTCGTCGGCCAGTTCGGTGAGGACCGGGCGCAGGGCGGTGCCCTTGACCCAGTCGAGGACCGGGTCCTCTCCGGCGAGGAGCTGGGAGTACGTGGTTTCCCAGGCGTCCGTGGTGCAGCCGAGGTCGACGAGCCGGTTCAGATACTCGGCGGGCTCCAGGATGTGTACGAAACGCCGCCCGTGGGGGCCGAGCCGGTCGCGCCAGCGCGGGGATTCGCAGAGCTCGCCGAGCAGGGCGTGGCTGGGCGAGGTGAAGTTGCCGGGCACCTGGAAGGCGAGGGTGCCGCCGGGCCTCAGCCGTTCGATCCAGAGGGGGAAGGACTCGGGGTGCCCGGGCACCCACTGGAGGGCGGCATTGGAAACGATCAGGTCGTAGGTCGTATCGGGTGTCCAGTGCGCGGCGTCGGCCGGGCGGAAATCGAGCAGCCCGCCGCCGGGTGTGGTGCCGGCGTACTTCTGGGCCTGCTCCAGCATCTGCGGGGAGCTGTCGAAGCCGGTGATGTGTGCGGTCGGCCAACGGTCGGCCAGGAGCGCGGTGACATTGCCGGGGCCGCAGCCGAGGTCGGCGATGCGCGGGGGGACGTCGCCCGGCCCGTCGCCCGCGGGCAACTCGGGTATGCGGGCGAGCAGATCGAGGAACGGGCGGGTGCGGTGACCGGAGTGCCGGAGGTACTGTTGCGGATCCCAGGTTGGGTCGGAATGCATGTTCGAGCTCCCTGCCAGGTGCGAACGTACTGGTGGAACACGCTTGCTTCGCGACGATGCCCACAGGGAACCCGGAATATCTCTCGACGTCAAGAGACTTCACGTCGAGGGACCCACTACACTGATCGGCATGGAGGACGAGGTCGATCGGCTGGTCGCGGCATGGCGCCGAGAGCGCCCTGACCTCGACGTGGAACCCCTCGAGGTACTGAGCCGGGTCAGCAGGCTGGCCCGCCACCTCGACCGGGCCCGCCGCCTCGCCTTCTCCGAGCACCAGCTGGAGCCCTGGGAGTTCGACGTCCTCACGTCGCTGCGCCGCGCGGGCGCCCCGTACCAGCTCTCACCGGGACAACTGCTCACGCAGACCCTGGTCACCTCCGGCACGATGACCAACCGGATCGACCGGCTCGCCAAGAAGGGCCTGGTGGAACGGCTGCCCGACCCCAGCGACCGGCGCGGGGTCCTCGTCCGTCTGACCCCGGAGGGCCGGGACCGGGCCGACCAGGCCCTGGCCGGACTGCTCGCGCAGGAGCGCGCGATTCTGGCGCAGTTGTCCCGTGGGGAGCGGGCGGAACTTGCCGGGTTGCTGCGGCAGTTGACGGCGCCGTTCGATAACACTCCTGGCTAGGTCAGACGTTTTCGTTCCGTTGGCTCGGTGGCCGCAGCTGGGGGCTGCGCCCCCAGACCCCCCTTTCGCCCCTGAACGGGGCTCGTCCTCAAACGCCGGACAGGCTGGATTTCACACGCCAGACGGGGTGGATGCCGCGTCCACGGGCCCCACGCCCGCCCGTCTAGCCAGCGCCACAGCGGCCAGCGTCGAGTGGACGCCCAGTTTGCCGAGGACGTTCTGCATATGGGTCCGAACGGTGTGCGGAGACAGGAACAGGCGCTCGGCGACGGCCTTGCGCCCCAGGCCCGCAACCATGCACCGCAGCACCTCGCGCTCACGCGGCGTCAGCGACTCGACGAGCCGCTCGCTCTCGGTGCGGTGCTTGCGGGCGGCGGTCAACTCACGGAGTACGCCGGTGAGCAGGGCGGGCGGCAGATGCGTCTCGTCCCGCAGCACGCCCCGTATCACCGTAAGGAGCCGGGACAGTGAGCAGTCCTTCGCGACCCAGCCGGAGGCACCGGCCTGGAGGGCGAGCGCGGCGCGGCGCGGGTCGTCGCGCTCGGCAAGGACGACAGTGCGCACGGCGGGCTGCGTCGCGCGGATGCCGGAGACCAGGGAGATGCCGTCGACCGGGGTGCCGTCGGTGCCGTTGAGCGAAGGGGCGGCCAGGGACGGCGACGGGGCCGGGGCCGCGCCCAGGTCGGCGTCGACGAGCAGGACGTCGAACCTGCGGCCCTCGGTGGCCGCCCGCTCCAGGCAGCGCAGCGCAGCGGGGCCGCTGCCCGCCGCCGCCACGTCCACATCGGGCTCGGCCGCCAGGGCGGCGGCGAGCGACTCGGCGAAGATGCGGTGGTCGTCTACGACCAGGACCCGGATTCGAACCACGTGAAACCCCCAGGCTTCCTGTTCCGGGGATTCCCCGGACCCCCCGGCGGGAGATGGATCTTCAACACAGGTACGGCGCCCGAAGTGCAGGATCGACACAGGTGCGGCACGGCCGCCGCCGTGCTGTGACTGTTACCCCCACTCCGGGCGTCGTACCCGGCTGTCTCGCCCCCTGATCAGCACCGGCCCCCACCGGTGCTGTGCATCAGAGTACGGATGGCGGCCGGGAGCGGAAGCAAAATTGCAGAACTGGTTGTCCGGGGGGTGAATTCCGGCTTACTCGACCCGCCGCGCCCCGGCCGACGGTACCGCCGTGAAGACCCGGGGCTCCTGGTAACCCGCAGCCGTGAACGCCGAGTTCACCGCCTCCGTCACCGGCGCCACCGCCCCGGCCGCCACCAGCGCGATCGCCGAGCCGCCGAAGCCGCCGCCCGTCATCCGGGCGCCGAGCGCACCGGCCGCGAGGGCGGAGTCGACCGCCAGGTCCAACTCCGGGCAGGAGATGCGGAAGTCGTCGCGGAGCGAGGCGTGGCCCTCGGTCAGGACCGGGCCGATGGCGCGCACCTCGCCCGCCGAGAGCAGCTCGACGACCCGTTCCACGCGCCGGTTCTCGGTGACGATGTGCCGTACCAGGCGGCGCACTTCGGGGTCCGCGAGCCGTTCCAGAGCCGTCGGCAGGTCGTCGTACGCCACGTCCCGCAGGGCCGTCACGTCCAGTTCGGCCGCACCCTGTTCGCAGCCCGCCCGGCGCTTGCCGTACTCGCCGCTGCTGTGCGCGTGCTTGACGCGGGTGTCGATGACGAGGAGCCGCAGGCCGTGGGCCGCCAGGTCGAAGGGGATCTGCTGCTGTGAGAGGTCCCTTGTGTCGAGGAACAGGGCGTGGCCGGGTGTGCAGCAGGCCGAGGCCGTCTGGTCCATGATGCCGGTGGGCGCGCCGACGTAGACGTTCTCGGCGCGCTGGCACAGGCGGGCCAACTGCCAGCGCGCGAGACCGAGTTCGTACAGGTCGCTGAGGGCGAGCGCGGTGACGATCTCCAGGGCCGCCGAGGACGACAGGCCCGCGCCCGTCGGCACCGTCGATGCCAGGTGCACGTCCGCGCCGCCCGCCACCGGGTGGCCCGCGTCCCGCAGCGCCCACAGCACGCCCGCGACGTAGTCCGTCCAGGCGCCGGTGCCGGTGCCGGGGCCGCCGGGCGCGAGGTCGGCGACCGGCAGCTCGATGGGGCCCGCCGCGTCGCCGTCGATGTCGGCGGAGTGGACCCGCAGGACGCCGTCGTCGTGGCGCGCGACCGCGGCCACCGCGGTGTGCGGCAGCGCGAAGGGCATCACGAAACCGTCGTTGTAGTCGGTGTGTTCACCGATCAGGTTGACCCGCCCGGGCGCCGACCAGACCCCGTCCGGCGTCCGCCCGTACAGCTCACGGAAGGCCGCCGCGACCGCGGCCGCCGTCCCCTGGTCGCCCTCGACCACTGCCGTCATGCTTGCTTCCCCTCCGTGCCGCGTACCGACTGGGTGAACGTCCACGCGTCCGCCACGATGCCTGCGAGGTCCGCGCGCTTGGGCCGCCAGCCGAGGCGCTCGTGCGCGGTGGCCGCGGAGGCGACGAGGACGGCCGGGTCGCCGCCCCGGCGCGGGGCCACGACCTCGGGGATCGGGTGGCCGGTGACCTCGCGGACGGTCTCGATGACCTCGCGGACCGAGAAGCCGTTGCCGTTGCCGAGGTTGCAGATCAGGTGCTCGCCGTCGCGGGCCGCGTCGAGGGCGAGCAGGTGGGCGTCGGCGAGGTCGGCGACGTGGATGTAGTCGCGTACGCAGGTGCCGTCCGGGGTCGGGTAGTCGTCACCGAAGATCGAGATGGACTCGCGCTCGCCCAGGGCTACCTGGAGGACCAACGGAATGAGGTGCGACTCGGGGTCGTGCCGCTCACCGACAGTGACATGGGAAAGCGTGCTGTATGCGCCCGCGACGTTGAAGTAGCGAAGGGACACCGCTGCCAGGCCGTGCGCCCCGCACTCGCCGGTGATCATGTGGTCGACGGCGAGCTTGGAGGCGCCGTAGGGGCTGGTCGGGGCGGTCGGGTCGGACTCGGTGATGGGGGTGTTCACCGGTTCGCCGTACGTCGCCGCCGTGGAGGAGAAGACCAGCTTGCGCACCCCGGCCTCGCGCATGGCGGCGAGCAGCGCCATGGTGCCGCCGACGTTGTTGTCCCAGTACTTCTCGGGCTTCACGACGGACTCACCGACCTGCGAGAAGGCGGCGAAGTGCAGGACGGCGTCATAGCTGGCGTCGAGCCACTTCGCGGCGTCGCGGATGTCGCCCTCGATGAACTCGGCGCCCGCGGGGACGCCCTCGCGGAAGCCGGTGGAGAGGTTGTCCAGGACGGTGACGCGATGGCCCGCCTCGAGGAGATGGGCCGCGACCACGCTGCCGACATAGCCGGCGCCACCGGTGACCAGGTACTTCCCGCTCATGAACTCGCTACCTCTCGCAGTCGCTGGGCCGCGGCTTCCGGCGGCACGTCGTTGATGAACACGTTCATGCCGGATTCGGAACCCGCGAGAAACTTCAGCTTGCCGGAAGTGCGGCGAATGGTGAAAAGCTCGAGGTGGAGCGCGAACTCGCCCCGGTCGACGCCGTACTTCTCCAGGCCGGTGAACGGGGCCTGGTGCCAGGCCGAGATGTACGGAGTCGGGGCGTGCCCCGGGCTTTCCGGACCGCCGACGGTCCGGTCGAAGAGCCGGTCGAAGCGTCGCAAGAGTTCCAGATAGACCTGGGGGAACTCGGTGCGGGCCGCGTCGTCGAGCGCGAGCAGGTCCGGGACGCGGCGCCGGGGGTAGAGGTGCACTTCGTACGGCCAGTGGGCGGCGTACGGCACGAAGGCCACCCAGTGCTCGCCCTCGAGGACCACGCGTTCGGCGGCGAGTTCCTCGGCGAGCATGTCGTCGAAGAGGTTGCGGCCGCCCCCGGTACGTCCGCCGGTGCGCCCGCCCGTACGCCCGCCGGTGCGCTCGCGGTGTGCGGCGAGGGAGCGGAGCATCCGGTCGGTGCGCGGGGTGGTGAAGGGGTAGGCGTAGATCTGGCCGTGCGGGTGGCCGAGGGTCACGCCTATCTCGGCGCCGCGGTTCTCGAAGCAGAAGACCTGTGCGACCTCGGGCCGGTGCGCGAGCTCGGCGGTGCGGTCGGTCCAGGCCTCCAGGACGAGCCCGGCCTGTTCCTCGGTGAGGTCGGCGAAGGACGCGTCGTGGTCGGGGGTGAAGCAGACCACCTCGCAGCGGCCGGTGTCGCCCGCGAGCGAGGGGAAGCGGTTCTCGAAGACCACGACGTCGTACGAGGAGTCGGGGATCTCGCTGAGCCGCTCGCCCTGCGAGGGGCAGAGCGGGCACTGGTCGGCGGGCGGGTGGTAGGTGCGGCCCTGCCGGTGCGAGGCGATGGCGACGTCGTCGTCGAGGAGCCGGTCGTGGCGCACCTCGGACGTGGTGGCGGTGGGGTCGAGCGGCCTGCGGTCCACGGCGTCGCGTACGACGTCGTCGCGCAGGTCGTAGTACATGAGCTCACGACCGTCGGCGAGCCGGGTCGAGGTCTTCTTCACACGGGACTCCTCACCAACCACCCATCAAACATAACCGCACACAACAAACCACGAGCAAACAGCTACGTCAATGGCCGTGCCTGACCCTTCCGGATCTTCAGGGCCTGGGACGTGCGCCATCACGCGCTCATCACAATCAAACAAACAGCATCAACAGAACTGTTCATTTTTCGAAGCCGAGGAGCTAGGTTCCGGACCGATACGTTCGCGCAACGAAGCGAGTTTCCCCATGCATTACCTGGCCGAAGGGCTTCGTCTCCCTACCAACGGTCTGGACTACACGCTCCTGGCGATCTACTTCGTCGTGGTCCTCGGCATCGGATTCGCCGCCCGGCGGAGCGTCAAGACCAGCCTCGACTTCTTCCTCTCCGGGCGTTCGCTGCCCGCCTGGGTCACCGGCCTCGCCTTCGTGGCGGCCAACCTGGGCGCCACCGAGATCCTCGGCATGGCGGCGACCGGCGCCCAGTACGGCGTCGCCGTCGTGCACTGGTACTGGATCGGCGCCATCCCGGCCATGGTCTTCCTGGGCCTGGTGATGATGCCGTTCTACTACGGCTCGAAGGTCCGCAGCGTGCCGGAGTTCCTGCTCCAGCGCTTCGACAAGTCGGCGCACCTGCTCAGTTCGGTCCTGTTCGCCTTCGCGTCGATCCTGATCGCGGGCGTCAACCTCTACGCCCTGTCAATCGTGGTCGAGGCGCTGCTCGGCTGGCCGCAGTGGGTGTCCATCGTCGTCGCCGGTTTCTTCGTGCTCGCCTACATCACCATCGGCGGGTTGTCCTCGGCGATCTACAACGAGGTCCTGCAGTTCTTCGTGATCCTCGCCGCGCTGATACCCCTGACCCTGCTCGGCCTCAAGCGGGTCGGCGGCTGGGACGGACTGAGCGACAACCTGACCCAGGGCCGCGGCGACAACTTCCTCACCGCCTGGGGCGGTACGGGCATCGGGGACGCCAACCCGCTCGGCGCGAACTGGCTGACCATCGTGCTCGGCCTGGGCTTCGTCCTCTCCTTCGGCTACTGGACCACCAACTTCGCCGAGGTGCAGCGCGCCCTGTCCGCCAAGAACCTCTCCGCGGCCAAGCGGACCCCGCTGATCGCCGCGTTCCCGAAGATGTTCATCGTCTTCCTGGTGATGATCCCGGGCCTGGTCGCGGCGGTCCTGGTGCCGAAGATCGGCACAGCGGGCTCGGACCTCACCTACAACGACGCGATCCCACTCCTCATGCAGGAACTGCTGCCCAACGGCGTCCTCGGCATCGCGGTGACCGGTCTGCTCGCCGCGTTCATGGCGGGCATGGCGGCGAACGTCTCGTCCTTCAACACCGTGTTCACGTCGGACATCTGGGCGAAGTACGTGGTCAAGGGCCGCGACGACACGTACTACTTGAAGTTCGGCCGCCTGATCACGGCCATAGGCGTCCTGGCCTCGATCGGCACGGCCTTCCTGGCCGCCAGCTTCAGCAACATCATGGGCTACCTGCAGACCCTCTTCTCCTTCTTCAACGTCCCGATGTTCGTGGTCTTCATCATCGGCATGTTCTGGAAGCGGGCCTCGATGAAATCCGGTGTGTGGGGTCTGGTCGCGGGCACCACGGCCGCGATGGTCAACTACTTCATCATCTACAAGCAGGGCGTCATCGCCATCCCCACCGACCAGGGCGCCAACTTCGTCTCCGCGATCGTCGGTTTCGTCGCCGGTGCCGTGGTGATGGTCCTGGTCACGCTGTTCACCGCGCCCAAGCCGGAGGCCCAGCTCGCCGGTCTGGTGTACGGCACGAAGTCGCCCGGCATGGAGGAGCTCCCCGGGGAGGGCGACCTGGCCTGGTACCGCAAGCCCGCACTGCTCGGCTGGGGCGCGATCGTCCTCGCTGCCGCCTGCTACATCCCGTACTCCTTCTGACCGATCGGAGGCTCAGAGAACCATGTCTGAATCCGAACTGCACCGCGAAGTCTCCGAGTTGGAGTCCAAGTCGGCGACCGCCGCCCGGCTCTTCGACATCCGGCGGATCATCGGCGGCCTGTTCGCCGTCTACGGCGTGATCGTGACGATCGCCGGATTCACCGCGTCCGAGGCCGACTTGAAGAAGGCCGAGGGCATCAACATCAACCTGTGGACGGGCCTCGGGATGCTGGCCCTGGGCCTGTTCTTCCTGGCCTGGATGAAGCTGCGCCCGGCGGAGACGGCGACGCCTCCGCAGGACGCGGTGTCGGAGTAGTGGCCTTAGCCCTGGCCGCCCCTGGGCACGGGGGCAGGGGGCAGGGGGCCGGAGTTCACCGCTCGAGTTCGGATTCGGATGCGGATTCAGATGCGGATTCGGATGCGGATTCCGTTGCGGATTCGGGTGACTCCGGCCCCGTCGGCGTACGGCTGTCCACACGGGTGGACACCACAGGACCGGCACGTTCAAGAAGCCCGGTGCGAGCGGCAAGAGCAGCCGCTTCAAGCCGGGACCCGACGCCCAGCTTCATCAGCACCCGCTGAACGTGGGTCCGGGCGGTGGAGGGCGCTATCCCCATCCCGGCCGCGATGAGCCGCGTGTCCTCCCCATCGGCAACCCGCACAAGCACCTCGACCTCACGAGGCGTCAGCATCTGCAGCAGCCGCTGCCCCTCGTCATCGGGCTGGGCGGCCGGGTTGAGCAACTCGGCGAACGCCCCCTGCAGCAGCGCGGGCGCGACCGCCGCCTCCCCCGCCCTGGCCTTCATAAGGGCCCGCTCAACGCCCTCGATCCGCTCGTCATGACGTACGTAACCGGAGGCACCGGCGGCGAAGGCGGCGGCGATGCCACGGGGCGAGGGCACGGGCCCGAGCACCACGACCGCGACCTGCGGCCGCTCCCGCTTGATCCGGACCACGGGGTCGAAGATCCCCGGCTCCGCGGGCATCGCCGTGCCCAGCAGACACACCTCGGGAGCACGCTGCACCACGAGCTCGGCCGCACCGGCGGGGGGCGCGGTGGCGGCGAGCACGCGGTGGCCGCGCAGCTTCAGGGCCGAGGCGAGCGCCTCGGCGAGCAGGCGGTGATCGTCGACCACCATCAGACGCACACCCATGCACGACCCCCTGGCTCCCCCACCGACCACAACACCCGAGCCCCCAACCCCGGCCCTCCATCCCCCGGAAGCTACACGCTCGTTCGACGTTACGCGCCCCTACCGGCCGGAAGTCCCTAGGAGTGCCGAATTCCCAGCCATTCGGAACGCGGGCGGCGGGGCCCTATACGGCTCTGGAGAAACTGCGGCCCCGCCCGGAGGGGCCTCGGTGTTTGGTTGGTGTGGAGGTCTTATCGGGCGCCGTAACCCTGCGCGAGGAACTCCTCCTCGTCACCGAAGCCGCTCCCCAAGATCGGCGTGGCGAAGAACAACCTGCCGTTGCCGTAGAGAAGTTCGCTCGTATCAGGCCCGAGGCCGGCGACGCCATCCGGCAGCTTGAGGAGCACCGTCCGCTTGCGCGTGGCACCGTCGATTGACATCACGTGATCCGACGCCCCCGCCCGGAACGCGATGACGTTGTCCCCATCGGCCCGCAAGGGGTAGAACCTGCCCGCCCCCGCGTCGACCTTGCCGGCGACCGACTTGCCGGAGGCCAGATCGAACGCGACTAGCTCGTTCGTCGAGCCGTTACCGGTGTCGTTCTGGTGGTCTTTTGTGGCCAGGAAGAGCCGGGTATCGGTGACGGCGACGTGCCTGCACAGAAAGACCTCAGTCGAATTGCAGGTGGACTGATACCGCTCCGGGTCCACGGCGATCTTGGTCTGCATCGCGCCGGTCTTCTCGTCGAGGACGAAGTAGTCCGTCGGGCCCGCAACCTCGTTGGTCGCACTCACCGCGTACACCAGCGGCTCCGTCGAAACGACACTGACGTGCTGAATGCCTCGGCTCACCTTGTGCGACCACTTCGGCTTCCCGGAGACCGGGTCGAGCAGCTGCACCTCCAGGCGCGGCTCGGAGTACTCGCCACAACGGCGCACCGCGATGAGGCGCTCTCCGCCGGCGTAGCCGTCGTCCATGCAGGTGTCAGTGGCCTTGGGCTGCCACCGCTCCTTGCCGCTCTTCAAGTCGAAGGCCGCACCGCCGTAAGTGCCGCCAACGGCGACGGTGCCCTTGGCGATGGTGGCCTCCTTGAAGGGCAGCTTGTCGGAGCCGACCTTGGCACTCCGCTGCCACAGCTTGGTCCCCGAGTTCACGTCGAACACGACGACCTCGCTGCAACCGAATACGTCGCCCGACTTCTTCCGCTTCTGCGGCTCAGTGATCACCACCGCGTACCCGTCCTCGCTCACCTCGCGGGAGGCTGCGCAGGCCGCGCCGTCCAGTGGGAGCTTCCAGAGCTCCTTGCCACTGTCGGGGTCGTAGCCGCCGACCTCGCTGTGGCCGCTCTTGGCGTACACGGTGTCGGTGAGCCAGGAGCCCCGGGTGTCGATCTGTTCCACCTTGCCCAGGTCCGGCTTGGGCAGCCGGAACAGGAGCTTGCCCTTGGGGTCGGACGGTGGCTTCTCCGTCGCGCCGCCGCTGGGGCGCTTGGGGGCGCCCGAGGAGCCCTTGGACTCGTCCTTACGGCCCCCGTCGGCGGTGGAGTTCAGGTACCAGACACCACCACCGACGAGCAGGACCACCGCGACGACCGCCGCGATGATGATCACCATCTGGGTGTTCTGCTTCCTGCCGCCACCCCCGCCGGACGGGCCGCCCGGCGGCATCGTCGGTGCGCCGTACGGCTGTTGCTGGTACGCGCCGTACGGAGCCGACGGGGGTGGCGGAGGTGGTGGGCCGAAGCCGCCCTGCGGGGGCCCGCCCGGCGGCGGGGGTGGCTGGGGCGGCTGGGGCATGGCGTGTACCTCACAAGAGTGGTGGGGGCAGGCTCGGTCCTGTCCGGCGGGACCAGGCCCTACTCGGCTCCGAACCCGATGGCGAGGGGCTTCTCGGTGTCCAGGCTGCTGCTGCGCTCACTCACGATCTTCTGGGCGAGGAACAGCTTGCCGTCGCCGTAGAGCATCTCGTCGCCGTCGGGCACGAACGAGGTCTCCGCCTTCCGGACCGATTCGTCGGCGGGGTTCTTGAGGAGGACGGTCTCCTTCAGCGTGCTGCCGTCGATCGAGACGACCTGGCCGCCCTGGTTGTACGGCGGGCGCTTGTACGCGATGACGTTGTTGCCGTCGGCCCGCAGCGGGTACAGCGTCCACGCCGGGCCCGCGTCGGTCTTGCCGGCCACGGACTTGCCGGTGGCCAGGTCGAACGCGACGACTTCGTTGGTCAGACCGATGTCACCGCTGGCGCCACGGTGCTGGAAGGTGGCCAGGAAGAGCCGGTCCCCCGCCACCGCGACGTTCCGGCAGCTGTACACCTCGGTCGTCTGGCAGGTGCGCAGATACTTCTTGGGGTCGACCGCGATCTTGGAGCGCATCGCGCCGGTCTTCTCGTCGAGGGTGAAGTAGTCCGTCGGACCGGCGGCCTCGTTGGTCGAACTGACGCCGTACACCACGGGCTTGGTGGACACGATGTTCGCGTACTGGATGCCGGGGCTCACCTTGTGCGACCACTTGGGCTTGCCGCTCACCTGGTCGAGGAGCTGCACCTCGAGGCGCGGGTTGTCGTACGAGCCGCACCGGCGCAGCGCGACCAGCTGCTCGCCGCCGCCGTAACCGGCGTCCTCGCAGGTGTCGTTGGCCTTGGGCTTCCACAGCTCCTTGCCGGTCTTCAGGTTGAAGGCCGCGCCACCGTTGGTGCTGCTGGCGACGGCGAGGGTGCCGCCGGTGATGGTGGCCTCATCGAGGGCCAGCGGCTCGCTGCTGACCTTGATGTTCTTCTGCCACAGCTTGTCCCCCGACTTCACGTCGAACACGACGACTTCAGTACAGGGGGAGTAGTCGTCCTCGTTCTTGGGCTTCTGCGACCCCGTGATCACCGCCGTGAGGCCGTCCTCGCTGATCTCGCGGGAGTAGCCGCAGGCCGGGCCGTCCAGGGGCAGCTTCCAGGCTTCCTTGCCACTGTCGACGTCGTAGCCGGTGATCTGGCTGGTGCCGCTCACGGCGTACACCTTGTCGTGGAGCCAGGAGCCGCGGGCATCGACCTGCTTCAGCTTGCCCAGGGACGGCTGGGGCACCTGGAACAGCACCTTCGAGTTCGGGTCGGACGGCGCCTTCTCCTTGCCGCCGCCCCCGGCCGACTTCTCGTCGCCGCCCGTGCCACCCGAGGAGTTCTTGGACTCGTCCTGCTTGCCCCCGTCGTCACCGGAGTTCGCGTACCACACGCCACCGCCGATGATCAGGACCACCGCGACGACCGCCGCGATGATGATCGTCATCTGGGTGTTCAGCTTCTTGCCGCCACCGCCGGCCGGGCCGCCGGGCGGCATCGTCGGTGCGCCGTACGGCTGTTGCTGGTACGCGCCGTACTGCGGCGGCGGGGTCGGCTGGCCGGGCTGTCCGGGCTGGCCGGGGGCCTGCGGGTAGCCGTAGCCCGGCTGGCCCTGGGGCGGGGGCGGAGGCTGACCCGGGGCCTGCGGGTAGCCATAGCTCGGCTGGCCCTGGGGCGGGGGCGGAGGCTGACCCGGGTTCTGCGGGTAGCCGTAGGCCGGCTGGCCGGGGGGTGGGGGCGGGGGTGTGCCGTAGCCGCCCGGGGGTGGGTCCTGGGGGGCGCCGAAGCCGCCTCCCTGTGGGGGCTCGTTGGGGGGCTGCTGGGGGGGCTGGGGCGGCTGAGTCATGTGTTTCTTCTACCTCGGGTGTACGGGCGGGCGGACCGGGGGTACGCCGCGAACGGCGGGGCGGCAAGCGTCACTTGCCGAAGGCGTTACTTGCCGAAGGCGCTACTTACCGAAGGCGTCACTTGCCGAAGGACAGCATCGCCGTCTCCTCCTCGCCGTCCTGGCCCATGAGCCGCCCCGGAGAGGCGAAGAAGCGGCCGTCGGCGTAGGCGACCTTGCCCGAAATGGCCATGGTGTTCTCCATCGACAGGGCGGACTCGGGGTGCTGGAGCAGCAGCTTCGGCGTGCCGCCCTTGGGGCCGAACTTCACGATCTGGCCCGGCTTGTCGAAGGACGGCTCGACGTACGCCACCAGGCCGGAGGAGTCCGCCTCGAGCGGGAGCAGCGAGCGCGGCTCCTCGGTCTTGCCGCGCCAGGTCGGCTTGCCCGAGTCGAGGTCGAAGGCGATCACCTCGTTGCTGCGGTTGTAGCCTTCGCCCGTCTTCTTCTGCTCCGTCGCCATGTAGAACGTGTCGCCGGACGCCACCATGCCGACACAGCTCTGCAGTTCCTTCTCGGTGATGGTCATCCCGCAGCGCTGCATGAAGCTGTCCTTGCCGCCGTCGAGCTGCGAGCGCACCTTGCCGTTGCTCTTGAAGGCGACGATGCTCCAGGACTTCTCTTCCCGGTTGACCAGCGACACGACCAGCGGGTTGACCGAGTAGACCTTCTGGATCTCGGTGTTCTTGGGCGTCTCGTACCGCCACTCGATCTTGCCGGTCTTCGGGTCGAAGCCGCGCAGCTGCGCGTTCTTGTCGGTGGTGGCGGCGCAGGAGGCGGTGCCGACCACCGCTTTCCCGTCCCCGGCGTAACCGTCGGGGAAGCAGCTGCCGTCCTTCTCGTGCTTGTAGATCTCCTTGCCGTCGCTCAGGCGGTACGCCGTACCGGAGAGCGAGCGGGCCACCAGGAGCGCGTCCCCGGAGATCTCCAGGTCGAGCGTGATGGTGCTGTCGAAGGCGCCGCCCTCGCCGACCTTCTTCTTCCAGCCCTTCTCGCCGGTGACGAGGTCCACCATCTGGAGCTCGTTGCAGCGCGACCTGGTCTCGGAGCCGGTCTCCAGGGCGACGACGACCTTGCCGTTCTCGGCCGGGTGCGGCGGGGTGTCGCACACCTTGCCGTCGAGCTTCACGCTCCACTTCTTCTTGCCGTCGGCCGCACCGTAGGCGGTGATCTCCTTGAAGGCGGCCTGTACGACGGTGTCGCCGTCGGTCCAGATGTCCATCATCTCGGCGCCGCGACCGGGCACGTCCTGCTCGTTCTTGGCCGCCCAGGCGTGGGCCTCGCCGGACTTGCGGCCGGAGTTGAGGTCGTCCTCACCGCCGTCCCGGCCCGGGGCGTCGCCGGTGGAGCCGGTGGAGCCGGAGCCGGTGGAGCCTGAGGGCTTGGCATCCTGGCTGCCCTGGGCGACGGGCTTCTTGGGGTCGTCGTCACCGCCGCTGGTGGCGAACCACACGCCGCCGCCGATCACCAGGGCCGCGGCGACGGCCGCGCCGATGATCGCGGCGGGCTTCCCCTTGAAGAACCCGCCGACCCCGCCACCGCCACCGGTCCCGGAGCCCGGCACGGGCGCACCCGGGAACTGCGCCTGCTGCTGCGGGTATCCGTACCCCGGCTGCCCGGGAGCCTGTCCGGGAGCTTGTCCGGGGGCTTGTCCGGGCGGTGGCGGAACCTGCCCGTACGGACCGGGCTGCGGCGGCCCCGCCGGACTCTGCGCATACGGGTTGTCGGCGGCCGGAGCCGGACCGCCCTGCGGGTACCCGTACCCCGGCTGCCCGGGCGGCGCCTGCGGCGGCTGACCCGGCTGGGCCGGGGGCTGCGGCGGCTGCTGGGGCGGCTGTCCCGGCTGCGCCGGAGGCTGAGCAGGCGGTTGAGCGGGCTGGGCAGGCGGCTGGCCCGGCTGAGCCGGAGGCTGCGGCGGAGTCTCGTTGCCGGGCTCCTTGGACATCCGCATCCCCTGCTGAGGGTCCTGCGGAGCCCCGAACCCACCCGAGGGCTGCGGCGGTTGGCTGGGCGGCTGGGTCATCAGCGGTGTACCTCTTCACACGGGTCCGCTGCCCGCCGGCCTCCCCCGCAATTCCGTTGGCTTTCAAATCCCCCCGGAAAGGAGCGAATCGGGCATCTTCCCCGCAACTCTGCGTCAGTCGAGCGGGACTTCTTTGTACCACTGACTCCGGGCATACCGCCGCGCCGGTCCGCCCCCTGTTCCCAACGGAGGACCGGCCCGTGATGCGCTCGTTACGCCACTACGGCGGCGCCCACCGGCCCCGGACCGGACCGATCGAAGGGCCCGTCAGCCCGCTTCCTCCGCCAGCTCCAGCCAGCGCAGCTCCAATTCCTCACGCTGGCCGGTGAGTTCGCGGAGTTCGGTGTCGAGCTTGGCGACGCGGTCGAAGTCCGTGGCGTTCTCGGCGATCTCGGCGTGGAGCTTGGATTCCTTTTCGGTGATCTTGTCCAACTGCCGCTCGATCTTCTGCAGTTCCTTCTTGGCGGCACGCGCCTCGGCGGCCGACAGAGCGGGCGTGGCCGACGTATCGGAAGAGCCCGACCTTTCCGGCGTACCGGACGACTGCGGCGTCACGGACGCGGCCGCCGCCGCCCGCTCCTCCATCCGCTTCCTGCGCTCCAGGTACTCGTCGATACCGCGCGGCAGCATCCGCAGGGTGGCGTCGCCGAGGAGGGCGTACACCTTGTCCGTCGTACGTTCCACGAAGAAGCGGTCGTGGGAGATGACGACCATCGAGCCGGGCCAGCCGTCGAGCAGGTCCTCGAGCTGGGTCAGGGTCTCGATGTCGAGGTCGTTGGTGGGCTCGTCGAGGAAGAGGACGTTCGGCTCGTCCATCAGGAGGCGCAGGATCTGCAGGCGGCGGCGCTCGCCGCCGGACAGGTCGCCGACCGGCGTCCACTGCTTTTCCTTCGTGAAGCCGAACTTCTCGCACAGCTGGCCCGCGGTCATCTCCCGGCCCTTGCCGAGGTCGACCCGGTCGCGCACCCGCTGGACCGCCTCCAACACCCGCCAGTCGGGGTCGAGTTCGACGACCTCCTGGGAGAGGTACGCCAGCTTGACCGTCCTGCCGACGACGATACGGCCACCGGCCGGCTGCGCCTCGCCCTGCGTGCGCGCCGCGTTCTCGAGCGCGCGGAGCAGCGAGGTCTTGCCCGCGCCGTTCACGCCGACCAGGCCGATCCGGTCGCCCGGGCCGAGGTGCCAGGTCAGGTGCTTGAGCAGCACCTTCGGCCCGGCCTGGACGGTCACGTCCTCCAGGTCGAAGACCGTCTTGCCGAGCCGCGAGGACGCGAACTTCATCAGCTCACTCGTGTCCCGCGGCGGCGGTACGTCCGCGATCAGCTCGTTGGCCGCCTCGACCCGGAAGCGGGGCTTGGAGGTACGGGCCGGGGCGCCGCGGCGCAGCCACGCCAGCTCCTTGCGGACCAGGTTCTGCCGCTTGGCCTCCTCGGTGGCCACGATCCGCTCCCGCTCGGCCCGCGCGAAGACGTAGTCGCTGTAGCCGCCGTCGTACTCGTGGACCGTGCCGCGCTGCACGTCCCACATCCGGGTACAGACCTGGTCGAGGAACCAGCGGTCGTGCGTCACGCAGACGAGGGCCGAGCGACGCTCGCGCAGGTGCTTGGCCAACCAGGAGATGCCCTCGACGTCGAGGTGGTTCGTCGGCTCGTCCAGGACGATCAGGTCCTGCTCGTCGATGAGCAGTTTGGCGAGCGCGATGCGGCGGCGCTCGCCGCCGGAGAGCGGGCCGATGACCGTGTCGAGGCCCTTCTCGAAGCCCGGCAGGTCGAGCCCGCCGAAGAGCCCGGTCAGTACGTCGCGGATCTTGGCGTTCCCCGCCCACTCGTGGTCGGCCAGGTCCCGGATGACCTCGTGCCGGACGGTCGCCTCGGGGTCGAGCGAGTCGTGCTGGGTGAGGACGCCGAGGCGCAGGCCGCCGCTGTGCGTGACGCGGCCGCTGTCGGCCTCCTCCAGCTTGGCGAGCATGCGGATGAGGGTGGTCTTGCCGTCGCCGTTCCGGCCCACGACGCCGATGCGGTCCCCCTCGGAGACACCGAGTGAGACGGAGTCCAGCAGGGCACGGGTGCCGTACACCTTGCTGACTGCCTCGACATTGACCAGGTTGACGGCCACATTTTCTCCTGTACGGGGGGTGGATCAGGTTCCAGGGTAGGGCCACGTCGGCTCGGTGGGCGCCCCTGGGGGCCTTGCCCCCGGACCCCCGCTTTCGGCCAGGGGGGCACCTCCCTGCTCGAGCGAAGTCGAGAGCTTGGGGGAGGCCTCGTCCTCAATCGCCGGACGGGCTTATCGGCAAACGCCGGACGGGCTTATTTGACCCTCGCGCCCTCCGCCGGGGAGGAGGCGACCCGTACCGCCCGGCAGGTGTCCGAAGCCAGCAGCGCCTCGGCCACCGCCTCCGCCGACTCGGCGTCCTTGGCGAGGAAGGCCGTGGTCGGGCCCGAGCCGGAGACCAGGGCCGCGAGTGCGCCGCCCGCCGTGCCCGCGGCGAGGGTGCGTTCCAGGGACGGGAACAGGGAGAGCGCGGCGGGCTGCAGGTCGTTGGTGACCGCGGCCGCCAGGGCGGAGGCGTCGCCGAGGCGCAGGGCGTCGAGCAGCGCCGGGGACGCGGCCGGTGCGGGGATCTCGCGGCCCGCCTCCTCGGCGAGCCGGTCGAACTCCCGGTACACGGCGGGCGTCGAGAGGCCGCCGTCGGCGAGCGCGAACACCCAGTGGAAGGTGCCGCCGACCTCCAGGGGCGTGAGCCGTTCGCCGCGGCCGGTGCCGAGGGCCGCGCCGCCGACCAGGCTGAACGGCACGTCGCTGCCCAACTCGGCGCAGATGTCGAGGAGTTCGGTACGCGGGCTGCCGGTGCCCCACAGCTCGGCGCAGCCGAGCAGCGCGCCCGCGCCGTCCGCGCTGCCGCCCGCCATGCCGCCCGCGACGGGGATGTCCTTGGCGATGTGGATGTGCACGTCGGGCGCGCGGCCGTGCCGCTCCGCGAGGGCGGTCGCTGCCCGCGCCGCCAGGTTCGTACGGTCGAGGGGGACCTGGTGGGCGTCCGGTCCCGAGCAGGTGATCCGCAGCTCTTCCGCGGGCGTCACCGTCACCTCGTCGTAGAGCCCGACCGCGAGGAAGACATTGGCCAGGTCGTGGAAGCCGTCGGCGCGTGCCCCGCCGACCGCGAGCTGGACATTGACCTTGGCCGGTACCCGTACCGTCACACTCACCTAGGAAACTCCCCGGTTCTCTGCTGAGACCGCCCGGTTCTCGGCGATCTTCGCGAACTGCTCCACCGTCAGCGCCTCGCCGCGCGCCTGCGGCGACACCCCGGCCGCGACCAGCGCCGCCTCGGCGGCCGCGGCCGAGCCCGCCCAGCCGGACAGGGCGGCGCGCAGCGTCTTGCGGCGCTGCGCGAACGCGGCGTCGACGGCGGCGAACACCTCGGCCTTCGACGCGGTCGTGGCGACCGGCTCGGTGCGGCGCACCAGGGACACCAGACCGCTGTCCACGTTCGGGGCGGGCCAGAAGACGTTGCGCCCGATGGCCCCGGCCCGCTTCACGTCCGCGTACCAGTTGGCCTTCACGGACGGCACCCCGTACACCTTCGAACCGGGCGTCGCGGCGAGCCGGTCGGCGACCTCGGCCTGCACCATGACGAGGGTGCGCTCGATGGTCGGGAAGGTGTCGAGCATGTGCAGGAGCACCGGGACGGCGACGTTGTACGGCAGGTTGGCGACCAGCGCCGTGGGGGCGGGGCCCGGCAGCTCGGTCACGTGCATCGCGTCGGCGTGGACCAGCGCGAAACGGTCGGCGCGGTCCGGCATCCGGGCGGCGACGGTCGCCGGGAGCGCCCCGGCGAGCACGTCGTCGATCTCCACGGCGATCACCCGGTCCGCGGTCTCGAGCAGCGCGAGGGTCAGCGAGCCGAGGCCCGGTCCGACCTCCACGACCACGTCGTCGGGGCGCACGTCGGCGGTGCGGACGATCCTGCGGACGGTGTTGGCGTCGATGACGAAGTTCTGGCCGCGCTGCTTGGTGGGGCGCACGCCCAGGGCGGCGGCCAGCTCACGGATGTCGGCCGGGCCCAGGAGGGCGTCGGGGCTCGCGCTGTTGTTCACCGGGCAAGGGTAGGCGACGGAGCCCGTCCCGCGTTCACGGTCAACGCAGCCTGGACCCGCAGTGCGGCCACGGACTCGCCCCCCGCTGTACGTACAACTTCTTCGCCCGGTACGTCTGCTCCTCGGCCGGTGCGTCCTCGGGACGCCCCGTGCCGCCGAGGTCGTGCCAGGTGTTGGTGTCGAACTGGTAGAGGCCGCCGTACGTGCCCGAGGGATCCGTCGCGTCCGGTCGGCCGCCGGACTCGCAGACGGCGAGGGCGGACCAGTTGAGCCCGTCGGCACCGTGCACGGAGGTGGGCAGCGGCTTGGTACCGATGCGGACGCGCTGCGTCTGGGGCTCGCGTACCACTTCGGACCCGATGCGTCTGGGCTTCTGCCGGACGCCGTTGACGGTGCGCAGTGCGTAGGTGACCCGCCGCGCGCCCTGCCGCCCCTGCTGTACGACGACCTCGGTGCCGCGGTAGAGCGAGGCGTCCTCGGTCTTGGCCACGTCGAAGGGGATGGGCTCCTCGCGCACCTTCTTGCTGCCGGTGATCCGCATGACGGTGACGGTCTGCCCGTCGCGCGGGAACGAGTCCGGTTCCACGGAGGTGGTGTCCTGGCCGCGCATCACGACCCCGGCCTCCTCGACGGCCTGGCGCACGGTCGCGGCGTTCGTACGGATGGTCCGCTCGCGCCCGTCGGCCAGGACCGTCACGGTGCGCTCGGTACGCACGTCGAGCCGGAGCCCGGAGCGGGAGATCCGCTGCTTGCGGGAGGTGGAGAGGTGGGCGCCCTCGGCCCGCACCCCGAGCTGGCGGAGCGCGCCGTCGACGGTGTTGGCGGTGGTCCACACCTTGCGCCGCTGGCCGTCGAGGGTGAGGTGCACGGGGCGGCCGTAGCGGACCACGACCTCGTCGCCGGCGGCGAGTTCGGTGCCGGGCGCGGGCGCGACGATGTCGTGCGCCCCGACCCGTAGCCCCTCGTCGGCGATGAGCTCGGTGACGTCGTCGGCGAAGGTGTGCAGGGTGCGCGACTCCCCGTCGATGGACAGCTCGACGGCCTTGTCCTTGGCGAGGAAGGCGGAGGTTCCGCCGGCCAGAAACGCCACGACGAGCGCCCGCGGCACCATCCGCCGCAGCGAATCGGGCCGCCGAGCGGCCTTCCGGCGCCGCGCGTCCCGCCGCGCCTGCGCCCGCCCACCGGGACGCGGCACTACGGGGGCGGGGGTCTCCTCGTACGAGAAGGGACCGACGCCGTACGCGGAAGGGACGGTGTCGTAAGAGGCGTGAGAGGCGTGCGAGACAGGCGGGACGTCGTACGCGGAAGGCAGGGTGGGTTCGTACGCCGAAGAGGCTGTGTCGTACGCGGAAGGGGCTGCGTTGCTTTGGCTCACTGACGGCGTCTCCAGGCTCCCCCGGTCCGGATCGGGCAGGGGGAACCTAGCGGAGTGGCCATCACTCTCCAAAGCCGCGCCATCACAATGTGTCGCTGCTGTGCCCAGTGCTGACCACGCATGGGCGACGCGTTCCGTTATCGGTCAGTAATCAAATGCGCGCGCCGTGTTGTCCCGTACCGCTGCCGCCAGGGTGTCCTCGTCGATGCCCCGCACCTCGGCCATGGCCCGCAGTGTGACCGGAATGAGATAGGGCGCGTTAGGCCGTCCGCGGTACGGCACCGGGGTCAGGAAGGGCGCGTCGGTCTCGACGAGCACCAGATCGAGCGGCGCGATCGCGAGGGCGTCGCGCAGCGGCTGAGCGTTCTTGAAGGTGACGTTGCCCGCGAAGGACATGAAGTAGCCGTGCTGCGCGCAGAGTTGGGCCATCGCGGCATCGCCGGAGTAGCAGTGGAAGACGGTGCGCTCCGGGGCGCCCTCTTCCTTGAGGATGCGTAGCACGTCGGCGTGGGCGTCGCGATCGTGGATGACGAGGGCCTTGCCGTGCCGCTTGGCGATCTCGATATGGGCGCGGAAGGACTTCTCCTGCGCTTCCTTGCCCTCGGGGCCGGTGCGGAAGTAGTCGAGCCCGGTCTCGCCGACGCCCTTGACCTGCGGGAGCGCCGCCAGCCTGGCGATCTCGGCGAGCGCCTCGTCGAGCGCGGCGTCGCCACCGGGCTCGCGCGCCCCCTGCCGCGACCAGCCGCCCTCCCGTCGCCCACCACCACCCTCAACCGAGGCCCTTCGGGCCGCCCCTTGGATCGGGTCTCCCAGGACGATCCGCGGCGCCTCATTGGGATGCAGCGCGACCGTGGCGTGCACGCTCGCGTGCGCCGCCGCGGTGTCCGCCGCCCAACGCGACCCCTTCACATCACACCCCACCTGGACCACGGCCTCGACGCCCACGGAGGCGGCATCGGCAAGCGCCTCCTCGACCGTCGAGGACTGCATGTCCAGGTGGGTGTGCGAGTCGGCCACCGGGATCCGGAGAGGGTCCGGCAACGGCGGCGGTGCGTCCTTGGGGTCCTTGGGGGCCTGGGAGTCCTTGGGGCTCATGCCCCCGATCCTACGAAGCGCGTCGGGAAGCCCGTCCTACGAGGCGTCCTTGCGATGGCTGAACGGATGGAGCAGGTCGGAGAGGTGCCAGTGGTGCCGCTCCCGCGGCTCGGACGGTGGGGACTCGCGCTCCTGAGTGGCCTCCGTGGCCTTCCTGGCCTCCGTGGCTTCCGCGCCCCGGCGCGGCTCCGTCCGGCCGTGCAGCAGATCGAGGATGGACGACACCTGGCCCGCCTGCATGATCCGTACCTTGTGGCCGCCGCAGTTGAGGCAGGTCGGCCGGGTGAGCGGCGACGGCACCCGCTGGCCGTCGGCGAAATACATCACGAACTCGGTGCCGCTCCCGTCGAGGTAGTGCCTGATGTCGAAGGTCTGCTCCCACCCGTGCCCGCAGCGAATACACGCGAACGCGTAGGACTCACGGGCGGACGCGATCGCGCCGCCCGGTATGCCGGGACCAGCGCTCGCGCCGGTGTCGATGCCCGCCCCCGTACTCGTATCGGCACCCGTGCTGGTGCTGGTCTGGCCCTCGGTGGGGGTCTGGCCGGTGATCTCTGTCATGCCCGCTCCTCTTGTCCTCTGGACAAGCACGTCCGGGACGGTTTGCGTCCCTCGTCCAGTGGACGCCTCTCCCGGCGCGAGCGCATCAGGCCTGTCGAGTATTGATGCGAATTTGGCCTCGTCATAGCAAAAACGCCTGGTGCGCGGCGTTACGTTTTGCTTTTCACGATAGTCCTTTACCGTCCTATGGGCCGCTCCGCTCCGCATTCTTTGCCGCCACGACGGCGTCGAAGACCTCCCGCTTGGGCAGGCCCGCCGCCTGCGCGACCGCGGCGATCGCCTCCTTGCGCCGCTCCCCCGCCTCCTCGCGCACCCGGACCCGGCGCACCAGCTCCTCCGCATCGAGCTCGGCAGTGCTCTCCTCCGCACCCGCGACGACGACGGTGATCTCCCCGCGTACGCCTTCGGCGGCCCAGGCGGCAAGCTCGCCCAAGGTGCCGCGCTTGACCTCCTCGTACGTCTTGGTCAGCTCCCGGCAGACGGCGGCGCGCCGCTCGGCGCCGAAGGCCTCGGCCATCGCGGCGAGGGTGGCGTCCAGGCGGTGCGGGGCCTCGAAGTAGACGAGGGTGCGCCGCTCGTCCGCGACCTCGCGGAGCCGACCGAGCCGCTCGCCCGCCTTGCGCGGCAGAAACCCCTCGAAGCAGAACCGGTCGACCGGCAGCCCGGACAGCGCGAGCGCCGTGAGCACGGCGGACGGCCCCGGCACCGCGGTCACCCGCAGATCCCGCTCCACTGCGGCCGCGACGAGCCGGTACCCGGGGTCGGACACGGACGGCATGCCCGCGTCGGTGACCAGGAGCACCCGGGCACCGTCGGCGAGCGCCTCGACCAGCTCGGGCGTACGCGCGGCCTCATTGCCCTCGAAGTAGGAGACGATCCGCCCGGCGGGCTGCACACCGAGAGCCTGGGTGAGCCGACGCAGGCGACGCGTGTCCTCGGCCGCCACGATGTCCGCCCGCGCGAGCTCGGCGGCGAGCCGGGGCGGGGCGTCGGCGGGGTCCCCGATGGGGGTGCCTGCGAGGACGAGCGTTCCGGGTTGTGCTGTCACGGGTGTCACGGGGTCCATCCTCGCAGGGGGCAACCACCACGGGCGCCCGAGGATGGGGGCACCCATCCAGCCCGTCCGGCGCCTGAGGACGAGGGCACCAATCCAGCCCGTCCGGCGCCTGAGGACGAGGGCACAATTCAGCCCGTCCGGCGCTTGAGGACGAGCGCGTTCAGCGCGACAACAGCGGCCCGGGGTGCAGCCCCCATCACAGCCCGTCCGGCGCCTGAGGACGAGCGCGTTCAGCGCGAAGGGGGGTCTGGGGGCGCAGCCCCCAGGTGCGGCAACCGAGCCGACCGTACGGAAGCCTGGTGCCAAAGGGAGGCCCCCTACCATTGCGCCCGTGACCAGTCCCGCGTCCGCCACGGACACCAGCGAAGCCCGCCAAGGGGGCGCCGCCCCCGACGAGCCGCCGCAGCAGCCCGGCTGGCAGCGGCGGCTGCGCCGATTCGGCTACGGCACGGCCGGGGTCGCGGGTGGCGACGTGAGAGCCCGCCTGGTCCCGCCGTACACCGGACCGAGCCCGCGCCTGTGGGCCACGCTCGGGATGCCGCCGCGCCGGATCGCTCCCCTGAACCGCCTGCTCGCCTGGGCGGGCCCGGTCCTCGTGGCGCTCCTGGCGGGCGTCCTGCGGTTCTGGAACCTGGGCTCGCCGAACAAGGTCATATTCGACGAGACGTACTACGCCAAGGACGCCTGGGCGCTGATCCACCGCGGTTACGAGGTGAACTGGCCCAAGGACATCAACGACAAGGTGATCGAGCAGGGCTCGCAGATCGCCCTCGGTCACGACGCCGCGTACGTGGTGCATCCGCCGGTCGGCAAGTGGGTCATCGGGCTCGGCGAGTGGATGTTCGGCTTCGGCCCGTTCGGCTGGCGGTTCATGACGGCCGTGCTCGGCACCCTGTCGGTCCTGATGCTCTGCCGGATCGGCCGCCGTCTCTTCCGCTCGACGTTCCTGGGCTGCCTGGCGGGCGGGCTGCTCGCGGTCGACGGCCTGCACTTCGTGATGAGCCGCACGGCGCTGCTCGACCTGATCCTGATGTTCTTCGTGCTCGCGGCCTTCGGCTGCCTGGTGGTCGACCGGGACCGGGCGCGGGCCCGCCTGGCGGCCGCCCTGCCGACGGACCCGGACGGCGTCACCCGCCCGTCCGTGGAGGTCGGCGACCGGCTCCGCCTCGGCTGGCGCCCCTGGCGCATCGCGGCCGGGGTCTGCCTGGGCCTGGCCTTCGGCACGAAGTGGAACGGCCTGTACATCCTGGCCGCGTTCGCCCTGATGTCGGTCCTGTGGGACGTGGGCGCGCGCCGGGTCGCGGGCGCGTCCCGCCCGCACGTGGCGGTCCTGAAGCGGGACGTGCTGCCCGCCTTCGTCTCCACGGTCCCGGTGGCGCTCCTGACGTACCTGGCCTCCTGGACCGGCTGGCTGGTCTCCGACAAGGGCTATCTGCGGAACTGGGCGGCGGCCGAGGGCCAGGGCGGCAGCTGGACGTTCCTGCCGGACTGGCTGCGCTCGCTGTGGCACTACGAGTACACGGTGTACCAGTTCCACATCGGCCTGACCTCGGGCCATACGTACGACTCGAACCCGTGGAGCTGGCTGGTCCTGGGCCGCCCGGTGTCGTACTACTACGAGTCCCCGGCGCCGGGGAAGGACGGCTGCCCGACGGGGACGTCGGACAAGTGCGCGGCCGAGGTCCTGGCCCTCGGCAACCCGCTCCTGTGGTGGGCGGCCTGCTTCGCGCTCGCCTATGTGCTGTGGCGCTGGCTGCTGCGCCGGGACTGGCGGGCGGGCGCGATCCTGTGCGGCGTGGCGGCGGGCTACCTGCCCTGGTTCATGTACCAGGAGCGCACGATCTTCTTCTTCTACGCCGTCGTCTTCGTGCCGTTCCTGTGCCTGGCCCTGGCGATGATGGTCGGCGCTCTGCTCGGCCCCCCGGGCTCCACGGAACGCCGCCGCACGATCGGCGCGGTCGGCTCGGGCGTCCTGGTCCTCCTGATCGTCTGGAACTTCATTTATTTCTGGCCGATTTACACGGGAACCCCGATTCCGGTGGATTCCTGGCGAGCCCGGATGTGGCTCGACACCTGGGTCTAACGCCCGGGTGTAGCGGGGGACTTCGCCGGATAGCCGCTCCCCGGAAGAACCGGGCGCAGCCAGGACCCCCGCCGCCCCTATAGGGTGCGGCCCTGGTGAAGGAGTGTGGGGCAGTCAGCGGAGGAACTCGTGGGTAACAGAAGACGCGTCGAGGGTGGGCGCAACAACGCGAACGGCGGCCTGTCCGGGATGCGCAGGGAGGTCAAGGCCGCGGTCATCGGCGGGGCGGTCGCCGTGGTGGCGGCCGGTGCCGGGTTCACCGCGTACGCCCTGACCGGCGACGGCGCGGAGGCGGACCCCAGGAAGCAGCAGGCCTCGACGCGCGGCGAGAAGCCGGACTGGGGGCCGCTGACGGCCGCCGAAGTCCGCGGCACGAGCAAGGAGTTCCTCGCCGCCTGGGCGAAGGGCGACGCCGCCGCGGCCGCCGAGCACACCGACGACGAGACGGCCGCCCGGGCCGCCCTCACCGGGTACCGCAAGGACGCCCACCTCACCGAGGTGGAGCTGGATCCGGGCACCCCGAAGGGCAAGAAGGTCCCGTTCTCGGTCTCGGCCGTTGCCTCGTACGAGGGAAAGAGCAAGCCCTTCGCGTACGACTCCGAACTCACCGTCCAGCGCGACGAGAAGACCGGCAGGCCGATGGTCCACTGGGAGCCCTCGGTGGTCCACCCCGAGCTGCGCGAAGGCGACATGCTGCGCACCGAAGCGGCGGACACCCCGCCGGTCAAGGCGCTCGACCGGGACGGCAAGGAGCTGACCACGAAGAAGTACCCCTCGCTCGGGACCGTGCTCGACTCGCTGCGCGAGAAGTACGGCGACACGGCGGGCGGCACCCCGGGGCTCGAACTCCGCATCGTCCGCAAGGAGTCCAAGGGGCACGACGAGAACAACGCAGGCTCCAGCGGGGCGGAGGGCGACAACGCCAAGGCGCTGCCCGACAAGACCCTGCTCACGCTCTCCGAGGGCACCCCGGGCACGGTCCGCACCACGCTCAGCCCGACCGTGCAGGCCGCCGCCGAGAAGCAGGTGGCGAGCCGGGAGCGGGCCTCCGTCGTGGTCGTGAAGCCGTCCACCGGGGAGATCCTGGCGGTCGCGAACTCCGATACGCGGGGCATGAACGTGGCGCTGCAGGGCTCGCTCGCGCCCGGCTCCACGATGAAGATCGTCACCGCGTCGATGCTCCTCGAGAAGGACCTCGCGTCGATCGACAAGCCGCACCCGTGCCCCAAGTACTACGAGTACGGCGGCTGGAAGTTCCACAACGTCGAGAAGTTCGAGATCAAGGACGGCACGTTCCGTTCCAGTTTCGCGGCGTCCTGCAACACGGCGTTCATCAGCCGCGCTCCGAAGCTCAAGGACGACGACCTCACCAAACAGGCGCGGGACGTGTTCGGGCTCGGCCGCGGCGACTGGAAGTCCGGGGTCTCGACCTTCGACGGGGCGGTGCCGGTGCAGTCCGACGCGCAGATGGCCGCCTCGCTGATCGGTCAGGGCGGGGTGCGGATGAACCCGCTCAACGTCGCCTCGATCATCGCCACCGCCAAGACCGGCGTGTTCCGGCAGCCGTATCTGGTCTCGCCGGACGTGGACGACCGGTCCCTGGCGACCGCGCCGCGCAAGCTGTCGAAGTCGGCGCACGAACAGCTGAAGGAGCTGCTCCACTACACCGCCACGAGCGGCTCGGCCGCCGAGGCGCTGGCGAAGGCGGGGCTGAGCGGCGACATCGGCGGCAAGACCGGCTCCGCGGAGGTCGACGGGCAGAAGAAGCCCAACGGCTGGTTCACCGCCTGGTACGGCGATATGGCCTCGGCCGCGGTCGTGCGCCAGGGCGGCCGTGGCGGCAGCTCCGCCGGTCCGCTGGTGGGCTCGGTCCTGAAGGACTCCGCAGGCTGAGCACCGGCGCTACGTGATCGGAACGGGCCATGCGAGGGCGGTCATAACTCCCTCGCATGGCCCGTACACGTACCGATAGCGTGCGGCGCATGAGCACCGCACCGGAACCGCAGCCCCATCCCCGCTTCGTCGCCGCGCTGCACGAGCTCGGCCTGGCCGAACTCGTCGACCAGGTCCGCGCCTTCCCGGAGGCGACCCGGACCGCCGCGCAGGCCGCCGAGGCGATCGGCTGCGAGCTCAGCGCGATCGTCAAGTCCCTGATCTTCGCGGCCGACGGCGTGCCCGTCCTGGTCCTGATGGACGGTTCCTCGCGGGTCGATGTCGAGCTCGTACGGCGGGAGTTGGGCGCCGGGAAGGTGACGCGCGCCGATGCCGACGTGGTGCGTGGGACCACCGGCTACGCGATCGGCGGGGTGCCGCCCTTCGGCCACCTCACCCGCACCCGTGTCCTGGCCGACCGCGGCCTGCTCGACCACGACGTGGTCTGGGCGGCGGCCGGGACCCCGCACACCGTGTTCCCGCTCGCCCCGAAGGAGCTTGTCGCGCACGCGGGCGGCGCTTTGGTGGACGTACGCGAGACGCGATGACGCCGCTCGTCGCCGGGGCGGTCGTCCTGGCCGCCGTCACGCACGCCAGCTGGAACGCGATAGCCCACCACATCAAGGACCGGCTCATCGCCCTCGCCCTCGTCTCCGGCGGCGGCGCCGTCATCGGTGTGGTGCTCGCCTGCTTCGCGCCGCTGCCCGCCGCCGGGTCCTGGCCGTTCCTGGCCACCTCCGGCGTGCTGCACGTGGCCTATCTGCTGCTGCTCATGCGGTCGTTCAACCTCGGCGACTTCGGGCAGATGTATCCGATCGCGCGCGGTACGGCACCACTCGTCGTCACCGTCGCCGCCGCGGTCTTCGTCGGCGAGCGGATCGACGCCTGGCAGACCGCGGGCGTCGCGGTGGCCTGCGCGGGCCTGCTCGGCCTCGCGCTGTGGGGGATCCGCGGCTCGGGGCGGCGGCCGGAGTGGGCGGCGCTGCTCGCGGCCGGGGCGACCGGGCTTGCCATCGCGGCGTACACGGTGGTGGACGGTGTGGGCGTGCGCGCCTCCGGCACTCCGCTCGGCTATATCGCCTGGCTGATGATCCTGGAGGGCTTCGCCCTCCCGGCGTTCGCCCTCTGCCGGTACGGCCGCGAACTGCCTTCCCTGGTGCGTCCGTACGCCGTCCGTGGCCTGTTCGGCGCGGTGCTCTCGGTGGCGGCGTACGGCCTCGTCCTGTGGGCGCAGACCCGGGCACCGCTCGCGCCGATCGCGGCGCTGAGGGAGTCCTCGATCATCGTGGGGGCGGCGATCGGGGCGGTGTTCTTCAAGGAGCGGTTCGGTACGCCTCGGATTGCGGCGGCGGCGCTTATGGCATTGGGGATCGGGCTTATGTTGCACGCGGGGTGAGGGTCGTCCGGGGCTCAGCGCGTCGCCCCGAACGGGCTCGTCCTCAAACGCCGGACGGGCTCGAATCACCCAGCGCCGCCCGCAAGGCCCGTACCAGCGCCTGGGCCCTCGGGTCCGCCGTGACGCCCTTCTGCAGGCCGTTGGTGACGTAGCCGAAGCCGATGCCGGTCTCCGGGTCCGCGAAGGCCAGCGGGCCGCCGCGGCCGGGGTGGCCGAAGGAGCCGGGGCCGAGCAGCGGGGACGAGGCGCCGTGCAGCATGTAGCCGAGGCCGAAGCGGGTGTTGACCACCAGGACGCGGTCCGGGCCCGCGGACTCCTCGGTGCGGGCGAGCGTGACGGTGGCGGGGGCGAGCAGCCGGGGGTGGCTTGCCTGCTGCTCCTCCTGGCCCGCCACCGGTCCGACCAGCGCCGCGTAGAAGCGGGCGAGGGAGCGGGCCGTCGCGACGCCGTTGGAGGCGGCGAGCTCCAGGGCGCGGTAGCCGGGCGCGTTCTCGTCGGTGGGCTCGAGCGCCCGGAAGGCCCGGCTCGTCAGGGACTCCGGGTCCGCGTACGCGGCGGCGACGTTGCGCTTGGGCCGCAGGCGCAGGCTCCCGTCGGCCGCGGACGGCGGCTCGACGCGGCCGCCGCGGCCCACCCGGCCGTCGGCGGCGTGCTGCGGGGGCAGGCCGAGCCAGAGGTCGAGGCCGAGGGGGCGGGCTATCTCCTCGTCGATCCAGCGCCCGATGGTGCGGCCGGTGACCCGGCGGACCAGTTCGCCGAGGAGCCAGCTGTACGTGTGCGCGTGGTAGCCGTGGTCCGTGCCGGGCTCCCACTCCGGGGCCTGGGCGGCGACGGCCGCGGCGCCCGCCTCGGGGTCGGCGGCGAGTGCGGCCGCGGTAACGGGGTGGTCGAGCACTGGGACGCCGGCGCGGTGGGCCAGGAGGTGGCGGACGAGGGTGCGCTCCTTGCCCGCGGCCTTGTACTCGGGCCAGTAGGTGCCGACGGGGGCGTCCAGGTCGAGGCGGCCGCGCTGGTGGAGCAGGAGCGGTACGGCGGCGGCGATGCCCTTGGTGACGGAGCGGACGATCTGGGCGGTGTCCGGGGCCCAGGTCCGGCCTTCCGGTCCGGCGTCGGCGTCCCGCCTCCCGCCCCATAGGTCGACGACCGGGCGGCCGTCGCGGTAGACGGTGACGGCGGCGCCGCGCTCGCCGCGGTCGGTGAAGTTACGCACGAAGGCGTCTCTGACGGGCTCGAACCCCGGCGCCACGGTGCCTTGGACGTTCACGCCCGTACTCCTGTCTTTCTGCCTGCTCGTTGCGTCTGGTCGACCCTCCATGGTGCAACGCACACGAATCGGGCAAGCTTCCGGGGGTTCTTTGTTCCCCAGCCCCGCCCCTTCCCGACGGTATCGATATGCGGCTAACGCCGCGTGGCTGACGGCGCTTCGGGGGCTCCTAGTGGGTGGGGCTCCGGGCGGGTGGGAACCACCCGCGCCTCCGCGAGCGCGCGAACCGCCCCCCCCCGCCTCCCCCACCCACCCGGAGGGGGCTCACCTATCAGCCCGTCCGGCGTTTGAGGACGACGCCCGTTCAGGGCGGATATGGGGGGTCTGGGGGCTTGCCCCCAGTTCGGGAAGGGGCGGGGCTGGGGGAAAACCCATCGGCGTGCGGAGCGCTCAGGCTGCCACCGACCGCGGGTCGAAGCCGAACGGGAGCTCCAAGCGGTGCGCCCGCATCAGCTCCTCGTCCGCCAGGATCTCCCGCGTCGCCCCGTCCGCCGCGATCACGCCCTCACTCAGGATCAGGGACCTGGGGCAGAGCTCCAGGGCGTACGGCAGGTCGTGCGTGACCATCAGGACCGTCACGTCCAACGACCGCAAAATGTCCGCGAGTTCGCGCCGCGACGCGGGGTCGAGGTTGGACGACGGCTCGTCCAGGACCAGGATCTCCGGCTCCATCGCGAGCACCGTCGCGACGGCGACCCGGCGCCGCTGCCCGAAGGAGAGGTGGTGCGGAGGCCGGTCCGCGTACTCCGCCATGCCCACGCGCTCGAGCGCCTTCCGTACGCACGCCTCGAGCTCCGGCCCGCGCAGCCCGGCCGCCGCGGGCCCGAAGGCCACGTCCTCGCGCACCGTCGGCATGAACAACTGGTCGTCCGGGTCCTGGAAGACGATCCCGACCCGGCGCCGCACCTCCGCCAGGTGCCGCTTGCCGACCGGGAGCCCGGCGACGGTGACCGTCCCGGCCCCGGCCGTCAGGATGCCGTTGAGGTGCAGCACGAGCGTGGTCTTGCCCGCGCCGTTGGGCCCGAGCAGCGCCACCCGCTCCCCGCGGCCGATGCTGAAGTCGACGCCGAACAGGGCCTGATGACCGTCGGGGTAGGCGTACGCGAGGCCGGAGACCTCAAGAGAAGGAGCGGCAGCAGCGGCAGAAGCGGCAGAGCTAACAGTCACAGGAACCATCCCAACAGACAGACCGGCAGGGCGGACAGCGGCAGTGCCAGGGCCGATGTCCACTGGGCCCGGGACGCCGTCACCTCGTCGATCACCGGCATCGACCCGGCGTACCCCCGGCTGACCATCGCCAGATGGACCCGCTCCCCGCGCTCGTAGGAGCGGATGAACAGGGCGCCCGCCGACTTCGCGAGCACGCCCCAGTGCCGCAGGCCACGGGCCTCGAAGCCGCGGGACTCGCGGGCGATCCGCATCCGCCGCATCTCGTCCGTGATCACGTCCCCGTACCGGATCATGAAGGACGCGATCTGCACGAGCAGCGGCGGCAGCTTCAGGCGCTGGAGGCCGAGCAGCAGCTCGCGCAGTTCGGTGGTGGCGGCGAGCAGCACGGACGCGGCGACGCCGAGGGTGCCCTTGGCGAGTACGTTCCAGGCGCCCCACAGGCCCTCTTCGCTCAGCGACAGGCCGAGGATGTCGACCCGCTCGCCGTGCGCCACGAAGGGCAGCAGCACCGCGAAGGCCACGAACGGGACCTCGATGAGCAGTCGCTTGAGCAGAAAGCCGGGCGGTACGCGGGCCGCGTACGCCACCGCCGCGAGCAGCACCGCGTAGAGCCCGAAGGCCCACATCGCCTCGCGCGGGGTCGAGACCACGACCACCACGAAGCAGAGCACGGCGGCGAGCTTGCAGTGCGGCGGCAGCGCGTGCACCGGCGAGTGCCCGTGCCGGTAGAGCCGGTGGGCGTGGCCCGCGCCCATGTCAGACAGTTTCCTCGACCTGAACGTCCGCGTCCTGCGCGGTACGGCGACGGCGTACCGCCCAGAACACCCCGGTCCCCGCGAGCACCGTGGCGCCGACGCCGATCACCCCGGCGAGGCCGACGGAGAGCCGCTCGTCGGCGACGCCGAAGAGGCCGTAGTCGGCGAGCGGGGAGTCGGCGGCGGCGTGCTCCTCGGCCTTCTGGTCCATGCCCTTGTCCGCGGCGACCTTCTCCAGGCCGTCAGGGCTCGCGGAGGCGTAGAAGCTGACGAAGCCCGCGAGGACGACGGAGGCGACCAGGCCGACCACCCACACCTTGCGCGGGGAGCGCGCCGGGGCCTCGGCCCGGGCGGACGGGGCCGGGGCCGCGTCGACCAGTTCGCCGCCGACCCGCAGCTTGAGCGGTGCGGTCAGGCCGCGGGCGCCGTACACCAGGTCGGGGCGTACGGCGATGACGGCGCCGACGGTCGCGGCGGTGATCGCGGCCTCGCCGAGGCCGATCAGGGTGTGCACGCCGACCATCGCCGTGAAGACGGTGCCGGCGGGGACGTACGTCGTGCCGCCGAGTGCGTACATGCCGGTGAAGGCGGTCGCGGCGGCGGGCACCGAGACCAGCGCGGCGACGAACGAGGCGATGGTCACCGAGCGGCGCTTCTTCGGCAGCGCCCGCACCAGGCCGCGGAAGATCGCGTAGGCGACGAGGACGGTGACGACGCCCATGTTCGTGATGTTCACGCCGAGCGCGGTCAGGCCACCGTCCGCGAAGAGCACGCCCTGCATGAGCAGCACCACGGAGATACAGAGGACACCGGTGTACGGGCCGACGAGTATCGCCGCGAGGGCCCCGCCGAGGAGATGTCCGCTGGTGCCCGCGGCGACCGGGAAGTTCAGCATCTGCACGGCGAAGATGAACGCCGCGACCAGACCGGCGAGCGGCGCCGTGCGCTCGTCCAGTTCCTTGCGCGCGCCGCGCAGCGACACGGCGACGGCGCCCGCCGCGATCACACCGGTGGCGGCGGAGACGGGCGCGTTGATGAATCCGTCGGGTACGTGCATGAGGGCTCCGCTCTTCCTGCTCTCGGGCCTCTGCTGCGGGCCTCGGCCGAAATAACCAGCTGAACAACCGGCCGCGGGACCGGCTGAATAGCCGCTTGATAATAGTGCCCTCTTGCGAAGTGGTTGCAAGAGCGCCCCGGACACAACTAGCCCTGGAGCCAATCTCCCCGCATATGGGACATTGGTAGAGGAACACGGCAACGGCGCCGTGGATCGCGACCGCCGCGTGAGGCAGCCGTCGCGAGGCCGCTCGAGTACGAGGAGCCCCCTCATGCCGGACGTCGTCGATGAATTGGCGAGGGCACATGTGGTCACCGACACCCCGGACGGCCCCCGAGCGGTCCGGGTCACGCTGCACTACGACCCGGCGGACGCCCCCGGCACGGTGCGGCTCAGTTACCCCGGCGCCCCGCGCGAGTACTACCCCGACCCGCCGCGCGAGCACGAGTGGACCTTCGAGCGCGACGTTCTGGAGCGGGGACTCAAGGCCCCGACCGAGAGCGGCGACGTACGGGTCTGGCCGTGCGGCCGGGCCCAGACGGTGATCGAGTTCCACACCACCCACGGGGTGGCGGTGCTCCAGTTCGACTGCTCGCCGCTGCTGCGCTTCCTGCGCCGTACGCATGGAATGGCGGCTTCCCTGCCTCACTGACGGCTGACGGCTGACCGTTCACGGCGGACGGTTCGCGGACGGCCCCCGAAAGAACCCGGCAAAGAAAACCGGGGAATCCAAGTTGCCGCACCCCTCCGCCCGGAAAAGCATGGTTCCGTGAGTGATGCCGCATACATCCGTTTCCCCCACCTCCACGGCGACCTCCTCTGCTTCGCCGCCGAGGACGATCTCTGGGTCTCCCCCATCGCCCCGGAGGGCCGCACCCCGGAGCGCGCCTGGCGGGTGACCGTCGACCGGACCCGGGTCGGACACCCCCGCTTCTCGCCGGACGGGAGTCAGATCGCCTTCACCACCTGGCGCAGCCTCGATCCGGAGGTGCATGTCGTCCCGGTCGACGGCGGGCCCGCGCGGCGGCTCAGTTACTGGGGCAACACCGACACCAAGGTGTGCGGCTGGGAGCCGGACGGCGACATCCTCGCCGTCACCTCCTACGGCGAGCCGTTCTCGTACTACACGTTTGCCTACACCGTGGCGACCGACGGCTCCCCCGGCCGCAAGCTGCCCTGGGGCCCGGTCGACGACATCGCCGTGGCCGACATCGACGGCGAGCGCCGCACCCTGCTGCTCACCGGCAGACCCCCGCACGAACCGGCCGCCTGGAAGCGCTACCGGGGCGGCGCCACCGGCCGCCTCTGGCTGCACGGCAAGCGGCTCCTCGAAGACCTCGACGGTCACCTGCACTGCCCGATGTTCGTGGCCGGGCGGATCGCGTTCCTCTCCGACCACGAGGGCATCGGCAATCTGTACTCCTGCGCCCAGGACGGCTCCGACCTGCGGCGGCACACCGACCACGACGCGTTCTACGCCCGGCACGCCACGTCCGACGGCGCGCGCGTCGTCTACCAGTGCGCGGGCGACGTATGGCTGCTCGACGACCTGTCCCCGGACTCCGTACCGCGCAAGCTGGACGTGCGCCTCGGCGGGCCGCGCGCCGGGCGGCGCCGCTACCAGGTGCCCGCCGCCCACCACATCAACGCGCTGTCCGTGGACGAGACCGGGCGGGCCAGCGCGGTCGTGGTGCGCGGCAGCCTGTACTGGCTCACGCACCGGGACGGCCCGGCCCGCGCCATCACCGACACCCCGGGCGTACGAGTACGCCTTCCGGAGATGCTCGGCTCCGGCGGCCAGGTCGCGTACATCACCTCCGCCGAGGGCGCGGACGCCATCGAGATCGCCTACCTGCCCCGGGCCTCCGGCGACCGGCCGCCGCGCCGCCTCGCCTCCGGCGTGCTCGGCATCGTCCAGGAGATGGTGTCCGACCCGGAGGGCGAGCGGCTCGCGGTCGCCTCCGACGACGGGCGGCTGCTGCTCATCGACGCTACCGAGGAGTCCAACGGCGAGGTCACCGAGGTGATCCGGTCCACCAACGGCCCCGTGCGCGACCTCGCCTTCTCGCCCGACGGGGCGTGGCTGACCTGGTCGCACCCCGGGATCGGCCGCACGCTGCGCTCGATCAAGATGGCCCGGATCGAGGGTCCGGGGACGCGCACCCTCGTGGACGTCACCAACGGCCGCTTCGAGGACGAGAACCCGGTCTTCACCAGCGACGGCCGCTATCTGGCCTTTCTGTCCTGGCGCGGCTTCGACCCGGTGTACGACGTGCACACCGGCGACCTCTCCTTCCCGCTCGGCTGCCGCCCGTATCTGGTGCCGCTCTCCTCCGCGACCCCCTCCCCGTTCGCGTACTCGCCGGACGGGCGGCCCGCCGCGGGCGGCTGGGACACCGAGGAGGCCGACACCGGTGGCGAGGGCGCCGTCACCGTCGAGGTCGAGGGCCTGGAGAACCGGGTGACGCCGATTCCGGTCGCCGCCTCCAAGTACTCGTCGCTCCACCCGGTCAGCGGCGGCGGCCTGGTCTGGATGCGCTGGCCGATCTCCGGGGCGCTCGGTGAGACCTTCGCCAACCCGGCGGATGTGTCCGGCCGCCCGAACCTGGAGCACTTCAACATCTCCAAGGCGAAGAAGACCGAACTCGTCGACCACCTCGACTGGTTCGGGGTCAGCGGCGACGGCACCCGCCTCGTCGTCGTCGACGAGGGCGACCTGCGCGCGGTGCCGTCCACCGAGTCCGGCGACAGCGACTCCACGGTCTGGATCGACCTGCGCCGCATCCTGCACGAGGCCGACCCGGGCGCCGAGTGGCGGCAGGCGTACGACGAGGCGGGGCGGATCATCCGCGCGTACTTCTGGGACCCGGGGATGTGCCGCATCGACTGGGACGCGGTGCTCGACCAGTACCGTCCGCTGGTCGAACGGGTCGCGGCGCCCGACGAGTTCGCGGATCTGCTCCGCGAGGTCCTCGGCGAACTGGGCACCTCGCATGCGTACGTCACCCCGGCCCGCCGCAACGAGGGCCCGCCGCACTACCAGCGCGCCCAGGGCCTGCTCGGCGCCAACTTCGTCTGCCGGGACGGGAGTTGGCTGGTCAAGCGGATCCTGCCGGGCGAGTCGTCGGACTCCAAGGCCCGCTCACCGCTCGCGGGTGCGGGCATCCGCGCGGGCGCGGTGCTCAGCCATGTCGACGGCCGCCCGGTCGACCCGGTCACCGGCCCGTATCCGCTGCTCGCGGGCTCGGGCGGTTCGACGGTGGAGCTGACGTTCCAACCGGCGGAAGGTGAGGGCCGGTCGCGGCGGGTCGCGGTGGTCCCGCTGGTCGACGAACGCCCGCTGCGCTACCAGGACTGGGTGGCCAAGCGCCGCGCGGTCGTCCGCGAGCTCAGCCACGGCAAGTGCGGCTATCTACACATCCCGGACATGGGCGGCTCGGGCTGGGCCCAGTTCAACCGCGACCTGCGCATGGAGATGTCCCGCCCGGCCCTGATCGTCGACGTACGCGGCAACGCGGGCGGCCACATCAGCGAGTTGGTGGTGGAGAAGCTCACCCGCACGATCCTGGGCTGGGATCTGACACGCAACGCCCAGGCGGTGTCGTACGCCTCGCACGCACCCCGGGGCCCGGTGGTCGCGCTCGCGGACGAGGCGACCTCCTCCGACGGCGACATGATCACGGCGGCGTTCAAACTCCTCGGCCTGGGGCCGGTGGTGGGCCAGCGCACCTGGGGCGGCGTGGTCGGCATGACCGGGCGGCACCGGCTCATCGACGGCACGGTCATCACGGTCCCGATGAACGCGGCGTGGTTCGACGCGTACGGCTGGTCGGTGGAGAACAAGGGCGTGGAGCCGGACCTCGCGGCCCTGCGCACCCCGCTGGACTGGGCGGAGGGCCGCCACGCCCAACTCGACGACGCGGTCCACGTCGCCCTCGACCTCCTGGAGCAACACCCGGCGTCGGTGCCGCCTGACTACTCGGCCGTACCCGACCGCCGTCGACCCAAGCTGCCGCCGCGCGCATGATCGAAATGCGTGGAATGTCCGCCCGTGCAAGGCTGATCGAGGCCCAACCACCTCACCCACAACGGGAGTAAACCTCATGGGCATGAAGGACCAGTTCCAGGACAAGGCCGAGCAGCTCGCCGACCAGGCCAAGAAGAAGATGGGCAAAGAGAACGACGAGCGCTCGCAGCAGGAGCGCGAGCGCGACCGGCAGGAGACCGAACGTCTGGCCCAGGAAGAGCAGGACCGGTTCGACCAGGACTACGACGTCTGACGCGCACCGAAGGGGGCGCACCCGGAGCACTCTCGCTCCGGGTGCGCCCCCTTGGTACTGCTTGGACTACCTGCCTCAGCCCCGCGAAGCCTCGTCCGCCGCGCCTCCGGCGCCCACGAGCCCCGTACCCACCTCGGAGAGCCTCGGCTCGAACCTCCGTACCTCCCGCTGCCCGACGGCAGCGATGAGCGCAGGCAGATACCCGCGAATCCCCTGCATCCCCCGCAGCCACCACTGCGCATACACATGCGCAGACCGCCGCTCGATCCCCGCCACGATCCGATCCACCGCGGGCCCCAGCGGATACGTCTTGTTGGACGGCCACGGCAGCCGCTGCCGCAGCTCCCGCATCACGTCGTCCTGGTCGGCGCCCCGCACCATGTCCGTATCCGTCCAGGACAGATACCCGACCCCGACCTTCACGCCCTTGTACCCGACCTCGGCCCGCAGCGCATGCGCGTACGCCTCGACGCCGGACTTCGACGCGCAGTACGCCGTCATCATCGGCGCAGGCGTGATCGCCGCGAGCGAGGCGATCTGCAGCAGATACCCGCGGCTCTCCATCAGGACCGGCAGAAACGCCCGCGCCGTCACCGCGGACCCGATCAGATTGACCTCGATCACCCGCCGCCACGCCACCGGATCCGACTGCACAAAGGGCCCGCCACTGGCCACCCCGGCGTTGGCGACGACGATGTCGACCTTGCCGAAGCGCTGCTTGACGTCCTGCGCGACCCGCGCCATCGCCTCGTGGTCGGTGACGTCCGCGTGCCAGCAGTCGCTCTCGGTGTGCAGCCGCTCCGCGACCTGCTTCATCAGGTCCGGCTCCAGGCCGACGAGCGCGATCTTGGCGCCCCGCGCCGACAGCTTGCGGGCGAGCAGTTCACCCACCCCGCGCGCCGCTCCGGTGACGACGACGACCTGACCGTCCAGGCTGACCTTGCTCATACGCTCCCCGCTCCCTTACCGACCTCGGATTCCTCGTGCCCGTGCCCGTGTCCGTGCCCGTGCCCGTGCCCGTGCCCTGTCCTGTCCCGTACGTACGCGTCGACGAGCTCCCGGATCCGCCCGGTCACCGCCTCCGGCGCCTCCACCGGCGTCATATGGCCGAGCCCGGCGAGCTCGGTGAGCCCCACGCAGTGCGGCAGTTCCGCGACCAGGCGGTGGGCGTGCACCGGCGGCGTGAGCCGGTCCACGGTCCCGGCGACGACCGCGGTCGGCACCGCCAACTCCCGTACTCCGTCGAGCAGTTCGAGCTCGCCGAGCACATGCGACCAGCCGTACCGGGCCCGCCGCGGGCACGCGTGCACGATCCGCGCGCACACGTCGACCTTCGCCGGAGCGGAACCCGGCCCCATCGTCGCGTACCGCAGAATCCGCTTGGAGACCGGAGTCACCGGCCCGAGCGGCAGCCGCGACCCGAGCACCGACCGGGTGAGCCGGGTCCGAAGCCGCCCGGCCCGCAGCGGCAGCACCCGCGACTCGGCCACCAGGTCATGCGCTCCGGTGCTGCACAGCAGCGCGGCCGCCGCGTGCTCGCGGAACTTGGGGCGCGCGGCGGCGGCCATCAGCGTCATGCCGCCCATGGAGTGCCCGGCGAGCACGGCCTTCTCACCCGGCTCGAGGGCGGTGGCGAGCACCGCCTCCAGGTCGTCGGCGAGCGCCCGGGTGCTGTACCCGGCGGGCCCGGCGGGGGCGGGGCTGCGCCCGTGCCCGCGCTGGTCGTACGCGATGACGCGGTGGTCGGCCGCCAACTCCCGTATCTGCGCGGCCCAGAAGGCCGTGGAGCAGGTCCAGCCGTGCGCGAGGATAACGGCCGGCGCGGCTGTGTCCTCGACAGGCCCGTGCACCTCGACATGAAGGCGGGACCCGTCCGCGGAGACGGCGGTCAGCTCGCGCGCGGCGGGCGGCGGTGCGAAGGGCCCGGACGCGCCTCGGGTCAGCCTGCTCATGCGCCTGCCTCCGATGTCATCTCCACGGCCCCTTTTTTCTTCGTACGTCCCTTGTTCGTACGTCCCTTGTTCGTACGCCCCTTGCTCGCGTCCGTCGGTACGGACTGGAGCGGGACCACGGGGGCGGACGGGCGCAGCACCTCGTACTCCCCCAGGTCGACGCGGCGCGTGGCATTGCGGAACTCGGTCGTCGTGCCCGGCCACAGCGTGGTGTTGACGCCATGGGCGTCCAGGTACCAGCTCTGGCAGCCGCCCGTGGTCCACACGGTCCGCTCCATCCGCTCCTGGACACGGCGGTTCCACGCGGTCACCGCCTCCTCGCGCGCGTCAAGCGCGGCCCGGCCGTCCCGGCCGCCGAGGAGGTCCAACTGCCGCAGATAGTCGGCCATGTAGTTCAGCTGGGACTCGATCATGAGGATCATCGAGGAGTTCCCGAGCCCGGTGTTCGGCCCGATGACCGTCATGAAGTTCGGGAACCCGCTGGCAGTGGCGCCGCGCAGCGCCTTGATCCCGCCGCTCCAGCTGTCCATCAGGGTGCTGCCGTCGTCGGCGACGACGCGTTCGGCGATCGGCATGTCCGTGACGTGGAAGCCGGTGGCGAAGACGATCGCGTCGACCTCGGCCTCCGTCCCGTCGGCGGCGATCAGCGTATGGCCGCGCACCTCGCGCAGCCCGCTCGCCACCACGTCGACGTTGGCCTGTGCGAGCGCCGGATAGTACGTGTTGGAGAGCAGGATGCGCTTGCAGCCGATGCGGTAGTCCGGGGTCAACTTGTCCCGCAGGACGGGGTCCTTGATGGCGCGGCGCATGTTCGCCTTGGCGAGGCCCTCGATCATGCCCAGCTCGTTCGGACGCTTGGTGAACGCCTGGACCTGCAACTCCCGGATGCCCCAGAGCACGCCGCGGCGCAGTGCGGTGGTGAACGGCAACTGCCGGTGCAGCCACCGCTCCACGCCGCTGATCTTCCGGTCGGCCCGCGGCATCACCCACGGCGGGGTGCGCTGGAACAGCGTCATCTTGCCGACCTTGGCCTGTATGGACGGGACGATCTGGATCGCGGACGCCCCGGTGCCGATGACGGCGACGCGCTTGCCGGTGAGGTCGTAGTCGTGGTCCCACTGCGCGGAGTGGAAGATCTTGCCCTCGAAGGTGTCGAGGCCCTGGATGTCCGGGAGTTGCGGGTCGGAGAGCGGCCCGGTGGCGGAGACGACGACGTCGGCGGTGAGCGACCCGGCGCTGGTCGTCAGCTCCCAGCGCAGCTCGCCCGCGTCCCAACGCAGTTGCTTCACCTCGGAGTCGAACCGGATGTGCGGCCGCAGCCCGAAGGTGTCGGTGACGTGCTCCAGGTACTGACGGATGTGTTCCTGCCCGGAAAAGGCGCGCGGCCAGTCCGGGTTGGGCGCGAACGAGAACGAGTACAGATGCGAGGGCACGTCACAGGCGCACCCCGGATAGCTGTTGTCCCGCCAGGTGCCGCCCACGGCACCGGCCCGCTCCAGGATCACGAAGTCCGTGACGCCCTCGCGGCGCAGCCGCACGGCGGCCCCGAGCCCGCCGAAGCCGCTCCCGATCACCGCTACGCGCACATGCTCCGGTTCGTGCTCACCCATGCCGCCGCCTCCCCAAGCTCATGACTATGCCAGTAATCACTGGCGCAATGGGGAGAGAGTAGAGCAGCGTCGTACTCATGGGTAGGGGTTGGAACCGGGAATGTTACCGGCGGTATTGCATAGGCTCCCGTCGTGGCAGACGAAGCAGCGGAAGACTCAGCAGAGGACATGGCAGGCAAGGCGGGAGACCCGACGATCCGCGAATACCGCATGACGGAACTGGCCGAGAAGGCCGGTATCACCGTGCGCACCCTGCGCTTCTACCGCGAGCGCAAGCTGCTCCCACCACCCCGCCGCGAGGGCCGCCTCGCCTGGTACGACGACCACCACCTGGCCCGCCTGCGCACCATCGCCGCACTCCTGGAACGCGGCCACACGCTCAGCGCCATCGCCGACCTGACCGAGGCCTTCGAGTCGGGCCGCGACGTCGGCGCCCTGCTCGGCCTGACCGGCGGCGCCCCCTCCGGCCCCACCGAGGAGACCCCGGTCCACCTCACACCGGAAGAACTCGCGGACTACTTCGAGGGCGAGGTCACCCCGGAAAACCTCCAAGCCGCCCTGGACCTCGGCTACATCGGCACCGACGGCGACGAGATCGTGCACATCTCCCGCCGCCTCCTGGACGCCTCGGTCGCGCTCGTACGCGAAGGAGTCCCGCTCTCCGAGGTGATGACGGCGGGCCGCCGCGTCCGCGAACACGCCGACGCCCTGGCCGAGTTGTTCACGTCGATCATCGGCACCCACAAGCCGGACGCCACCATGGAGACCCTGGAGAAACTCCGCCCCCTGGCCAAGGCCGTGGTGGAGGCGGAACTGTCGATGGCCCTGGACCGCCGCCTGAGCCGGGAGTCGTGACCGTACGGCTCAGAGCTCGTAGACCACGGTCACCGGCGCGTGGTCCGACCACCGCTCGTCATGACTGGCGGCCCGCTCCACGAACCCCTTCACGGCCCGCTCGGCGAGCCCGGGCGTCGCCACGTGGTAGTCGATCCGCCAGCCCATTAATGGGGAGACACAGTTAGCTGTCTGGGGGACGATCATGCGCATGAGCGGGGAGAACACGGGGCCGCGTGGCCTGCGCGCGCTGATAGCGATACGCCTGAGCGTGAAGACCGACGAGACCACCTCACCGGCCCGCCAGCGAGAGGCGGGTGAACTGGCGGCGTCCCGCCTGGGCGCGGAAGTGGTCGGCTACGCGGAGGACCTGGACGTCTCCGCCAGCAAGACAACGCCGTTCCAGCGCCCGGAACTTGGCGACTGGCTGGCCCGCCCGGACGACTACGACGTGATCATTTGGTGGCGCTTGGACCGCGCGGTCCGCTCCATGGCCGACATGGCGGACCTGGCCCGCTGGGCGAAGCAACACGGCAAGCGTCTCGTCTTCGCGGAGGGCCCGGGAGGCACCGCCCTGGAACTGGACATGACCTCGGTCATGTCAGAACTGATCATCATGCTCCTGGCGTTCGCGGCCCAGATGGAGGCCCAGGCCATCAAGGAGCGCGTGACGGGCGCGAACGCTGCCCTGCGGGCCGCAGGACGCTACGCCGGAGGTCTGCCGCCGTACGGGTACAAGCCCATGCCACTGGCCAGCGGGGAAGGCTGGACGCTGGCACCCGACCCGGAGCGCGTGGAAGCCATAGAGACCATGATCCGCATGCTCCTGGACGGAGACACCCCCAACGCCATAGCGGCGCACCTGAACGCCACGGAGGTCATGACGCCCCGGGACTGGAACGACACCCGCCAGGGCCGCACCCCCAAGGGCCGCAAGTGGGTCAGCCAGACGGTCAAGCGGGTGCTCCTGTCCCCGTCGCTGCTCGGCCACCAGGTCCACAACGGGGCCACAGTTCGGGACCGCAAGGGCAACCCCGTGATGATCACAGACGACCCGATCCTGACGAGTGAGGAACGCGACCGCATCAGATCTGTGGTGGAGGCCCGGGAGGGCGGTCCGAGGGGCGACCGTAAGGACACGGGCGCGCTGCTCCTGGGGGTGCTCCACTGCGCGGGCTGCCAAGGCCGCATGTACCGAGTCCCCGCCCACGGTTACGCAGTCTACGTCTGCCGAGCCCAGGCACGCGGCTTCACCTGCAAGGCGCCAGCAGCCATCAAGCAGGAGTGGGCGGAGGAGTGGACGGCCGGCGAGATGCTGCGCCACTTCGGGCACATGAAGGTGACCGAAAAGGTCACGCACCCTGGTTACGACCCAGGTCCGGAACTCGCAGAGCTGGAGGAGGAGTTGCGCGGCCTGTATGCCACCAAGGACACCCGACGGTCCGCCATGGGCCGGAAGGTCTGGCAGGAACAGGTGGACGCCTTGGAGCGCCGCGCGGAAGCCCTGGAAGCAACGCCAGCCACACCGCCTCGCGTCGAGGAGCGAGACACGGGCAAGACGTACCGGGACCTCTGGAAGGAGCGGGACGAGAAGGGGCGCCGCCGCCTGCTCCTGGACGCCGGCGCACACGTGGAATGCGCCAAGGGCACGCGTGGAGGACGCCCACACGACATGAAGGACCGCGCACTCAAGCGCCTGAGCTTCGACGTCGGACGCCAGGAGAACCCGGAGGCACTGACCCTGGAGACGGCCGCACTCGACGCCGACTGAGCCCCCGCCCCGCGCACGGCCCACCCACGAACCACCTTCGGTGGGTGGGTCGTTGGCGTGCCAGGGTGGCCCACCCGACGGAACACGCCAAAGCGGCCCTTAAGGGGCACTACTGAACTCAAAATCGCGCCACTGCGCTGGCACCGGATGCGACAGGCCGCTGCCCGGGCCAAGGCGGGGGAGAGGTGGCAGGAGTCCGGCTACGTCTTCACTACCCGCACCGGCCGCCCGGTCGAGCCCCGGAACGTCTACCGGTCCTTCACCCGCGTCGCCCAGTCCGCCGACCTCCGAGTGATCCGACTCCACGATGCGCGGCACGGCACGGTCACGTTCCTCACTGCGGCAGGGGGCGCCCCGCGTCGTCAAGGAGATCCTCAGGCACAGCCAGATCAGCATCACTATGGACGTCTACAACACACGTCGTGCAGGACACTCAGCGTGAGGCCATGAGCCACATGGACCGGCTGCTCAGGAGGCGCCCCGGTCGTCAAGACCATAGACGCTGATGTCAGCCATGGATGTCAAAGGCCCACCACCTACTAAAACTAGTAGGTGGTGGGCCTTTGACCTGGTGCCCCCGGCGCGAGTCGGACAGCATCTGTACGGGGAGGTGCGGGCCACGTCTTGGTGATCGTGGGGAGTGTGGAGGTACCACGCCCGAACGTCCGACAGCGCCAGGAGAATCGTTGACACCGGCATTAGGAGCTCATGGTCACGAGTGCTCGGCCTGATCGTGCCAGGGGTGCCTCTTCCGAGCCGGACCGCTCAAGATTGCTGCTGTCCGCTGCTGTTGATGTCAGCTGTGTATGTCACGAAGAGGGTCGCCAGGGGTCCTCGGCGATCTGCCCACATGTCCCACTGTCCTGCGGCGGCACGCCTCCACGAGTCGGGTTCCACGGAGCCGTCCACCGTGTTCCCGCGCACTGAATAAGGAGGGCGGCGGAGCGCGAGGAATGCGACACTAGCAAATACTGCATGTTGCCGTGGGTGGGGAGTTTGCCGCAGTGGACGTGACCTGGAATGCAGAGCTGCAGGCAGTGGTGATTTCGGACGGTACAGTCGTCAGGGAAAGGAGTGGTTGCGATTTTATGCGCGACTCCATAGCTGCCGTCACTCTCAGCTCCATTCATCAGGCCTTGACGGACTCCGCTATTGTGACCGGCCATAAGAACCCCGACGGCTACCCCGTCGATTTTTGCGTTATCTCCACGCCGCACGATAGATGGGCTCGCGCATACGCTCGCGAGGAGAATCCGCGTCAGTATGAAAACTTCTCGCTCAACTCGGACGGCGAGCTGACCTTTATCTTCTCGGTCAGGCATCAATTCGTCCGAACTTTGGAGGAATTCGAGGAGCGTTCGACGCTTTACCTTCGGCGACTTTCTGTGCGTGTGGAAAGCGTTAGGTTCTGCGGAGGCGGCCCGATTGATCCGCTGGGGATCGAGGTCGAATTGCTGCCCCCGCTCGATTGGACGGTATCCCGGTGTGCTGAGGTCTCGGAAGGCTTGCGGGTGTTGTTGGGTCACCGTGATGCGACCCCCGACACACCCCTCGGCGCTTATACCCTGCTCCTGGCCGGTAAGCCGGAGGCACTGTTGGGTCAACCGGAATCGGACTGGCTTGAAGCGAAGCGGAAGAATTACGGAATATCTTCGCGATCGCAGAAGTATGAATTTGCCTGCGATGTGACGTCCTTGGCCAACTCGACTGATGGTGGAATTCTGGTTGTCGGTATCGGGACTGAGCGCGATCGTGTTGGGAGGGACGTTCTGAGTGAGGTTACGCCCTGCAGGCCCGGCACTATTCTGGTGCAAACTTACGCGCAAGTGCTGCACGAGAAGGTTGTACCTTCGATTGAGGGGCTAAAGATTGAGGTAATCTCCGTCGATGGTGGAGATCTTCTGGTCGTTCATGTTCCGCCTCAGCCTGAAGAGTTTAAGCCATTCCTGGTTAAGGGGGCAATAATTTCCGAACGCGTGACTGGATCGCACTTTTCCATTCCGCAACGGCGCGGGTCTGACAAGTTGAGCATGAGTGCAGAGGCTGTTCATTCCATGCTCGTAGCTGCTCGTGCGGTGCTGAGGGCGAAAGATTCTCAGTGATTGCCGCGAGCTCCCGGCGAGTCGGGCGGTCTGTGGACCTGCTCGGTAAAGCACGACGTGGGGCCATGATCTTCGTGGCCCACCCCATGGTGTCTAAAGCCGTGGAGCCGACCGCCCCAGCCACAGCGGGGTTCTTCCACCTTCTGCCCGCAGCCGCGAGCGCGCCGCCGGGCGCGGCCAGCCGGGGCGAAGACAGGAGGCAGGCCGCGCCGAAGACGGTGCGCGCCCGCGCCGTGCGCGGGCCTTGATGAAGTTACGACGACGATCCCAAGAACCGTCGCCGCCGGGTCGTCCCGTTGCCCGCGCTGTGCATCGTGCTTCGCCGTACAACTTCCCTATGGTTTCCCCTAGGGAAGTTGTACGGCGAAGCACGGTTTTGGCTTCACCTCCTCGATGGGGGACGGGGTGGGGAGTGCCCCCTCCAGCTCGAACCCGGGGACCGCTGAGTCTCAGCAGCTCCAAGGCTGTACGGGTTCACAAGGGTGCAAGACGGCAGAGAGTAGCCAGCGGACAGGCGTCCAAAAACGATTGTTTCTGAGACACCTTGCCAGCCACCCCAGACGCACCGAAATCGTGTCCACAACTCGTCTCACAACCCATTCGAACCTATTGTCGTTCTGAGACGAGTTATGAGACAGTTGGGTCATGGCGGGGAACACGGGACACCTCATCGGCTACGCACGGGTCAGCTCGGATGAACAGGAAGCACAGCTTCAGCTCGATGCGCTCCAGGAGGAGGGCTGCGCGCGGGTCTTCACGGACAAGACCAGCGGCAAGACCACCGACCGCCCGGAGCTGGCCGCCGCACTGGACTACCTCCGCCCTGGCGACACTCTGTGCGTCTGGAAGCTGGACCGCTTCGCCCGCTCACTGATCGACCTGGTGACCATGGTTGACGGCCTGAAGGAACGCGGGATCGGCTTCAAGGTCCTGACAGGCGCACTGGCGAGCATCGACCCGAACACCCCGGACGGACGTCTCATGCTGCAAGTGGTCGGCGCCATGGCGGAGTTCGAGCGGTCACTCATCAAGGACCGGACCCGCGCCGGTCTTGAGGCCGCCAAGGCGCAGGGCCGTACGGGAGGGCGGCCGGCTGTCATGGACGCCGACAAGCTCGCCGCCGCCAAGGCCCGCAAGGCCAAGGGCGAGAGCGTCACGGCCATAGCCAAGGCCCTTGGAGTGAGCCGCGCGACGCTCTACCGGGCGCTAGGTTCAACCACCTGACTATCTGCCACGCCTCCTGGAGGCGCCAAACTTACGACTGCGGCCACCCTTATGGGTCTCCCCTTCAAACTTCGCAGAAATGTCGACCATCGAGTATTCACGAGCAAGCTCTCTAGCGGTCCACCCCTGACAGATCATCTTAGGTCGACCCTCCTCATCATCAAATGGCTGACAAATCGCGAACTGGCGCCCTTCACTGTCAGCCATGAGCATGAGGAACCTCAACGCAGGCTGCTCAATACCCCGAACACAAACTTCCGGAGACTCGCCGTAGTAGAGCTTCCAGAACAACTCGGCCTGCGGCTTCGAGAAAAACAGCGGGAATGCTCCAGCAGGATTTCCCCCCTTCGCGTGCACCCCGCCCTGGCGATCACTACCAGGTTCCTGCAGAAGGCACCAAACACCCGTGGTGTGCCCTTCTTCTTGCCGCATCAGAGTCCAGAAGGGTTGACCGACAGCTGACTCATCAGGCATGGCAATCGGCGAGATCATGGACGCAATGACACTCCCGAGGTGCGGCAAGTCACCCCCGCTGTAGTGCACGACCCCGTGATCTTTAAGATACTTCTTTGCAGCAGGTTGAAATCCACTCTTCGAGATGAAGATTCCGATAGTGCTCGGCAGGTCGCGAATTTTTCCCACGAAAGCAATCGCATCATCACGCTCCACCGGCCGACGAGTGTCCTTACACTCAATTGCAACCCGATGATGCACTCCCGCCACATCAAATTCATAGAAAACATCGATGTTGTAGGAGTTTCCGTGATTATCGAAGACGGTCGCCCTCCTGGAGACCGAGATATTCTTCCCCTGGGCGCCCAGCAGAGTCTCGTAGATAAATTGAACGTAACTCTCGAAGGTCTCACCTGTGTTTGGCATGTGACGTAAGTCCTCACCAGCTTGCTGCTCAGTTCGACTACCCCAGGTAAGGAGCGTCCCGATCTTCCATGTAGTGCCAAAGCCTCAGCCTCTGCGTGTGGTGCATAGGCAGGGAGTCCAGTTCCGCAGGCTCCACGAAGCGGAGTTCAGTGCTCTCGTCCGAGATGGCCAACTCCCCGCCGACGACCCGCGCCGTGAAGCACACGTTGAACTGTCGGCGCACCTCTCCGTCGCTGTAAGCGATGATGTGCCGAGGGTCCGTGTACGTGCCGACAAGGCCGGTGACCTCCACGTCCAGGCCCGTCTCCTCCTTGACCTCCCGGACGGCCGTGCCGGGCAGCGAGTCCCCCATGTCCATCCCGCCGCCCGGGAGTGCCCAGAGGTCGTTGTCACGGCGCCTTTGGAGCAGGATGCGCCCCTGGCCATCGGTGACCACGGCGGAGGCCGCCACCACCAGGCTGTTGGGCTCCGGCGCGTTCGGGTCGTCGTAGTACTCGGTGCGGGCCATGGGCTCACCCTTCCACGGGTCGGGCGACCTCCCACACGACGCTGAAGCTCGCCGCGTAGGTGTCGAACATGCCCCCATCAACGTTCCGGCGCAGATGCCACACGGGCGCACCGTAGGCGTTCGCACCCCACACATGGGCATTGACCAACATCTGATCGTCCGCGCGATACACGCTGTTGTAGAGCGTCGTCCCATGCGTCCGCAGCTCGATCCCGGGGACGCCCGCCAGAGGCTGGTAGTGCAGGAGGGCCAGCCGACAACGTGACTCGATGCCATGCCCGAACCGCTCCTCCTGGCCACGCTGTTGGACGTTGGGGCTCTCCGCGTCGCCCACGGCAATGCGAACCGCGCACCCGTCGGCAGCGCGCTCCCGTAGCAGGTCATTGAGCCTGGGGTACGCCTCGTGCAGGAACACGGCCGCGTACACCAGCACATCGATCCGCTGGCGGGCCTGCGCGAGGAGTTCCACGAAGACCGACACTGGCAGGTCGGCCCGCTGGCCGTACAGCGCTACAAGTTCGGGGCTCACCGCTCGCGCGGCCCGTGCTTGGCGCAGAGACGGCCACAGCGCGTGCACGTCCTCCCCCAGCGCCTCAGCGGCCTTGAGGGCCGTCGCCCGCCTCGGAGTCCGGCCCAGATTGACCCACCGTTCAACCGACTTGGGGTCGACGCCCGCCGCATCGGCCAGACCCGCGTGGGTCCACCCACCAGAGGCCATGACGGCCCGCAGACGCTCATTCGGCACGGTCCGCGCCTCCCCTCTCCCGGACACCCTTGAGGGACGTTCTACCCCCTGCGGGACGTCCCGAAGTGGGAAACGTACGAGGTTCCTCCGTCCCAGCGGCCCACGGGACGATCACGCCAGTGAGAAACGAGGGGACGGCGACGATGTGATGGCCAACACGACCAAAGCAGAGACGATCGCAGGGCGCTGGGAGTACGTCACGTACGCGCCCCAGGGAAACCAGTGCTCCGCCTGCATGCAGCCGATCAAGAGACTGGAGCCCGTACACCGAGGCACGTTGGAGCCTCCCTCGGGACCACCCGTCGTGATCTACCGCCACGCCGACAGTTGTCCGGGAGCCACGAAGTGATCACGCGTGCGTACATCGGCCAGCGCGTCGTGGACGATGCCGGACGCATTGGCGTCCTGCGCGACGTGATCCGGGACTACGAGGACCCGTCCGACCTTCCGGGGAAGCGCCGCAAACGCCCCACGGCGTTCTTGCGCCCCGAGGGCGGGGGCACGGAGTGGCTGGTCCCGCCGGGCAAGGTCTGGCCGCATAGACCCCGGTCCGCCGAGCGACGGCGCTAGGACGGCTCGACGGACCGGACCGCCCCCATGCCGTGAAGCAAGGTCCCTGCTTCTTCGAACAACTTCCTTGATGGATCTCTTAGGGAAGTTGTTGAAAGAAGCAGGGACCTTGCTTCATCTTCGGGCCTCCGAACGCGCCTTAGCTACACGTCGAACACGGCCGTGACCGGTGCGTGATCACTCCACCGCTCCGCATGGCTGGCGGCCTTCTCCACGTACGCCTTGACGGCCTTCGTTGCCAGGCCGGGCGAACTGACAATAAGGTCAATGCGCCAGCCGGAGTCGTTGTCGAAGGCCCGCCCGCGGTACGACCACCACGAGTACGGCCCGGCGTCGTCGTCCGCGTGCAGCGCCCGCACCACGTCGACGTACTCCTCGAAGACCTCGCTCAGCCAGGCCCGCTCCTCGGGCAGGAACCCGGCGTTCTTCTTGTTGCCCTTCCAGTTCTTCAGGTCGGCCTCGCGGTGCGCGATGTTCCAGTCACCGCAGACCACGACCTCGCGCCCGTCCGCGGCGGCCCGCGCCTTCAGCTCCTTCAGATACGGCAGGAACTCGGCCATGAACCGTTCCTTCTGGTCCTGCCGCTCGGTGCCGACCTCGCCCGAGGGCAGATACAGGCTCGCGACCGTGACACCGGGCAGGTCCGCCTCGACGTACCGCCCGCTGGCGTCGAACTCCTCCGACCCGAAGCCGATCCGCACCGCGTCCGGCTCGCGGCGGGTGTAGAGCGACACCCCGGCACGGCCCTTGGCCTCGGCGGGTGCGTGCACGACGTGCCATCCCTCGGGCTGCCCGACCCCGTCCGGCAGCTGCTGCGGCTCGGCCCGCACCTCCTGGAGACAGATGGCGTCGGCGTCGGTCGCGGCCAGCCACTCGACGAAGCCCTTCTTGGCGGCGGCGCGCAGCCCATTCACATTCACAGAGGTCACAGTCAGCACCCCGACACCGTACCGGCACACTGGATTCCTATGGACATACGACCGGTCGCCTACGACCACCCCGACGCTGTGAAGCTCAGCACCCAGGTCCTGCTCGAGTACGCGGCGCGCTACGGCGACCCGGAAGGCGACGCCACCCCGCTCGACCCGGCGATGTTCACACCCCCACGCGGCCTCTTCCTCGTCGCGTACGACGCCCACGACCGCCCCGTCGCCACCGGCGGCTGGCGCACGCAGGACGAAAACGACGAGGGGTACGCCGACGGCGACGCCGAACTCAAGCGCATGTACGTGGTCCCCGAGGCCCGCGGGACGGGCCTGGCCCGCCGCATCCTGGTCCTCCTGGAGGAGGACGCGCGTGCTGCTGGCCGCACCCGCATGGTCCTGGAGACCGGCACCAGGCAGCCGGAGGCCCTGGCCTTGTACGCATCGGCGGGCTACGAGCCGTGCGCGAAGTTCGGGTACTACCGCTTCCACGAAGAGAGCCGCTGCCTGGCGAAGCCTCTCTGAGTCTTACCGCTGTGGGCAGTCGTTCCGCAGGGCGAGTGGGGTCTCCCCTGCTCGAACGAAGTTGAGAGCTTGGGGAAGGGTGGGCACAGCCCCCGTCGCCGGACGCCCCTGCGGACGGCTCAGGCCTATGCCCGCACGGACCCCCTCAGATCAAGAACCGCCAACGCCCCGCCCCCGGAGGGATTCTCGAACCGCAGCCGCGCGCCGAGCACCCGCGCCTGCCCCTGCGCAATGGTCAGCCCAAGACCGAGCCCCTTGTCCCGCTCCCCCGTACGGAACCGCTGCGGCCCACCCGTAAGCACAGCCTCCGGAAACCCGGGCCCGCAGTCCCGCACCCGTACGACCCCGTCCGAGACCTCCACGGACACCGGCACGGCCCCATGCCGCAGCGCATTGCTCACCAGGTTGGCCACCACCCGCTCCACCCGCCGCGGATCGGTCTCGACCTCGGCATCCCGCACCACGGTCACCATCACACCGTCCGCCCCGTTTATTCTGTTCGTCCCGTTCATCCCGTCCGCCCCGGCGGCACCGGCGGCACCGGCCGCGGCCGCATTCCGCACCAGCGCCCCGAGCCCGCACACCTCCGCCTCCGCCTGCTCCGCCGAGACATCGAGCCGCGCCACCTCGATCACGTCATCCACCAGCTCCCGCAACCGCTGCGCACTGCCCCGCACCAACTCCGAGGGGCGGCCAGGAGGCAGCAGCCCTGCGGCGGTCACCATCCCGGCCACCGGCGTCCGCAGCTCGTGTGCGATGTTCGCGGTCACCTCGCGCTCGGCCTGGAGCCGCGCGGCGAGCGCGTCGGCCATGGTGTTCACGGCCGTGGTCAGCCGGGTGATCTCGTCCTTGCCGTGCAGCGGAAGCCGTGCCGTCAGATCCCCGTCCGCGATCCGCTGCGCCGTATCCGCCGAGGCGGTGAGCCGTCGCCCGAGCCGTGTGGCGACGAGCAGCCCGGCCACCACGGCCAGGGCCGTCCCGATGCCCCCGGCCATCCAGAGCACCCGGTCCAGATCCCGTACGGTCGCGACCTCGCGCTGATACGGCCGCCGCAGCGCGACGACATCGTCACCGTCCTTGCTCGCCGCCCACAGCCACGGCATCCCGGTGGAGTCCTGCTCCAGATACACCCCCCACTGCCCCTGCTCCACCGCCTCGCCCAACGACTTGGGCAGATCCGGCGGGTTGACCAGGCTCGACGCGGCATCGACCCCGGCCGCGTGATCCTGCACGGCGGTCTGCAGCCGGTCCCCGATCTGCCCCACGGCGCCCTCGAACTGCGCGTCCACGCTCCGGTGGTGCACGAGCAGCCCCATCACCACGGACACCACGGCGGCGGTACCCGCGATGGCGATCCCGATCTTCGTACGCAGTCCCATGGGCCTCTCAGAACACCAACTCACAACGCAACCGGCTCAGCACGCCGACGGAGAACGACACCGGCTCAGAACGTCGGCACCGTCAGCCGGATCCCCTGAAGCTGCACCCGCACGGCCTCCTTCGGCAGCTCCTCATGGGGTCCCGGTTCGACCGTGGCCCGCCGGTAGTAGGCGACCCGCTCCTGCTTCTCGAGCCCGCTGAGCGTCACGGTCACGTCGTACGGCTTGTCGTCACACCCCGGCAGACACCAACTGCCGCTCAGCTTCCCGGAGGCCCGCGCCGTCGCCCCGCCCCAGTCCCCCCAGCGCAGCTCGGAGAGCGAGACGAACTCGGTGAGCCCGATCGAGGTCGGCCGCCGCAACGGCTGCCCCATCGAGTCGGCCACATACACGGGCCCGGTCACCTGCGAGGGCGTGACCCTGGGCCCCTGCACATACAGCCCCCGAGGCTCGGCACAGCCCGCGAGCACCGCGACGAGCAGCACGGCACCACAGACGGCGACAACCGGACGGAAGCGGCACAGCATCCCTCAAAGGTAGCCAGGCACCCGCCCACCCCGTATCAGCCCTTCGGCCCACCCCACCCGGGCCGTTCGACCCACCCCACACAGCAGAAGGCCCCGGAAACGACGAAGATCCCGCCCGATCTTTCGATCGGACGGGATCTCCTTTGCAAGTGGACCTGAGGGGATTTGAACCCCTGGCCCCCTCGATGCGAACGAGGTGCGCTACCGGACTGCGCCACAGGCCCTTGCAACGAGAGAAACCTTAGCACCCCCGTCGGGGTGCTTGGAAATCCGTTCCCCGCTGGTCAGCTACCGGCGTTCACTCGTTGGCAGCCCGGGGCCGGTCACCGTCCGCGTACTGGTCGAACAGCGGGGTACGGCCACGATCCCGCCGACGCCGCGCACCGGCCCGGCGCCCGGAAGCCGACCCGGTGGAGCCGGAAGCCCGGCGCTCCGCGCCACCCTCGGCGCCCTCGGCACCCTCGGCGCCCTGGCCGGACGGGTCCTCCGCGGCGCCGGTTGCGCCGCCCTGTGCCGCCTTGCCGCCACCACGGGCGTCGCGGCTGTCACGGCTGTCACGGCTGTCACGGCTGTCACGGCTGTCACGGCTGTCACGGCTGTCACGGGCAGCGGCGCCGCGGGCGGCAGCGTCCCGCGCGCCCTTCGTCGGCTCCGCCGCGCTGGACCGGGCCGAGCTCCACGTGTCCGGGGCGCCGAGGTCGACGCTGCCGCTGGCGCGCGGGGCGACCGGTGCGGTGACGTAGGTCGGCAGCGGGACCGGCACCGGCTCCCAGCTGTCGCCGCGGGCCGCACCCCGCTCCCGCTCGCGCTGCTGGTCGACCCACTCCGCGTGGTCGGTCTGCTCGACCAGGGCACGCCGGTCGGCGGCGAGCGAGGAGACCCCGGGGCCGGAGGGCTCCGGCTGCCCTGCGTACCCCTCGTCGCCCCCCTCCCCGGCCTGCCGGTCGTACCGCTCACCGGCGGCCGCACCCGCGGAGCGCCGCTCGCCGGGGCGCCGCTCGCGCAGCCGCTTCGCCGCGGCCTCGGCGCGGCGGCGGTCCATCGTGTACGTGTAGCGGCGACGCTCCTGGGCGCGCAGATGCGCGATGTACGCGCTGAGCAGTACGGCGGGCACGGCCGGGGCCCACAGGAAGGCGAGCCCGCCCACGGCGGCGACGACCGAGCCGAGCGTGAAGGCGAGGAAGAGGATCACCGTGGTGCGGCGGCGCCGGGCGAGCACCTTGGAGCGCCGGGCGCGCGCCGCGGCCTCGGCAACGGCGCGCCGCTCCGCCCGCTCCTCGGCGCCGGACCGCTCCCGCTGCTCCTGCCGCCCGGAGCGCTTGCTGCCGTGCGGGGGCGCTGCGCCTTCAACGTCCGGAGCGTCCGGAGTGTCCGGAGGCACGGCAAAGGCCCGGACGTCGACGGCGCCCGTGAGGGCTTCCGTGACAGCGTCCGGGTCGGCTTCGGCCGAGGGTTCCTCCCCCTCGGTCCGCGTCCGCAGGCCCTTGGCGTACCGGCGCTCCATCCCCGCCCGTCCGGAAAGCAGCCGGATGGCGGTGCTGAAGCGTTCCGTCGGACGAGCTTCATTGAGCTCGTCCTGCCTACGGAGCCACATCGGCACCAAGTAGGCGGCCCAGGCCCCGACGATGACTGCGTAGATGAGGCCGCTGCTGCTCACACCTCACACGGTAGAGGGGTTTGCGTGAGGCCATCTGCCAATTGGCCCGGTGTGTCGCACGATCTGGCTGATATCTCGAAACTTTTTTGTGACTGATGCGATCAGCAGCCTTCGATTGGCGCCCCGCGATGCCATATTCGCGGTCAACTACCGGCTTTTTTCGAACACTTATTTTATTTCGGTGTTTCGAGGTCGTGACCGGTGCCAGCGGTTCAGCAACCCTTCCGGGGCCTCTTCCGCGGTGAGCGCGAAGACGAGATGGTCCCGCCAGCCGCCGTCAATGTGGAGATAGCGTGGGCGAAGGCCCTCCTCGCGGAATCCGAGTTTCTCCACGACCCGACGGCTCGGCATGTTCTCGGGGCGAATGCAGACCTCGATGCGGTGCAGTCCGACCGTACGGAAGCAGTGGTCCACGGCGAGCGCCACCGCGGTCGGCATCACGCCGCGGCCCGCCACCGACTCGTCCACCCAGTAGCCGATATGGCCCGAGCACATCGAGCCCCAGGTGATTCCCGCGACCGTCAACTGGCCGACCAGGCGCCCCCGGTACTCGATGACGAAGGGCAGCATCCGGCCCGCGTTGGCCTCGGCGCGCAGATGACGGACCATCTGCCGGTACGTCGGGCGGTGCACCACCGGACCGCTGGGGCCCGGCGGCGGAATGGTCGCCTCCCAGGGGCGCAGCCAGTCGCGGTTGCGCCGGTTGACCTCACGCCAGGCGCGCTGATCGCGCAGCTTTATGGGGCGGAGGACGATATCGCCGTCCGCCAGCACGACGGGCCAGGAGGTTAGGTTCAGCTCTCGCTCCCGTGGGATCCGCTGTCCGGTCTTGGGTGATCGCCGCCGTGGATCTGCTCGACCGCGTGGACCAGGATTCCTTCCAGTACGGCGAGGCCGTCCCGGACGCCGCCGGACGAGCCCGGCAGGTTCACGATCAGAGTGCGGTCGGCGAGTCCGGCGAGGCCGCGGGAGAGCGCGGCGGCGGGCACCTTGTCCCGGCCGAACGCCCGGATGGCCTCGGCGATTCCCGGCACCTCGCGGTCGAGGACGGCCGCGGTGGCCTCCGGGGTGCGGTCGGTGGGGGTCAGGCCGGTGCCGCCGGTGGTGAGGATGACGTCGTACCCGGCCTCGACGCCCGCGCGCAGCGCCGCCTCGACCGGGTCGCCGTCGGGCACGACCTGCGGGCCCTCGACCTCGAAGCCCAGGCCGCGCAGGCCCTCGGCGAGGATCGGGCCGCCCTTGTCTTCGTACACCCCGGCCGCCGCGCGGTTGGACGCGGTGACGACGAGTGCCTTCACGACCGGCTCCACTTCCCGGACTTGCCGCCCGTCTTCTCCTCGACGCGGACGTCCGTGATGACCGCGCCCTTGTCGACCGCCTTGACCATGTCGACCACCGTGAGGGCCGCGACCGAGACGGCGGTCAGGGCCTCCATTTCGACCCCGGTGCGGTCGGTGGTCTTCACGGTGGCGAGGATCTCGACGGCGTCGTCGGCGACCGACAGATCAAGCTTGACACCCGACACTGACAACGGGTGGCAGAGCGGGATCAGGTCGGGGGTGCGCTTGGCTCCCATGATGCCCGCGATGCGCGCGGTGGCGAGGGCATCGCCCTTGGGTACGCCCTCGCCGCGGAGCAGCTCGACCACGCGGGGCGAGACGAGGACGCGGCCGCTCGCGCGGGCGGTGCGCGCGGTCACGTCCTTCTCGGATACGTCGACCATGCGGGCCGCGCCCGCCTCGTCGATGTGCGTCAGTCGCTCGTGCGTGCTCATCTGCCTGCGCTCCCCGTCGGGCCCGGTGGGGCCTGTCTCGTGTGGGCAGACACGGTACCCGTACCGGGGCGGGTTCACCCGAGGAGGATCACGTCCACGGCGGCGCCGGGGGCGACCTCCGTGGTCTCCTCCGGGACGACGATCAGGGCGTTGGCCCGGGCCAGGGCGGCGATGAGGTGGGAACCGGCGCCCCCTACGGGAGTGACCGTCCCCTGTGCGTACGTCCCGCGCAGGAACTGGCGCTTCCCCTTCGGGGAGGACAGCGGCCGGTCGGCGCGCAGCTCGGCGCTCGTGGTGGGGCGGCTGACGTCCTTGAGGCCCATCAGGGCGCGGATGGCGGGGCGGACGAACAGCTCGAAGGAGACGTACGAGCTGACCGGGTTGCCGGGCAGGGCGAGCAGCGGGGTGTGGTCGGGGCCGATGGCGCCGAAGCCCTGCGGCTTGCCGGGCTGCATGGCGAGCTTGCGGAACTCGACGCCGCTGCCGCCGCTGCCGTCGCCGGACCACTCCCCGGCGTGTTGCAGGGTCTCCTTCACCACGTCGTACGCGCCCACGCTGACGCCGCCCGAGGTGACCAGGAGGTCGGCGCGGATCAGCTGGTCCTCGATGGTGGCCCGGAGCGTCTCGGCGTCGTCGGCGACGGCGCCCACACGGTAGGCGATCGCGCCCGCGTCCCGCGCGGCGGCGGTGAGCGCGAAGCTGTTGGAGTCGTAGATGCGGCCCTCGGTCAACTCCTCGCCGGGCTGGGTGAGTTCGCTGCCGGTGGACAGGACGACCACGCGCGGGCGCGGGCGCACCCGGACGGTGCCGCGGCCGATCGCGGCAAGGAGACCGATCTGCGGCGGGCCGAGGACGGTGCCCGCGGCCAGGGCGCGCTCACCGGCCTTGACGTCGCTGCCCCGCGCGCGTACGTGCGCCCGGGCCTCGGCGGGGCGGTGCACGCGGACCTCGCCGGTGGCGCCCTCGGGGGCGGCGCTGTGCGGGGCCATGGTTCCGGCGGCGCCCTCGCCGAGTCCGCCATCGGTCCACTCGACGGGTACGACGGCCTCGGCGCCGGGCGGCAGCGGAGCGCCGGTCATGATGCGGGCGGCCTGGCCCGGGCCGACGGTCAGGTCACCGGGGGAGCCCGCCGCGACGTCCCCGATGACCTCGAGGACGGCGGGGAACTCCTCGGTGGCGCCCGCGACATCGGCGGTACGGACCGCGTACCCGTCCATCGAGCTGTTGTCGAAGGGCGGCAGCGAGACGGGCACCGTGATGTCCTCGACCAGGACGCAGCCCTGGGCGTCGAGCAGCTGCAGCTCGATCGGCTCGAGCGGGTGGACCGCGCCGAGAATGTCGTCCAAGTGCTCGTCCACCGACCAGATGTGGGTCGGGTCGGTGGCGGTGGCCGTCGTGCTGCTGCTCAAGTGCTACATCTCCTCGGTGACGTAACGGCGAAGCCAGGTCCGGAAGTCCGGGCCCAGGTCTTCACGTTCGCACGCGAGTCTGACAATGGCACGCAGGTAGTCGCCACGGTCACCGGTGTCATAGCGGCGGCCCTTGAAGACCACGCCGTGCACCGGGCCGCCGAGCTTCTCCTCGGCGGCGAGCTGCTGCAGGGCGTCGGTGAGCTGGATCTCGCCGCCGCGGCCCGGCTCGGTCTTGCGCAGGACGTCGAAGACGGCGGGGTCGAGGACGTACCGGCCGATGACCGCGAGGTTGCTGGGGGCGTCCACCGGCTCCGGCTTCTCGACCAGGCCGGTCACCTTGACGACGTCGCCCTCGTTCGTGGGCTCGACGGCCGCGCAGCCGTACATGTGGATCTGCGCCGGATCGACCTCCATGAGCGCGATGACGCTGCCGCCCTCGCGGGCCTGGATCTCGGTCATGCGCTGAAGGAGCGGGTCGCGGGCGTCGATCAGGTCGTCGCCGAGGAGGACCGCGAAGGGCTCGTTGCCGACGTGCGGGGCCGCGCACAGGACGGCGTGGCCGAGGCCCCTGGGGTCGCCCTGGCGGACGTAGTGCATGGTCGCCAGGTCGCTGGACTCCTGGACCTTGGCGAGCCGGTTCTGGTCGCCCTTCTTGGCGAGGGCTTCCTCCAGCTCGTAGTTCCGGTCGAAGTGGTCCTCGAGGGGGCGCTTGTTGCGGCCCGTGACCATGAGGACGTCCGACAGGCCCGCGGCGACGGCCTCCTCGACCACGTACTGGATCGCCGGTTTGTCGACGACCGGCAGCATCTCCTTCGGCGTGGCCTTGGTGGCCGGGAGGAAGCGTGTGCCGAGGCCCGCGGCCGGGATGACAGCCTTGGTGATCGTAGGGTGCGACTCAGTCATGCCCTGCAGCGTAACCGGTGTCTATGTGCGGAAGATGTGGGTCCGGTTAATTGAGACCCATTACGCACGCTTAGAGAGGTTTGTGAGCTGGCTGTGGATGCTGACTCGAGCGGCAAGGCTGACAAGGCGACCTTGCGCGGAGAACTCCTGGAGATGAGGCGCCGGTTGACTCCGGATGACGTCCAGGAGACGGCGGCGGTACTCGCCGAGCAGGCTCTCGGGCTTGCGGAGCTGGCCCGCGCGCGGACCGTGGCCGCGTATGTGTCGGTCGGCCCGGAGCCCGGCACGCGCGTGCTGCTCGACGCCCTGCACGCGCGCGGGGTGCGGGTGTTGCTGCCGGTGCTGCTGCCCGATAACGACCTGGACTGGGGCGCGTACGACGGCGCGGAGCACCTGGTGCGCGCCGGACGCGGGCTCCTCGAGCCGGATGGTGCGCGGCTCGGGCCCGAGGCCGTTCTGGAGGCGGACGCGGTGCTGCTGCCGGGGCTCGCCGTGGACGGGCGGGGGATGCGTCTGGGGCGCGGCGGCGGCTCGTACGACCGGGTCCTCGCGCGGCTCGCACGCGCGCGGGCGCATCCGCCGCTGATCGTGCTCCTCTACGAGAACGAGGTGGTCGCGCGGGTCCCGGAGGAGCCGCACGACCACCCCGTGCACGCGGTGGTGACCCCGAGCGGGGTCCGCAGGTTCACGGCCTGACAGCCGCTTTCGGCCGCCCCCGGAGGGGCGGCCGAAAAGGCCTACGGCCTGAGCACCAGATGGTTCTCGGTGCCGTCCTCGACCGCCTTCTCCGAGTAGGACCAGTCGAGCAGTTCGCCGTCCACCCACTTCTCGGTCTGGTCGATGTAGTAATCACTGGCGGAGTGGCCCGAGGCGCCGGTCAGGTTGATCCACTTGGACTTGTCGAAGTCCTTGAGGTTCACCACCATCCGCATCGACGGCACCCAGATCACGTCGTAGCCGCCCGCCGCGTTCCAGCCGGTGGCGTTGACCGCGGCCTCGCCGCCGCCCAGATCCCAGGGGCCGCGGTTGAGCAGCCACTGCATGAAGCCGGGGCCGTCGGTGCCGAGGGTCTGGTTCTTCAGGGTCAGCCGGTGCAGGCGGCCCCAGCTCCAGGTGTCGACGTCCTTGCCGAGCTTGGCGGTCAGCTCCCAGCGGGCGTCCTCCATGGCGCGCGCGAAGAGCTGGTCGCGGGTCTTGGTCTCGGAGTCGAGCCGCGTGGACGGCGACTGCCACCACTCGTTGTCCTCGTCGTCGAGGATGCTGCGCACCACCTCGAACCAGCGGTCGCCGCCGTCCGGCTGGGCCAGGTCCGGAGCGCGCTCGCCGCACTCGCGCACCCGCGCGTCGGGGTCGTCGACCGGCCCGGTCTTGTCGGCGGGCGGGACGCTGATGCAGGAGCCGTCGACCCGCAGCTCCTTGGGCAGCTTGTTGCCGAAGGCGAGCTTGAGGATGTTCCGCCAGACCGCGTTGAAGTACGCGGCCGCGGCCGAGTCGGCGTCCTGGGTGTAGTCCCAGCCCTCGAGGAGCTTCTGCGCCTCACGGACGTACGGGTCCGAGACGTCGATCTTGAGCAGCTTGGGCGTCAGCATCTTGGCGATCTCGCTGCTGTTGTCCAGCTGCATCTTGCGCATGTCCTCGGTCGAGATCTTGCCGTCGTTCTTGATCTTCGACTCGATGAGGTCGGTGATGCGCTGGCTGCGGGCGCCGTAACCCCAGTCCTCGGTGAGCTTGTACGGGTACTTCTTGGCGTCCACCACGGCCTGGTTGGCGGTCACGATGTAGCCGCGCTCCGGGTTGTACTCGTACGGCAGCGCGGTCTGCGGGATCCAGCCGGTCCAGCGGTACGAGGCGTCCCAGCCGGGGGCCGGGAGCGCGCCGTTGTGGCCCTTGGCGCGCGTGGGGATCTTTCCGGGTGCCTGGTAGCCGATATTGCCCTTGGTGTCCGCGTAGATCAGGTTCTGCGAGGGCACCTCGAAGTGTCCGGCCGCCTTGCGGAAGTCGGTGAAGTCCTTGGCCCGGTTCAGCTCGAAGACCGCGTCCATGGATTTGCCGGGGTCCAGGGCGGTCCAGCGCAGCGCGACCGCGTAGCCGTCGGCCCGGTCGGGCGCGGCGCTGTCCACGGGCGCCTCCTGGCCGACCCTGCCCAGCTCGCTGTCGCGGTCGGAGACCAGAGGTCCGTTGTTGGTCTCGCGCACGACGATGTTCTTGTCCGCGCCGCCCGCGACCTTGATGGTCTCCTTGCGGGTCTTGAACGGCTGCACCTTGCCGTCGTACAGGTAGCCGTCGCCCTGGATCTTCTCCAGGTAGAGGTCGGTGACGTCGGCGCCGAGGTTGGTCATGCCCCAGGCAATGTCCTGGTTGTGTCCGATGACCACGCCCGGCATCCCGGCGAAGGTGTAGCCGGAGACGTCGTACCGGCACTTCTCGGAGACGTTCCTGCAGTGGAGACCCATCTGGTACCAGACGGAGGGCAGCTCGGGCGCCAGGTGCGGGTCGTTGGCGAGGAGCGGCTTGCCGCTGGTGGTGTGTTTACCGGAGACGACCCAGGAGTTGGAGCCGATGCCGTCGCCGTTCGGACCGAGGCCGTCCGGAAGCTTGTTGAGGACCTTGGAGAGTCCGGAGAGCTGCGTGGTCATGCCGTCGGACGCGGTGTTCCCGCCGGCGAGACCGGCGCCGCCGCCCGCCCCTGTGGCGTCACCGCTGTAACCGGTATTGCCGGTAGCGCTGCCGCTGTCGGTGCCCGCAGCGGACGTTCCCTGCGTCCGCGTCGCGGTCCCCTCCGGGTCGTACGACTTGGTGGCGGGGTCGAGCGCGCCCTCCTGCACGATCGGCTTGTGCAGGTCGTACGGGTACTCCGGGTACAGGTCCTTGATCTGCTGGGGGCCAAGGCGGCTGTACATAAGAGAGCGGTCGATTTCGTCCTGCATGTTGCCGCGCAGGTCCCAGGCCATCGCCTTGAGCCAGGCCACCGAGTCGACCGGGGTCCACTTCTCTACTTCGTAGTCACTGGTGAAGCCGAGCGCCGCGTACTCGACGGACAGTTCATCGCCGCTCTTGCCGTCGAGATAGGCGTTGACTCCCTTGGCGTACGCCTGCAGGTACTTCTTCGTCTCCGGCGAGAGTTTGGATTCGTACTCCTGCTGCGCGACCCGGTGCCAGCCGAGGGTGCGCAGGAATTCGTCGTTCTCGATCTGGTCCTTGCCGAACATCTCGGAGAGCCGACCGGAGGTCAGATGCCGCCGTACGTCCATCTCCCAGAACCGGTCCTGGGCCTGCACGAAGCCCTGCGCCATGAACAGGTCCGCGTCGGACTCGGCATAGATCTGCGGAATGCCGTTGCCGTCCCGGCGTACGTCCACCGGGCCCGCGAGGCCGTCGAGTCGGATCGATCCCTTGGTCAGTGGCAGGGAGGCGCGCACGGTGCTGAGGCTCCAGTACGCGCCGAAGCCCACACCCGCGACGAGCGCGAGGACCAGCGCGATCACGATCAGGCGGGCACGTCGCCCCTTCTTCTTCCCGGGCTTCTCGCCGGAAGAGGCGCTTGTGTTGGCGGGCATCGCTGTCCTTGCTGTCTTTCGAGCGGCTTAGAGCGGCGGGAGCGGCTGTGCGGTCGGCCGGACAGGCCGTGCATTCGGTGCTGTTGGCCGTGCGGTCGGTGCTGTTGTTCGGGAGCAACCTTAGGCGCAGGGCACAGCGGCCTCGGACGGGGAGTCGGGAATCCGGCAGGCCTGGCGATCGATCGGTGCGGAGGGCGGGAGTCCGGAACGGGGGGCGGCGTCAAGGAACCGTAAACGATTAGGTAAGGTAACGAAGTACCCGGTTTCGTTACGCGTGGAAGGAATGGCCCCTGACTGTCCACCAGCTCAACCAGCTCCTCCTCCTCAGCTCCGTCGTGCTGCTCGTCGCGGTGGTCGCGGTCCGCATCTCGTCGCGCAGCGGGCTCCCCAGCCTGCTCCTCTACCTCGGTATCGGGGTGGCGATGGGTCAGGACGGCTTCGGCGACATCCAGTTCGACAACGCCGAACTGACCCAGGTGATCGGCTACGCCGCCCTCGTCGTGATCCTGGCCGAGGGCGGTCTGGGGACCAAGTGGAAGGAGATCCGACCCGCGCTGCCGGCCGCCTCGGTGCTGTCGACGGTGGGCGTCGCGGTGAGCGTGGGCGTCACGGCCGCGGGTGCGCACTACCTGGTCGGCCTGGACTGGCAGCAGTCCCTGATCATCGGTGCCGTCGTCTCCTCCACGGACGCCGCGGCGGTCTTCTCGGTGCTCCGCAGGGTGCCACTGCCCAAGCGCGTCACAGGCGTTCTGGAGGCCGAGTCCGGCTTCAACGACGCCCCCGTGGTGATCCTCGTAGTGGCCTTCTCCACCACGGGACCGATCCACTCCTGGTACACCCTGATCGGCGAGATCGCCCTGCAGCTCACCATCGGCGCCGCCGTGGGGCTCGCCGTGGGCTGGCTCGGCGCCTTCGGGCTCCGCCATGTGGCGCTGCCCGCCTCCGGCCTCTATCCGATCGCCGTGATGGCCATCGCGATCTCGGCGTACGCGGCCGGGGCCCTGGCCCACGGCAGCGGCTTCCTCGCCGTCTATCTGGCCGCGATGGTGCTCGGCAACTCCAAACTGCCGCACTGGCCGGCCACCCGGGGCTTCGCGGACGGGCTCGGCTGGATCGCGCAGATCGGCATGTTCGTCCTGCTCGGCCTGCTCGCCGCGCCGAGCACGCTGCTCATGGACATCTGGCCGGCGGTCGCCATCGGGCTCATCCTGACCATGGTGGCCCGGCCGTTCTCCGTGGTGCTCAGCCTGGCGCCGTTCCGGCTGCCCTGGCGCGAGCAGGCACTGATGTCCTGGGCCGGGCTCCGCGGCGCCGTGCCCATCATTCTCGCGACCATCCCGATGGTCACCGAGATCGAGGGCAGCGAGCGGATCTTCAACATCGTCTTCGTGCTGGTCGTCGTCTACACCCTGGTCCAGGGGCCGACGCTGCCCTGGCTCGCCAAGGCGCTGCACCTCGGCGAGACCGGCGAGACCCCGGCCGACCTGGGCATCGAGTCGGCGCCCTTGGAGCGGCTGCGCGGGCACCTCCTGTCGGTGCCGGTCCCGCCGAAGTCCAAGATGCACGGCGTCGAGATCGCGGAACTGCGGCTTCCGGCCGGGGCCGCGGTCACCCTGGTCGTACGCGACGGCGCCTCGTTCGTGCCACTGCCGACCACCGTGCTGCGGCACGGCGACGAACTCCTCGTGGTCGCCACCGACCCGGTACGGGACGCCGTGGAGCAGCGGCTCCGGGCGGTCAGCCGGGGCGGCAAGCTGGCCGGATGGCTCGGGACCGGAAACGGGCCGTCCTCGTAAGAGGCGACCGAAAACGGACCGTCCTCGTAAAAGAGCGCCCGCCTTCAGTACGCCCCTTCAGTACGCCCAGCCCGCCCCAGTGTCCGATAAATCACAGGCAACAAGGGCTGAATCTTCGCCTATTCAGAGGCGTAGAAGCGCATGAACCTTTACGATGGATGGACACTGAATCGAACCACCTCTGTCTGATGCAGAGCTGGCGCGACCGCACGGCGGCCGCGGCCCTCGCAGTGGGCCAGGTATCACCGACGTTCTTCTGCGCAAGAGGACAGCTCTCGGCGCCGCCACACGGGCCCGCCACCAGGCAGCAGAAAGGCAAGGACCGTGGCGTCCGCGGTCAACTCCACCTCCCGCCCCGGGTACGGGGCGCTCCTGCGCACCCCGCGCGCTCTTTCTTTTGTTCTGCCGGGCTTCGCGGCACGCCAGCCGTTCGCGATGCTGACCATGTCCATCGTGCTGCTCGTGCAGCACACCACCGGCTCGTTCGGCAGCGCGGGCGCCGTCGCCGCCGTCGCCGGTGTGTCCATGGCCGTGTGCGCCCCGCAGAGCGGCAAGCTCGCGGACCGCTTCGGGCAGTCCGCCGTGCTCATCCCCGGCGTCCTGCTGCACGCCTCCTCGGTGATCCTGCTCACCGTGCTCGCCCTCGCCCACGCCCCGCTGTGGGCGCTGTTCGTCGCGGCGGTGCCCGTGGGCGCCACGGTGCCGCAGGTCGGGCCGATGGTGCGGGCCCGCTGGGCGGCCGTCCTCGACCGGCCCGAGCAGCGGCCGCTGATGCAGACGGCCGCGGCCTTCGAGTCCGTGACGGACGAGCTCACCTTTGTCGTCGGCCCGGTGCTCGCCACCGCCCTGTGCACCTGGCTGCACCCGGGCGCGGGCCTCGCCGCCGAGGCGCTGCTGACCCTCGCGGGCGGCCTGCTCTTCGCCGCACAGCGCGCCACCCAGCCCAAGGCGCACGGCGCGGTCGACGGGCACGCGCGCGTGGAGCACGTTTCCGCGTTCTCGGTGCCCGGTGTGCGCGCCCTCGCGGTGGCCCTCCTCGGCATCGGCTCGGTCTTCGGCGGCATGCAGGTCGCGCTGACCGCCTTCGCCGAAGAGGCCGGGCAGCCCGGCGTGAACGGCCTCCTGTACGGGATCTTCGCGGCCGGCAACATGCTGGCGGGCATCGCCTGCGGCGCCATCGCCTGGAAGGTCGGCCCGCGGCGCCGCCTCCTCGTGGGCTACACCGCGCTCGCCGTGATGGCCTCCACGCTGTGGATGGTGCACTCCGTGGCGCTGTTCGCGGTGGTCGGACTGGCCGTCGGCATGTGCATCGCGCCCGCCCTGATCACCGGCTTCACGCTGGTCGAGACCCTCGTCCCGGCATCCGCGCGGACCGAGGCGTTCACCCTGCTCACCGGCTCGGTGGCGCTCGGCCAGGCAGTGGCCGTGACGGTCACCGGGCGGCTCGCGGACTCCTTCGGCGCGAGCGCCGGATTCCTGGTCCCGATGGGCGGCACGGTCCTCGCGCTGCTCACCCTGGTGGCGCTGCGCTCGCGGCTCCGGCCGTCCTCCCAGGGGCGGACCGTGGCACGTGGCGTCGGTCACCGCGTCCCCGTCGCAGTGGACTGATCCCGAGGAATAGGTCACTATGGAGCGTCGTTAGCACTCATCGAGTGAGAGTGCCAGGAGGAAGCAAGTGCCGACCTACCAGTACCAGTGCACCGAGTGCGGTGAGGGCCTCGAGGCCGTGCAGAAGTTCACGGACGACGCCCTGACCGAGTGCCCCAGCTGCAGCGGACGCCTCAAGAAGGTGTTCTCGGCGGTCGGCATCGTCTTCAAGGGCTCCGGCTTCTACCGCAACGACAGCCGTGGCTCGTCGTCGAGCAGCTCCCCGGCATCGTCCTCGGGCAGCTCGTCTTCATCGAGTGACTCGTCGTCGAAGGCCGGCACCTCGACGTCTTCCTCTGCCTCGACGTCTTCCTCGTCCTCGTCGTCCTCCGGGGGCTCGTCGAGCAGCAGCTCGGCCGCCTGATCCGGCAGCGGACGCGTACCGGACGCGCATCTTCTTTAGAGGGCCCCGCGGTCATCCGACCGCGGGGCCCTCTACGCTGCTCGCCATGGCGAACGAAGAGCAGGCAGTGAACGCGGAACAGGCAGCGCGGACCGCGGAGATCGGCGTCATCGGCGGCTCGGGCTTCTACTCCTTCCTCGAGGACGTCACCGAGGTACGGGTCGACACCCCCTACGGGCCGCCGAGCGACTCCCTCTTCTTCGGCGACATAGCCGGACGCAAGGTCGCCTTCCTGCCCCGGCACGGGCGGCAGCACCACCTGCCGCCGCACCGCATCAACTACCGCGCCAATCTGTGGGCGCTGCGCTCCGTGGGCGTACGACAGGTCCTCGGACCCTGCGCCGTGGGCGGGCTGCGGTCCGAGTACGGGCCGGGGACGCTGCTGGTGCCGGACCAGCTGGTGGACCGTACGAAGTCGCGGGTCCAGACGTACTTCGACGGGGTGCCGCTGCCCGACGGGAGCGTGCCGAACGTGGTGCACACGACGTTCGCCGACCCGTACTGCCCCGAAGGACGCAGGGTCGCCCTGAAGGCGGCGCGTGGGCGGGACTGGGAGCCCGTGGACGGCGGCACCATGGTCGTCATCGAGGGCCCGCGCTTCTCGACCCGTGCCGAGTCGCAGTGGCACGCCGCGGCGGGCTGGTCGGTGGTCGGCATGACCGGGCACCCGGAGGCCGTGCTCGCGCGTGAACTGGAGCTCTGCTACACGTCGATGGCGCTGGTGACGGACCTGGACGCGGGTGCCGAGCACGGCGACGGCGTCTCGCACGCGGAGGTCATGACGGTGTTCGGGGAGAACGTGGCGCGGCTGCGCGAGGTGCTGTTCGACGCGGTGCGCGCGCTGCCGGCACCGGTCGAGCGGGACTGCCTGTGCATGCGGGCGCATGACGGGTGGGATCTGGGGATCGAGTTGCCCTGAGGGGAACTGAGGAGGGCTGAGGTGGACTGAGGGGGCTGACAGGGCTGACGGGGGGGGGCTGAGGCGCGGTGGGCGGCCGGAACTTCCCCTTCGGGTGAGGGAATTGTCCACAACCCGTCGGGCATCCACAGGCCGGAGCGGGATTCCGGCGAACCGTGGATCGTGAGGTGCGTTCAGCCGATCTCCCTCACGACAGGCGGTGGTTGCCATGTCCTCCGACTCCTTTCCCGTACGGCCCTCCGCGCCGTCGTCCGCGCCCTCGGCCGTGCCTCCTCCCCCGTGCGAAGTGCCGCACTTCTCTCCGCTGCGGGTGCGCGGCGGGCGGTACCGCATTCCGGGCGCGGTACGGCGCAGACGGCGGGCGACGGCCGCGGGACTCGCGATGGCCGCCGCGGCGCTCGCCTCGACGGGCCTGCGCGGCGTCGGCCCGGCGGACGCACGGGAACCCGCGTCCGGGGCGGCCGGACCGGAGCGGGGCGCCGTCGACCTGGTGACGGCTCCGGTCCGCATCGCGGACGCCGAGACGGTGCGGCTGCTGCGGCCCGGGGACCGGGTCGATGTGATCGCGGCACCGGAGTCGGGCGGCGACGCTTCCCGGGTGGTGGCCGGGGCGCGGGTGGCCCGGGTGCCCGGGGCCGCGGCCGACACCGGCTCCGGAGGCGGAGGCAGGGGCGGGGCTGAGGGCAGCTCCGGCGTCGATACCGAAGGCGGCTCGGGGCTCAGCTCCGGGTTCGACGACGGCGACAGCGGCAGCGGACGCGGTGCGTTGGTCGTGCTCTCCGTGCCGCGCGAGGACGCGGCGAAGCTCGCGGGCGCGGGTGTGCGGGGGCAGTTGGCGGTGATCGTATGTTGAGCCACAAAATGTTTCCGTCAACTCACTTGATCGTGTGTGCTGATTGGACGGAGTTCCGCTCAACGGGGCCTAATAACACCGTCAATTTCACGTACGGAGAAGGGCTCCATGGTGAGCGAGGAGAAGAAGCCCAGCTTGTGGGCAGGCTTCAAGGCGTTCCTGCTGCGCGGGAACGTGATCGATCTGGCCGTAGCGGTGGTCATCGGCGCCGCGTTCACGAACATCGTGAACGCTGTGGTGAAGGGCGTCATCAACCCGCTCGTCGGCGCGATCGGCACCAAGGACCTCGAGAAGTACTCCTCGTGCCTCCAGGCCCCTTGCCGGACGGACGCGGAGACCGGCGAGGTCGTCGAGGGCATCCCGATCATGTGGGGCTCGGTCCTCGGCGCCACCCTCAGCTTTGTGATCACCGCGGCCGTCGTTTACTTCCTGATGGTGATGCCCATGGCGAAGTACCTGGCCAGGATGGAAGACCGCCGCAAGGCGAAGGAAGGCGTAGCGGAGACCCTCGAGGTCACCGAGCTCGAGGTGCTCAAGGAGATCAGGGACACCCTGGTCGCGCAGCGCGGCGGCGGGAGCGCGGGCGCCGCGGAGAGCGGCTCCGGCGGCGGCCCTGCGGGTGGCCCGACGGGTGGCCCGGCTGGTGGCCTCAGCAAGTAGCGGCCGCTGCTCAGAGGTGGTGGGGCGGCTTCTCGTCCAGGAAGCGCGCCAGGTCGGCGCTGTCGCCGTCGGCGCTGGGCCGCTCACCCCACCCGCGATCCGTGTCGTCCGCCGACTGTTCGTTCAGTGGATCGTCGAAGTGCAGAGCCGGACGGGGCCTGGGCTCGGCCTTCGCGTCTCGCGGTTCGGGGGCGGGGGCGGCGGTGTTGCTCATGCCTCCAGGGTACGGCGATCGGCCGACCGGCGCGGGGGTCCGGTCGGCCGGTGCGGGGGTCCGGTCGGCCGAGGGCCGGGGCTCCCGTGGCGGGTCAGCTGGGGGCCTCGGCGCCCTTGCGGGCGTAGAACCACCAGCAGACGGCGAGACACGTGGCGTAGAACCCGACGAACAGCCACAGCGAACCGATCACGGCCATGCTCGCGAACATCGCGGGGATGAAGAAGAAGCCGTACGCGGCGATCGCCGCGGAGAAGCCGGTCACCGCGCCGGCCTCCATCTCGGCCTGCTTGAGCGCGGCCCCCTCGGCCTGCGCGCCCTGGCCCGCCACCCGCTTCAGGTGCAAGTCCCGGAAGATCACCGGGATTTGCCGGAAGGTCGAGCCGTTGCCGATGCCGGAGAAGGCGAAGGCGCAGAGGAAGCCGAGGTAGAACGACCAGAAGGAACCCTGGTCGCCGCTGTGCGGCAGCGCCATGATCACCACGACCAGCGAGGCGGCCATGCCCACGAAGGACACCATGGTCACCCTGGCCCCGCCGATCCGGTCCGAGAGCCAGCCGCCCGCCCAGCGGGTGAGGGCGCCGATGAACGGGCCGATCCAGGCGTAGGTGGTGGCCTGGTAGCCCTGGGCGGCGAAGTTGTTCTTCATCAGCATCGGCAGGGCCGCGGCGAAGCCGATGAAGGAGCCGAAGGTGCCGACGTAGAGCCAGGTCATCAGCCAGTTGTGCTTGCGCCGGAAGATGATCTTCTGCTGGCTGAACGGGGCGGCGGCGACCTTGAGGTCGTTCATCAGGAACCAGGCGAGCAGCGCCATGATCACCAGGAGCGGCACCCAGAGAAAGGCGCCGTTCTGCAGCCAGACGTCCTCGTTCTTGACCGTGTCGCGCTGCGGCCCACCGGCCGGGGCGCCGAGCACCGCGGCCGTGACGACCAGCGGGGCGACCAACTGGACCACGGAGACACCGAGGTTGCCGAGCCCACCGTTGAGGCCGTTGGCACTGCCCTTCTCGCGCTTGGGGAAGAAGAAGCCGATATTCGCCATCGACGAGGAGAAATTGGCGCCGCCGATACCGCAGACGGCGGCGATCAGAGCGAGTTCCCAGTACGGGGTCCCGGTGTCCTGGAGCGCGAATCCCAGCCAGAGCATCGGCACGACCAGGACGATCGTGGAGAGCGCGGTGAACCTGCGCTCACCGAAGTTCGGCCCGATGAACGTGTAGAGGATGCGGAAGGTGCCGCCGGTGATGCCGGGGATGGCCGTCAGCCAGAACAGCTGGGAGGTGGTGAGGGCGAACCCGACCTCGTTGAGCTGGACCGCGGTGACCGACCAGACCTGCCAGACCACGAAGCCGAGCATGAGGGCGGGGATGGAGACCCAGAGGTTCCGCTGGGCCACTTTGCGGCCGGTGGACTTCCAGAAGGCGTCGTCCTCGGGCTGCCATTCGGAGATCGTGGATCCGGGGCGGTAGGTGTCTGCGGCCGCTTGCGCGCGGGTGGTAGTGGTCACAAGGTCACGGTAGGAACGCGTCTTCGGGCCCGCCGCCGCTGTAGGCCGAACGGGGGGCGGGGGCGGCTTTCCCGCCGGTCAGACCGCCTTCAGGCCGTGCGCGGCGAAGATCTGCTTCGCCGCGGCGATCTGCTCGGGGGCGGGCGACGGGGTGTCGTGCAGCGTGAAGTTCTTGCCGAGGGCCTGCCACTTGGCCTCGCCCAGCTTGTGGAACGGCAGCACGTCGACGCGCGTGACATTGCCGAGGGAGCCCGCGAAGGCGGCGACGCCCTCGATGTTCGCGGGGTCGTCGGTCAGGCCCGGGACGAGCACGAAGCGGACCCAGACGTTCTTGCCGAGATCGGCGAGGCGGTGCGCGAAGTCGAGGGTGGGCCGCAGCGGGCGGCCGGTGACCTTCTTGTAGGTCTCCCGGTCCCAGGACTTGATGTCAAGGAGCACCAGGTCGACATCGCGAAGGAGCGCTTCGGTGGCACGGGTGCCGAGGAAGCCGGAGGTGTCCAGGGCGGTGTGCAGGCCGAGTTCGTGCTTGAAGCGGTGAAGGAGCTCGCCGGCGAAGACGGGCTGGAGGAGCGGTTCACCGCCGCTGATGGTGGCTCCGCCACGGGCGGCCGCGATGAACCGGGTGTACTTGGCGGCCTCCTTGACCACGTCGTCCGCCGAGGTGCGCTTGCCGTTGCGCATCGTCCAGGTGTCGGGGTTGTGGCAGTACAGGCAGGTCAGCGGGCAGCCGGAGAGGAACGTCACGAAGCGGGTACCGGGTCCGTCGACCCCGGTCGACAGATCCCAGGAGTGGACCGAGCCCTCGCTGGGGCGGTGCGTGGCGGCGGCCGCCGGGGTGGCGGCGGTGGTGGTAGTGGCCGGGGTGGCGGCGGCGGTGGCCGGGGTGTTCTGGCCGAGCAGGACGGTCATGACGTAACTCCGTTTTTCCTGGAAGGAGTTGGAGTTGGAGTTGGAGCTGGAGTTGGAGTCGGAGGGGGAGTTCGCGGCCCCCGGGGCCGGGGTGAGGGCCAGGCTCCGGGGCCGCGGGGCAGGGGCTCAGAGGGAGCCGTGGAAGGTGCGGTTGATGACGTCCAGCTGCTGCTCGCGCGTCAGGCGGACGAAGTTGACCGCGTAGCCGGAGACCCGGATGGTCAGCTGCGGGTAGTTCTCCGGGTGCGCCGATCAGGTCGTGGTGGTCGGCGGCGGTGCCGTCGATGTAGCCCGGCTTGAAGGCGTCGATACGCGACGGGGTCTTCACGTCGACGTCGTAAATGCCCTTCTCGATCTCCTCCGGGAACATGCCGAGGAGCTTGTTCCACAGGGCGGTGGTGCGCGCCGTCGGACCGGCGAGGAAGGAGCCGTCGCCCTCGTACGGCGTGTAGTTCCGCTGGACGAAGCCGCGGACGTCGATGGCGTCCCGCCACAGCCCGCCCTTGAAGCCGCCCCAGGCTTCGCCGTTCACCGTCTGCTCCGCGGGAGTTGCGGTCATGGTGCACACCTTCCGGTCGCTGTGCCTTCGCTCTCGTCCATTGCACTGCGGTCGATCGATCATTTGGCTCGGCGTTGGTCCCCGGATGTGGACCGGAGGGCCCGGGATCCTCCGGGCCGGAACCCTGATTCCGCTTTGACCTGCGGTTTTGGTCGGGACTTTGGACCTGCCGCGAGTGTCAGCTCGGGGACTCGGCGCCCTTGCGGGCGTAGTACCACCAGGTCACGGCGATGCAGCTGACGTAGAAGGCGACGAAGCCCCACATCGCGCTGGTGACCGCGAAGTTGGCGAAGAGCGCCGGGATGAAGAAGAAGCCGTACGCGGCGATGGCGGCGGTGAAGCCGGTGACGGCTCCGGCCTCCATCTCGGTCTGCTTCAGGGCCTTGGCGTACTCCGGGGTGCCCTCGGTGAGGCCCTTCAGGTGCTGGTTGCGGAAGATCACCGGGATCTGCCGGAACGTCGAGCCGTTGCCGATGCCGGAGAAGAAGAACGCCGCGAGGAAGCAGGCGAAGAAGCCGTAGAAGCTGCCGGATTCACTGCCCGAGGGGAGGAAGGAGATGACGCCGACGATGGAGGCCGCCATGCCCACGAAGGACAGGATCGTGACCCGGGCGCCGCCCAGCTTGTCCGCGATCCAGCCGCCGGCCCAGCGGGCCAGGGCGCCGAGGGCCGGGCCCATCCAGGCATAGGTCGCGACCGAGTAGACCGGGAAGGTCGTCTTGATCAGCATCGGCAGCGCTGCGGCGAAGCCGATGAAGGAGCCGAAGGTGCCGACGTAGAGCCAGGTCATCAGCCAGTTGTGCTTGCGCCGGAAGATGATCTTCTGCTGGCTGAAGGAGGTGGAGGCGGTCTTCAGGTTGTTCTGGCCGAACCAGGCGACCAGCGCGAGGACGATCAGGACCGGGACCCACAGGAACGCGGCGTTCTGGAGGTAGACCTCGCCTCCGGTCCTGGCGTTGCGCTGACCCGAGCCGATGGCGATCACCGAGCTGGTGATCACGATCGGGGTGAGCAGCTGGACCACGGAGACGCCGAGGTTGCCGAGGCCGCCGTTGATGCCGGTCGCGTTGCCCTTGAGCTTCTTCGGGAAGAAGAAGCCGATGTTCGCCAGCGAGGAGGAGAAGTTGGCGCCGCCGATGCCGCACAGGGCCGCGATCATCGCCATCTCGGTGAACGAGGTCGAGGTGTCCTGGACGGCGTGGCCCAGCCAGATCAGCGGGGCGATCAGGACGACCGTGGAGAGCGCGGTGAAAGTGCGCTGGCCGATCTTCGGGCCGAGGAAGGTGTAGAAGATCCGGGCCGTACCGCCGGTCAGCCCGGGGATCGCGGTCAGCCAGAACAGCTGCGAGGTGCTGAAGCCGAAGCCGACGTCCGTGAGGTTGGTCGCGGTGACGCTCCACACCTGCCACACCACGAAGGCGACGAGCAGAGCGGGGACGGCTATCCACAGGTTGCGGGTGGCGACCCGCCTGCCGGTGGACCTCCAGAAGAGCTCGTTCTCCGGCTCCCAGTCGGTGATGGTGCGGCCGGGGCGGTACTGGGCCGGGTCGTACGACCGCACGTCGCTCGGGGCGGCCGCCTCTTGTACGGCAGGACTCATGGCGTCGTTCCTGGTGGCGTTGAGGAGGAATCCTTACGAATCCAGGGTGAATGTGAATTACGGGAGAAATAAGGGGAGTTTGTCGTGTGTACGGTCTGGCTTAGGTCCCTACGGGAGGGCTTCCGTAAGTCCTTGCCGACAGCTCGTCGTGTCTTACGGGAGCTCGTGCTCCCGTACATCCCGCAGAACGCCCTCGCGGCTCCCCGTAGCCCCACAGACGACAAGCCGCTGGACCACTCCGGAAGGCGCCGTAGCCCGGCCCCTGGCACGCTGTTGGCCATGGCCACGCCAGATGAATCCGGTTCCACGTCAGGATCAAGTCCCGAGTCGTCCTCGTCCCCCGGGGCGTCCTCCTCGCCACGGCCGCCACGACCGCCACGGCCGCCGCACCCCGTGCTCCGTATGACCGCACGGCACCGGGGCGAGGGGCATCGGGCCGCGACGCCGCTCGAGCTGTTCTTCGACCTGTGTTTCGTGGTGGCGGTCGCGCAGGCCGGGGTGCAGTTGGTGCACTCCGTTGCCGAGGGGCACGCGGGCGAGGGCGTGCTCAACTACGCGATGGTGTTCTTCGCCATCTGGTGGGCCTGGATGAACTTCACCTGGTTCGCCTCGGCGTACGACAACGACGACGCGCTGTACCGGGTCGTGACCTTCGTGCAGATCACCGGCGTGCTCATCCTCGCCGCCGGAGTGTCCCGCGCCTTCGACGAGCACGACTTCCTGCTCGTCTGGCTCGGCTATCTGGTCATGCGGCTCGCGCTCGTCACGCAGTGGCTGCGCGCCGCCCGCGGGGCCAGTGGCGCCGAGCGGCGGATGGCCCAGTCGTACGCGGCCGGGGTCCTGGTCTGCCAGGTCGGCTGGTCGGGGCTGTTGTTCCTGCCGGAGGGGGCGAAGCCGTGGCTGTTCCTGGTGATGGCACTGGCCGAGCTCTCCGTGCCGGTCATCGCCGAGCGCCGGTTCAACTCGGCGTGGCATCCGCACCACATCGCCGAGCGGTACGGCCTGTTCACCATCATCGTGCTCGGCGAGACCATCCTGGCCGCCACGGTCGCCGTGAAGTCCGGCGTCGATGAGCACGACGCGCTCGACGAGTTGCTGCCGATCACCGCGGGCGGGCTGCTCATCGTCTTCGCCGCCTGGTGGATCTACTTCGTCGTCCCGATCCACGGCCATCTCCGCTCCAACAAGCAGGGCTTCCTGTGGGGCTACGGCCACTACCTGATCTTCGCGGCGGCCGCGGCCATCGGTGCGGGCCTGGAGGTCGCGGTCGAGGAGGCGTTGCACAAGGCGCACATCTCCACGCTCGCCGCCTCGGCCGCCGTGACCGTCCCTGCGGCGCTCTATCTGATCACCGTGTGGGGCCTGCACTCCCGCCACTTCAAGGTGGGGCTCGCGCAGCAACTCGTGCTTCCCGTCTGCGCGGTGGCGGTCCTTGCCTGTACGTTCGCGGGGCACTGGGCGGTGCTCGCGGCCGGGCTCGTGATGGCGGCGGCGGTGGCGACGGGGGTGACCCTGACGGCACGGATGGTACGGCGAGAGGCGGCCGAGGCCGGGCAGCAGGCCTGAGCCCCGCCCGAGGTCGTACGGGCCCTCATACCCGTACCGCCCAAGGCCGGGCCCCGCAAGAGGGCTGAACTCGCCCCGGTCCGCGTAACTCACGTGGTACGCATGGCACATGGAGAACCTCGCTGCTCTGGCCGGACCGGCCCCCTCCGCCACCGGACCGAACGACTCCCTCACCGACGTCCGCGGCCTGCGCGTCGGCCACGCCACCCGCGCCGGGGACGGCCGGCTCACCGGTACCACCGTCGTACTCGCCCCGGAGGGCGGTGCGGTCGCGGCCGTGGACGTACGCGGCGGCGGCCCCGGCACCCGGGAGACGGACGCCCTCGACCCGCGCAACCTGGTCCAGCGCATCGACGCCGTCGTCCTCACCGGCGGCAGCGCGTACGGGCTCGACGCGGCGTCCGGCGTCATGGCGTGGCTGGAGGAGCAGGGGCGCGGGGTACCGGTCGGCGGGGCCGGGCAGGTCGTCCCCGTGGTGCCCGCGGCCTGCCTCTTCGACCTGGGCCGGGGCGGGGACTGGCGGTCCCGCCCGGACACCGCGCTCGGCCGCGAGGCCGTCGAACACGCCGCCGCGAGCTCCGTGGAAGTGCCCCAGGGCAATGTCGGCGCAGGCACCGGCGCCGTGGTCGGCGGCATGAAGGGCGGCATCGGCACGGCGAGCCTCCGCCTCGGCTCGGGCCACACCGTGGCCGCCATCGCCGCCGTGAACGCGGTGGGCTCAGCGGTCGATCCGGAGACGGGGGTGCTGTACGGGAGGTACTACACGGGAGGCGGCGCGACACCCCCCGACCCCGCCGCGCACGCCCGCGCCCAGGCCGAACTCGCCGCCGCCCGCGAGGAGTCGGCCCGCCGCCAGAGCGCGGCGACCGGCCCCCTGAACACCACGCTCGCCGTGGTCGCCACCGACGCCCCGCTCACCCGAGCCCAGGCCCAGAAGCTCGCGGGCACCTCCCACGACGGCCTGGCCCGCGCCGTACGGCCGGTGCATCTGCTGTACGACGGCGACACAGTGTTCACGCTCGCCACCGGCGAACGGCCGCTCCCCGAGGACGAGTCGGCGGCGCTGCTCGCGGTGAACGCGATCCTGGCGGCGGGCGCGGACGCGGTGACCCGCGCGATCGTCAAGGCGGTGGCGGCCGCCGACTCCGTGGAGACGCCGGGCGGGGTCTTCCCGTCGTACGGGGAGCTCTACGGCTGACGCGCGCTCCCCCACGCTCTACGGCTGACGCGCACTCCCCCACACCGCGCCCCTCCCCCCCACACACACCGCGTACGTCCCGCACACGGCGCGCGTCCCGCACCCCGGCACCCCGGCACCCGCCCCCTTCATCCCCCACAGGAAGCTCTCCGGTCAGAATCGGCACGCGCATGAAGGACTACGGTAGTTTCATCCCGTCGCACGAAGTTGACCGCTCCCGCAGCAAATTGACGGCCGGTCGGCGCCTCACCTGCGGGAACTCCCGACCGCCCTCGTACGTTTTCCCGAACCCCGGACATGATGTCCGACCGAGGGGCTACGGTGAGCGGTCACAAGGTGACTTGCAGCAAGGTGATGCCGGTCACCAGGTGGCATGCAGCACGCGAGCGACGCCGGGAGACACCTTGAGCGTTCCGTACCAGACTCCCGAGGAGCATCTCGAACGGCTCCTGGGGCGCGCCCTGAACTCCTTCGAGCTGCCCGACGAGACGATACGGCGGCTCGAAACGGCGCTGGCGTACGACAGTTCGCTGCGCTCCGCCCACCACAGCGGCGGCCTGCACCGCGAGACGTACCGCCATACCTTCCTGCTCGCCGACGGCGAGGCCCTCACGCTCTGGGAGCTGCGGCACAACGCCGCGCCGTACGGCAAGGGCCATGTCGTCGCCGCCCTCGCCGACGAGACGCAGCACGAGCTGTACCCGGAGGAGGAAGAGGCCCGCATCGCGGCCGCCCGGATCGCGGCGCGCGCGGGACGCGGCTGCGCCGAGTGTGCGGAGTGCGCGAGCACCGGGGAGTTCGCGGAGTTCGGGGAGTTCGGGGGTCACTGCTCGGGCGGGTGCTGCGATCCGCTGCCGTTCGAGCCGCCGACCGCCGCGCTTCCGGCACTGCCGTCGCTGCCCTCCCAACGGGCGTACGCCGCCGAGGAGTCGGCCGACCACGCCCGTCGGCTGCTGCGCCGCGCGGAGAACCCGGACCGGCCGGGCGCCGAGACCGCGGCGCTCCTTCGGTCGGCGGCCGCCCACCAGATCACCCAGTCGTTCGGTCACCCCGGGTGGTCCACCGGTCCGGGGCGGCTCGGCTTCGCCCTGTACGAGCACGCGTTTCTGCTGTCCGACGGCCGGGAGATAAGCCTCTGGGAGGTCGAGCACACGGACACGCCGGACGGGCGGCACATGTGCGAGGTCTACCTCAGCGAGGACGCGGCCCGCGCGGCCATGGAGCGCCGGGCGATCCGTACGGGCGACCGTCGGTGACCCCTGTCGACGACCGCCCGTGATCGGTCATCCGTGATTCCTACGGACGACCGTCCGTGAGCTGACGTACGAGCCCGGCGAAGGCATCGCGCTCGGCGGCCGTCAGCTCCGTGCTCTCGGCAGGGTGATGCGAGCGCTGCCGGGGCAGGGCGCGCAGGTCCTTGGCCTCACGCCAGACGGTCACCTCGAACCGGTCCCTGCGCAGCCTCCGCACCAGGCCCACGACCCAGACCACCGTCGCCGCCAGGAGCACCGCAAGGCCGATCTGCTGGAGGATCGAGATCTGATCGAACATGCGGGTCAGTAGACAACACGGGCCAGGACTTACGACAGGGATTCAAAGGGACTTTGGTCCCGAAGTGACCCATCTCGCATATGGCCGTCACGCGCGCCCGCCCGTTACGCACACCACCCGTCACGCACGCACGCCCATCACCCACGCCGGAGCCCCGCCACCGCAACGCGGCAACGGGGCTCCGGTCCGAACAGAGCTCAGAACTCAGCGCTCAGCGCTCAGAGCTCAGAGCTCAGAGCTCAGAGCTCAGAGCTCAGGCAGCAGCCACCGGCTGCTTCACCGGCTCGGCCGGGACCGCGGGCGCCGCCGGGCCCTCGGCCGCCGCGACCGGCTTACGCATCCCCTTGAGCAGGATGACCAGGACCGCCGTCACACACGTACCGACGGCGATCGCCAGCAGGTAAAGCAGCGGCTGACCGATCAGCGGGACCACGAACGCGCCGCCGTGCGGGGCCTGAAGCGTCGCGCCGAAGCCCATCGACAGGGCGCCGGTGACCGCGCCGCCCGCCATCGAGGCCGGGATGACACGCAGCGGGTCGGCCGCCGCGAACGGAATGGCGCCCTCGGTGATGAAGGAGGCACCGAGCACCCAGGCCGCCTTGCCGTTCTCCCGCTCGGCCTTGGTGAACAGCTTGCCGCGCACGGTCGTGGCGAGCGCCATAGCCAGCGGCGGCACCATGCCCGCCGCCATCACGGCCGCCATGACCTTCAGGTTGCCCTCGGTGGCGTTCGTGCCCAGGCCGCCGATGGCGAAGGTGTACGCGACCTTGTTCAGCGGGCCGCCGAGGTCGAAGCACATCATCAGGCCGAGGATCACGCCGAGGATGATCGCGTTGGCGCCGGAGAGGGACTCCAGCCAGTTGCTGAGGCCGCTCTGCAGGACGGCGATCGGCTTGCCGACCACCAGGAACATCAGGAATCCGACCACCGCCGCGGAGAGCAGCGGAATCACCACCACCGGCATGATGCCGCGCAGGACGGCGGGGATTCTGACCCGCTGGATCGCCATGACCGTGGCACCGGCGATCAGACCGGCGACGAGACCGCCGAGGAACCCGGCCTCGATCTGCACGGCGACCGCGCCGCCGACGAAGCCCGGCACCAGACCCGGCCGGTCCGCCATGCCGTACGCGATGTACCCGGCGAGCACCGGCACCAGGAAGGAGAAGGCGAGCCCGCCGACCTGGAACAGCAGCGCCGCCCAGCTGGTGGCCTCGGCCCAGGCGAAGTGCTCGGCGACCGACTTGGCCTGGTCGATCTCGTAGCCGCCAATGGCGAAGCCGAGGGCGATGAGCAGACCGCCCGCGGCGACGAACGGCACCATGTAACTGACGCCGGACATCAGCCACTTGCGCAGCTTGGTGCCGTAGCTGTCGCCCGCGTCACCGGCCCTCTCGACCGGCGTACCGCCCGCGGCGGGCGCGCTGATCTCGCCGCGCTCGGCCTTGCCGCGCACCTCGGAGATCAGCTCGGCGGGCCGGTTGATGCCCGCCTTCACGCCGACGTCGACGGTGGGCTTCCCGGCGAACCGCTCCTTGTCGCGTACGGGAACGTCGTGCGCGAAGATCACGGCGTCGGCGGCGGCGATCACGGCCGGGTCGAGCCGGGTGAACCCGGCGGAACCCTGCGTCTCGACCGCCACCTCGGCCCCGGCCGCGCGGCCCGCGTTCTCCAGGGACTCGGCGGCCATGTAGGTGTGGGCGATGCCGGTGGGGCAGGAGGTGACGGCCACGATCTTGAACGGGGCGCCGCCGGGGACGGGTTCGGGCTCGTCCGCGGGTACGCCGGGCTCCTCCGCAGGCGTCTCCCGTACGTCGGCCGCCTCTTCAGTCGCCTCTTCGGCGTCACCCCGGATCAGCGCGGCCGCCCGCTCCGCGTCGTCGACCGACCGCAGCGCCCCGGTGAACTCGGCGTCCATCAGCTGCCGCGCGAGCGAGGACAGGATGGTCAGGTGGTCGCTGTCCGCCCCGGTAGGCGCGGCGATCAGGAACACCAGGTCGGCGGGCCCGTCCGCGGCACCGAAGTCGATGCCCTGGGCCGCCCGGCCGAACGCGAGCGTCGGCTCGGTGACGTGGGCGCTGCGGCAGTGCGGGATGCCAATGCCGCCGTCGAGGCCGGTCGGCATCTGCGCCTCGCGGGCGGCGACGTCGGCGAGGAAGCCGTCCAGGTCGGTCACCCGGCCCAGGGCCACCATGCGCTCGGCCAGGGAACGGGCCGCCGCTTCCTTCGTATCGGCGGACAGGTCGAGGTCGACCAGGTCCGCGGTGATCATCTCGCTCATCGCGGGCTCCTTTGCGCGGGTATCGCCCGACGGGCGGGGGTGGGGACGCCTGTGGAGGTGGGGACGGGGGTGAGGTGGGGACGGGTGTTCATGTCGCGGGCTCCGCCGGTTCGGTGAGTACGCGGTCCAGGGGGACGTCGGACGTGACCGCCACGGCCGACAGGTTCAGGTCGGCGGGCGTGGGCATCACGCTGCCGGGGAGCTGCACCGCGGCGGCGCCATGCGCCACGGCGGAGGCGAGCGCCTGGAGGCCGCTGCCGCCCGCGATCAGGAAGCCGGCGAGGGAGGAGTCACCGGCGCCGACGTTGCTGCGTACGGCCTCGACCCGGGCGGTCGCGAAGTGCGCGCCGGACGCGTCGACGAGCAACTGCCCGTCGGCACCCAGGCTGGCGAGCACCGAGTAGGCGCCCAGCTCACGCAGCTCCTCGGCCGCCTTGACGGCGTCGCCGACGGTGGCGAGGGGGCGGCCGACGGCCTCGGCGAGCTCCTCCGCGTTGGGCTTGACGACGTCGGGGCGCTCGCGGAGCGCGGCGAGCAGCGCGGGCCCGGAGGTGTCGAGGGCGATCCGGGCCCCGGCGGCGTGCGCGCGGGCGACCAGGTCGGCGTACCAGGAGGGGGTGAGCCCGCGCGGCAGGGAGCCGCAGCAGGCGATCCAACTGGCGCCCGCGGACTGCTCCTTGACGGTGGCGAGCAGCGACTCGGCCTCGTCGGCGGAGAGCTCGGGACCGGCGGCGTTGATCTTCGTGAGGGTGCCGTCCGGTTCGGCGACGGAGATATTGGAGCGGGTCTGGCCGGACACCGGCACCGGGGCGACCTCGATCCCCTGCTCGCCGAGAAGCTGGGCGACCACCGCGCCCGGGGCGCCACCGAGGGGCAGTACGGCGACGGTGGGGCGGCCTGCGGCGGCGACGGCGCGGGAGACGTTGACCCCCTTGCCACCGGGGTCCATGCGGTCGGCGGTGGCCCGGACGACCTCGCCGCGGTCGAGGGAGGTGACCTCGTAGGTGCGGTCGAGGGACGGGTTGGGGGTGACGGTGAGGATCATCAGGGTGCTTGCTGCCTCTGTGCCAGGAGCGGGTGCGGGGGTACGGGTGGGTGCGGCGGTTGCCCGGGGGGTTTCCGGCCGCGGGGGTTCGGTGCGGCGCATGCGCGTACGGCCTTCGTCTCTCATACGCGTACGACCTCCGTACCGCCCCGCTCGATGGCGGCGACCGCGGCCTTGGTCAGGCCGGAGTCGGTGATCAGCAGGTCCACGTCGGCGAGGTCGCCGAAGCGGGCGAAGTGCTCCTGCCCGTGCTTGGAGGAATCGGCGAGCAGCACGACCCGGCGGGCGGCGGCGACGGTGGCGCGTTTGACGGCGGCCTCGGCGAGGTCCGGAGTCGTCAGGCCGTGCTCTACGGAGAAGCCATTGGCGGCGAGGAAGAGCACGTCAGCTCGGATTTCACCGTACGCCCGCAGCGACCAGGAGTCGACGGCGGCGCGGGTACGGTTCCGGACCCGGCCGCCGACGAGGTGCAGCTGGATGCCGGGGTGGTCGGCGAGCCGGGCGGCGGTGGCGAGGCCGTGCGTGACGACCGTGATGCCGGACTCGAGGGGCAGCGCGGCGGCGAGCCGGGCCACCGTCGTACCGGCGTCGAGGATCACGCTGCCCTCGGTGGGCAGCTCGGCGACGGCGGCGCGGGCGATGCGGTCCTTCTCGTCGGCCGCGGTGCTCTCGCGCTCGGCGAGGTCGGGCTCGAAGTCGAGGCGGCCGGCCGGGATGGCGCCGCCGTGCACCCGGCGCACCAGGCCCGCGCGGTCGAGGGCCTTCAGGTCGCGGCGGATGGTCTCGGCCGTGACCTGAAGTTCCTCGGCGAGCGACAGCACGTCCACGCGACCGCTGTCGCGGGCGAGCCGCAGGATCTCCTGCTGGCGCTCCGGTGCGTACATGTGGTTTCAGCCCCGTTTCTGTCTGTGTTGCGCCCGAGTCTGTGGGTTCGCGCCCACGGTACGACTGTGTTGCGCGGAAGTAAACAGACTCGGGCATGAGACAGACAGAAACGGGCTAAGGTCCCGTCGGCTCGGTGGCGGTAGCTGGGGGCTGCCGCCCCCAGACCCCCGCTTCGGCCAGGGGGGTACCTCCCTGCTCGAACGAAGCTGAGAGCTTGGGGGAGGCCTCGTCCTCAAACGCCGGACGGGCTTATTCGGTGCCGCCCCCGGCCCTCCGCGGCAGCGCGAATATCAGCAGGAAGATCCCGCCGAGGATCCCGGCGACCCAGCCGAGCGCGTGCTGGAACCCCTCCGGGTACGCGATCCCCGGAACCGTCCGCTCGGCGTGCTTGTCGATGAATCCGAAGAAGACCACGGACACCAGCCCGAGCCCGAGCGCGTTCCCCATCTGCATCACCGTGTTGATCAGGCCGGATGCCGAACCGGAGTGCTCCCGCGGCACCCCGGAGAGCACCGCGTCGGTCAGCGGCGCCACGATGAGCCCCATGCCCAGGCCCATCACCGCGAGCGGCGGCACCATCTGCCAGGAGGTGATGTCGGCCCCGTACCGCCCGGCCTCCCACAGGTAGAGCAGCGCACCCAGCGCCATCGTCAGGGCCCCGGCCTGAAGCACCTTCCGGCCGAACCACGGCACCAGCTTCTGCACGGACACGCCCGCCGCCACCGACACCCCGAGCGAGAACGGAATCCCGGTGAGCCCCGCCCGCAGCGGCGACCAGCCGAGCCCGATCTGCATGTACAGCGTCCACACCAGGAAGAAGATCCCGCAGACAAGCCCGAAGGTGAGCTGCACCGCGATCCCGGCCGCGAAGCTCTTGACCCGGAACAGCGAGAGCTCGACGAGCGGCGAGCCGTCCTTGCGGGTCTTCCTCTTCTCGTACGCCACCAGGGCCCCGAAGACGACGAGGGCGCCGCCCATCGACACGTACCCCCAGACCGGCCAGCCCAACTCCCGCCCGCGCGTGAGCGGATAGAGCAGCATCAGGAGCCCGAGCACCACGAGCACCACGCCGACCAGGTCGAGCCGGAGCGCCCGGGGCGCCCGGGATTCGCTGATGAAGGCGCGGCCGAGCAGCAGCCCGGCGATGCCCACCGGCAGGTTGATCAGGAAGATCGGCCGCCAGCCCAGGCCGAACAGGTCCCACTCCGTGAGGAGCGCGCCGAGCAGCGGCCCGGAGACCGCGCCGAGGCCGACGACCGCGCCGAACAGGCCGAAGACCTTGCCGCGTTCGTGGGCCGGGAAGGTGGCGTGCACGATCGAGAGCACCTGCGGCACCATCAGCGCCGCCATACCGCCCTGAAGGACCCGTGAGGCGACGAGCATCTCGGGGTTGACGGCGAGTCCGCAGAGCGCGGAGGCGAGCGTGAAGCCGCCGATGCCGATGAGGAAGATCCGCCTCCGGCCGTGGATATCGCCGAGCCGTCCGCCGGTGATCAGCCCGGCGCCGAGCGCGAGCGCGTACCCGGCGGTGATCCACTGGATCTGCCCGAAGGTGGCGCCCTGTTCGGCCCGGATGGACGGCAGCGCGATATTGACGATGGTGACGTCGACCAGGTCCATGAAGGCCGCCGTCATGACGATGGCGAGCGCGATCCAGCGGCGCCGGTCGGCCGGACCGGAGGTGGTGACATCGGCGGTTTCCCCGGCCGTCGCTCGAGGCGCGGCCGGTGCCGTCGTAGGCGTAGTGGGTGCTGTGGTGGTCATGCGGACGAACGTACGGGGCATGTAGGTCAGAACATGTCCTCTTTCCGCGGGACGATGACCGCATGACGACAGACACCCCGGCACGACTGCTGCAACTCCTCTCGCTGCTGCAGACCCCGCGCGAGTGGTCCGGCGGCGAGCTCTCCGACCGCCTGAACGTCTCCCGTCGCACGGTCCGGCGCGATATCGAGCGGCTGCGCGAGCTCGGCTATCCGGTGCAGGCCAGCCTCGGCGCCGAGGGCGGCTACCGGCTTGTGGCGGGCAAGGCGATGCCGCCGCTCGTCCTCGACGACGAGGAGGCGGTGGCGATCGCGGTGGGCCTGCGGGCGGGCGCCGGGCACGCCGTGGAGGGCGTGGAGGAGGCATCGGTACGGGCGCTCGCCAAGCTGGAACAGGTCCTTCCGTCCCGGCTCCGGCACCGCGTCATGACGCTTCAGTCCGCCACAACTCCCTTGTTCTCCGGGGGTGGTGACAGTGCGACGATCTCTCCGGAGACGCTCACCGTGATCGCCTCGGCGGCCAGCGGGAGCGAGAAGCTCCGCTTCCACTACCGCTCGGGTGACGGCACCGAGTCACGTCGCCTGGTGGAGCCGTACCGCCTCGTATCGACCGGGCGGCGCTGGTACTTGGTGGCGTACGACCTGGAGCGCGCGGCCTGGCGCACCTTCCGCGTGGACCGGGTCGCGGAGCCCTTCCCGACCGGTGCGCGCTTCACGCCGCGGGAGCTGCCGGAGGGCGATGCGGCGGAGTTCACGCGCCGTGCGATGTGGCGGCACCAGCCGTCGTACGCCATCGACGTCTCGTTCGCCGCGCCCGTCGAGTTCGTCGCCGCCCGCATCCCCGCGGCCATCGGCACGCCCGTGCCGGAGGGCCGGGACAGCTGCCGTCTGCGCGCCACGGTGACGGACTCGATCGAGTGGCTCGCGGTCCGCCTGACCCTGGTGGACGCGGACTTCACGGTGCACGGGCCGGAGGAACTCGTCGGTCACGTAGGGGAGTTGGCTGCGCGTCTGGCACGGGCCACGGCACGTTAGCCGACCGGCACACCGGCGCGGGGCAACGTCCAAAACGGAGCGAGCCCCGGTGCCGGGGGAAGACACCGGAGCCCGCGTCTGCGAGGGGCCGTCGGGCGGCGTCAGGCCGCCGCGTCGAACCCCGTGTCCCGGGCGAGCCGCTTCAGTTCGAGCAGCGCGTGCTTCTCGATCTGGCGGATCCGCTCACGCGTGAGGCCGTGCTCCTTGCCGACCTCGGTGAGCGTGCGCTCGCGGCCGTCCTCGATGCCGTACCGCATCCGGATGATCGACGCCGTGCGGTGGTCGAGCTTGCCGATCAGGTCCTCGAGCTCCTCGCTCCGCAGAAGCGAGAGCACCGACTGCTCGGGCGTGACCGCCGAGGTGTCCTCGAGCAGGTCGCCGAACTGGGTGTCGCCGTCGTCGTCCACCGACATGTTCAGGGAGACCGGGTCGCGGGCCCAGTCGAGCACGTCCGAGACGCGGGCCGGTGTGGAGTCGAGCTCCGCGGCGATCTCGGTGTGCTCCGGCTCGCGGCCGTGCTCACGGTTGAACTCCCGCTGCACGCGCCGGATTCGGCCGAGCTCCTCGACGAGGTGGACGGGGAGGCGGATGGTGCGGGACTGGTCGGCTATGGAGCGGGTGATGGCCTGACGGATCCACCAGGTCGCGTACGTCGAGAACTTGAAGCCCTTGCGGTAGTCGAACTTCTCGACCGCGCGCACCAGGCCCGCGTTGCCCTCCTGGATCAGGTCGAGGAGCGGCAGGCCGCTGCGCGGGTAGCGGCGGGCGACCGCGACGACGAGGCGAAGGTTGGAGCGGATGAAGATGTCCTTGGCCCGCTCGCTCTCGGCGACCAGGGCCTCGAGCTCCTCACGGGCGGCCCCCTTGGCCACCTGGCTCTGCTCATCGACCTCACCGGCGAGGATCTTGCCCGCGTACACGCCCGCCTCGATGGTCTGGGAGAGCTCTACCTCTCTGGCTGCATCGAGCAGCGGCGTACGGGCGATCTCGTCCAGGTACATGCCGACCAGGTCGCGATCGGCGATCTCGCCGCCAGTGGCGCGAACACCGTTTGCCGCGTCGGTCTCGCCGGCGGCGGACTTACGGGCGACGGCACGGGTTGCCATGCGTGCTCCCTTGCGAAGACATCAGCGGGGCGGTGCGGGGCTTACGCCCTGCATTCGATGAACACAACGACTGGAATCCGGACAGAATTCCCAAGCCGCTCAACATTTTTCCTGACCTTGCAGTACCCTGTGCCGCCACCTAGGAGGCGAGATGCCGCAGGACCCCGGAGAGGTGCAGGTCAGGCCCGGTACGGAGGACGACCTCACCCCGCTCACGGAGCTCTACAACCACTACGTCCGTGAGACGGCCATCACATTCGACACGGAGCCCTTCGGGCCTCAGGAGCGCCTTCCGTGGCTGCACTCCCATCCTGAAGACGGTCCGCACCGGCTCCTGGTTGCGCATCAGTCCAACGCTTCCGGGGTGCTCGGTTATGCCACCAGCAGCCCATTTCGCCCGAAGGCGGCGTACGCGACCTCGGTGGAGGTCTCCGTCTACCTGGCCCCCGAGGCCACCGGGCGGGGCGTCGGCACCCTGCTCTACAAGGCGCTCTTCGAGGCCCTCGCGGACGAGGACGTGCACCGCGCGTACGCCGGAATAGCCCTGCCGAACGCCGCCTCGGCGCGGCTGCACGAGCGCTTCGGCTTCGCCCATGTTGGTACGTACCACGAGGTGGGGCGGAAATTCGGGCGGTACTGGGACGTGGCCTGGTACGAGAAGCGCCTCGTACCGTAGGTGTCATGACCAAGCACCACGAGGAACCGCGCTGGCTCAACGACGAGGAACAGCGCATATGGCGGGCGTATATGCACGCCACGACGCTCCTCGAGGACCATCTGGACCGGCAGTTGCAGCGCGACGCGAAGATGCCGCACATCTACTACGGGCTGCTCGTACAGCTCTCGCAGGCCCCGCTCCGGAGCATGCGGATGACCGACCTCGCACGGCACGCCAAGATCACCCGCTCCCGGCTCTCGCACGCCATCGCGCGCCTGGAGAAGAGCGGCTGGGTGCGCCGTGAGGACTGCCCCTCGGACAAGCGCGGCCAGAACGCCGTCCTCACGGACGAGGGCTACGCCGTCCTGAAGGAGTCCGCACCGGGCCATGTGGCCGCCGTACGCCAGGCCCTCTTCGACCGGCTCACCCCCGAACAGCAGCGGTCCCTCGGCGAGATCATGCAGATCGTCGCCGAGGGACTGCAGCCGAAGGAGGCGGGCGCGGACCTGCCGTGGCTCCGCTGATTCCGTCCGTACTTCAGGTTGATTCCGTCCGTACTTCAGTAGGGGCGGTCATCGCGGTTCTTGTGGGGCGCCCCTACTTCAGTGGTCAGTGGGCCACGCTTCAGCGGTCAGTGGGCCACGACCGGAACGGCCACCTCCGCCTCCGCGTGCCCCGCGTCGCCGTCACCCTTGGCGACCGGCGCGGCGCCGCCGCCCTGGCGCCCGGTCGTCACCAGCGTCGTCGCGATCACCGAGGACAGGACCAGGATCCCGACGGCCCACCAGATCGCGCTGGTGTAGCCCTCCACCATGGCCTGTGCCTGGAGCAGCTTCCGCGCGCCCGCACCGCCCGCGGCCTGCGCCGCGTGGTCGGTCAGGTACGCCGTGGTGGCCGAGGCGGCGATGGTGTTGAGCAGCGCGGTGCCGATAGCGCCGCCGACCTGCTGCGAGGTGTTGACCATCGCCGAGGCGACCCCGGCGTCCCGCGGCTCGACCCCATACGTGGCCATGGACATGGCGGGCATGAAGGCCGTACCCATGCCGAGGCCGAGCAGGAGCTGCGCGGGCAGGATCAGACCGGCGTACGACGTGCCGATCTCCAGCTGGGTCAGGAGCAGCATCCCGGTCGCCGCGGCCAGGAAGCCGGGGCCCATGAGCAGCCGCGGCGGCACCCGGGTCATCAGGCGGGCGCCGATCTGCGTGGAGCCCGTGATCATGCCGACGATCATCGGCAGGAACGCGAAGCCGGTCTGCACCGGCGAGTAGCCCTTCACGATCTGCAGGTAGTACGTGAGGAACAGGAAGAGCCCGAACATCGCGATGACGGCGAGACCGAGCGACAGATAGACGCCACCGCGGTTGCGGTCGGTCAGGACGCGCAGCGGAAGCAGCGGCGCCTTGACCCGGGCCTCGACCGCCACGAACGCGGCGAGCAGCACGGCCGACGCGACGAACATGCCGAGCGTCACGCCGTCCGTCCAGCCGTCGGACTCGGCGCGCGTGAAGCCGTACACCAGGGCCACGAGGCCGAGCGTGGACAGGACGACGCCCGGGATGTCGAGCGGCGAGCGGTTACGGGCACCGGCGGGCTCGCGGATCACGAGGTACGCGCCCGCGGCCGCGACGATCGCGAACGGGATGTTCACGAAGAACGTCCAGCGCCAGTCCAGGTACTCGGTGAGAAAGCCGCCGAGAATCAGCCCGACGGCACCGCCGCCACCGGCGATCGCACCGTAGATGCCGAACGCCTTGGCGCGCTCCTTGGCCTCGGTGAACATCACGGCGAGCAGCGAGAGCGCGGCGGGCGCGAGCAGTGCGCCGAAGACACCCTGGAGCGCGCGGGCGCCGAGCAGCATCGCCTCACCGCTGGCCGCGCCGCCGAGCGCGGAGGCGGCGGCGAAGCCGAACAGGCCGGTGACAAAGGTCCGCTTACGCCCCCACAGGTCGGCGATCCGGCCGCCGAAGAGCAGCAGTCCGCCGAAGGCGAGGGCGTACGCGGTAATGACCCACTGCCGGTTGCCGTCCGAGATGCCCAGGTCCTGCTGGGCGGAGGGCAGCGCGATGTTCACGATGGTCGCGTCGAGCACGACCATCAGCTGGGCCAGGGCTATGAAGACGAGCGCCTTCCAGCGCTTGGGATCCGGTAGGGCCTGGTCGGCCGGCCGGGCTGTTTCGGACATGGGGGTACCCACCTCGGGACGTGTGCGTGGTGAAAAGGACCGTGCGTGGTGAAAAGCGGAGGTCAGTCGTCTGCGCAGGGATAAGGAGCTGAGGTCGGTCGTCTGCGTACGGAGAAGGAGTTGAGGTCAGTCGTCGCACTCCGACCGCCGCAGGTCCGCCAACGTGGCGGCGGCGCCGGGGAGTTCGGACCGTGCCGGGGCCCGGAGGCCGTCGAGGAAGACCTGTAGGTGGCGGCGTACGAACTGGTCGAAGTTCGGGCACCCGGCGCCGGGCAGCGGCCGGGTGAGCTGGTGCAGCGCCACCATCAGGTCACCGGCGGCGACGTCCGTGCGCAGCTGCCCCGCGGCGCGGGCCCGCCCCATGAGCGCGTCAAGGAGCTCGGCGAGCCGCTCGCGGGCGGTGACCAGGTCGGGGTGGTCCGCCTCGAAGGTCCCGGAGAGCATGGGGCACAGGGCGCCGATCCGCTCCTCGACCGCGGCGTGCGCGAACGCGCGCAGGGCTTCGAAGGCGTCCCCGTCCGCGGCGCCCGCCGCGTCGAGGGCCTGCCGGGCCCGCTCGGAGGTCCGGTCGAGTACGGAGCACACGACCTCGCGGACCAGCTCGTCGCGGTCGGGGAAGTGCCGGTACAGGGTGGCGTTGCCGACCCCGGCGCGGCGGGCGACCTCGTCGAGCGGAACGTCGGCGCCGGACTCGACGAACATCTCGCGCGCCGCGGCGACGATCCGCTCCCGGTTGCGCAGGGCATCGGCCCGCGGCCGGGAACCGCGGTGCTGCTTGCTCTGGGTGGCGCTCTCCACGACGGGCCTCCGGGACGCTGATTCGGGGATTCAGTCCCCGTTTACGCGAGGACACCCGTGCAAACGGGGAGACGCTCCCCGTTTATTTCGCGCCACCTCGGTGACCTGCGCCACACCCGTGACGCGTCCAGATCTGCGCCACACCCGTCACACGTCCAGACCTGCGCCACACCCGTCACACGTCCATCTGCGTACCCCACCGGCGCCCCACGATCGGCCGCACCCAGCGCGCGCCCGCGCAGTCTCCGGCCGAGGGTGATCGACAAGGGCGCAGCCAGGACGGGCGGCTGCCGCGGACCGAAGGGCAGGCGCGCATGCAGCTGTCGAGCCGCTGGATATCCAGGTCCTGTCGCCCCGGACCCGGGCCGCGGCGCCCGGTGCTCGCCGCCCTCGCGGCACTCGTGCTCGCCGGGGCGGCCACGGCCAGCACGGGGGGACTCACCGCAGGCCCGCAGGCCGCGGGCCCGGCCCCGCTCGACCGCTCCACGGCCCTGGCCCCCTGCATGATCAACGGGGCGCTGAGCGTCCAGATGTCGGAGAGCGTCCCGACACCTCCCGGCTACACCCGCTCCACCGGCGAGATCCGGGCCCTGAACCTCATGATCGACTTCCCGGACGCGCGCGGCGAGGGCTCGGCCACCGACCGGCTCGCGGAGTTCTTCCCGCAGACCCAGGAGTGGTTCCGCACCAGCTCCTACGGCCGCCTCGACTACCGCCCGGACGCGCCGATCAAGAACTGGCTGCGGATGCCGAAGTCGTTCGAGGCGTACGGCGTAGAGCGCGGCGCCCCCTTCGACCCGGGCTACCGGGAGCTGGTCGAGGACATCGTGGCGGCCGCCGACCCGGACGTGGACTTCCGCGCGTACGACCTGGTGAACATCCTGATGACGCCGAACGCCGGGCCCTCGGCCCTGGACCAGGTCCTGTCCGTCACCTTCGCGGGCAACCAGGAGGCGCCGACGGCGGACGGCGTTCCGGTCTCGAACGCGTCCTTCGTATACAGCCGCCAGGACGACGGCTCGGGCTCGTACCACCGGACCGGCTACCGCGTACTCCCGCACGAGAACGGCCATGTCTTCGGCCTGCCCGACCTCTACACCTCGGACGGCGGCGGGGCGGTCGGGCACTGGGACATCATGAGCGAGGACTGGGGCGCCAATAACGACTTCCTCGCCTGGCACAAGTGGAAGCTCGGCTGGCTCGACGACGAGCAGGTGGGCTGTGCGGCGTCCTCCGGCACGTCGGAACACGCCCTCGCCCCGCTCGCCGCGCCCAACGGGGGTACGAAGCTCGCGTTCGCCCCGATCGACGGCAAGACCGGTTACGCGGTCGAGGTCCGTACCCGCGCGGGCAACGACGACGCGGTCTGCAAGCCCGGCGTCCTCATCTACCGCGTCGACGCCGACGTGGACACCGGCCACGGCCCGATCACCGTGGCCGACTCCACCCGCGACTCCGGCGGCTGCACCCGCCGCCCCAATGTCCACGCCGAACTCTCCGACGCGACCCACGTCCCCGGTGACACCTTCACCGACAAGGACACCGGCATCAGCATCAAGGTCACCTCGGCGGAGCCAGACGGAACCCACCGCGTCAGCATCACGCGCCCCTGACGGGTGGGTTCCGTCCGCCGTTATGGCTGAGCACCGTTACGGCTGGGCACCGTTATGGCTGGGTCACGCCCGCTCGGGACTCCCAGAAGGACGCCCCCTTGATACCGGCCCGAGCCGGGTCGAAGACCGGGTCGAGCCCTGCCTTCGTCTGGCGTTCGTAGTCCCGCAGGGCGCGCAGGCCGATCGGCAGGAGCAGCGCGATGGCGATCATGTTGAACCAGGCGATGAGCCCGTACCCGATGTCGCCCAGCTGCCAGACCAGTTCGGTCGAACGCACCGTGCCGAGGTAGGCCGAGAGCAGCACCACGGCCTGCACGATGCGGGCCGGGACGCTCCGCGAACTCCCGGTCAGGTACACGACGTTGGTCACGCCGTAGTAGAAGTACGACAGGAGCGAGGTGAACGCGAAGAAGAAGATCGCGACGGCGACGAACCCGGAGCCGAAGTCCACCGGGAAGCTCGAGTCGATGGCCGTCTGCGTGAACTCGGCCCCCGGCTCCACCCCCGGCAGGTTCTCGACGAGTGCGGTCTCGCGTCCCTCGGGCAGGATGTTGTACGCCCCGGTCGACAGGATCATCACGCCCGTCGCCGTACAGACGAGCAGGGTGTCGATGTATACGGAGAACGACTGGACCAGGCCCTGCTTGACCGGGTGCGAGACCGAGGCCGCGGCAGCAGCGAAGCCGCCCTCGCCGACCCCGGCCACGTTCGAGTAGAGCGAGCGCCTGACTCCCCAGGACACCGCGGCACCGATCAATCCGCCGAAGACGGCGTCGGTTCCGAAGGCCGAGCCCATGACCATCCGTACGACGCCGGGGATCTCCCCGATGTTCACGATCAGGACGACGACGGCGAGCAGCACATAGCAGGCGGCCATGAAAGGCACGACCTTCTCGGCGAACGCGGCGATGCGCTTCGTACCGCCGAAGACGACGACGCCGAGAAGAACCACCACGATCAGCCCGGACAGCCAGGTCGGAACCCCGAAGGCGGTGTCGAGCGAGGTGACGATGGTCGAGGACTGCACACCGGGAATCAGCAGCGTGTAGCAGAGCACCGCCACACCGGCGGCCATGACCGCGAGCCACTTCTGGCCGAGGCCCTTCTCGATGTACCAGGGGATGCCACCGCGGTACTCGCCCTCGGACTTGACCTTTTGAAGTGCTCTCCTCCCTTCGCAAGCTCAGGAAGGAGATTCCCACCTACCTTGCGGTGGCGGGCTTGACGCGACGAGCGCGCCTAACGACTGCCCTCCCGGCAGCCGGGATGAGCGCGAGGCCCATCCGGTACAGGTGCAAGACGTTCCGGGCCGCGTTGTGGTCCGCGTTGCCGGACCAGCCGCAGTCGGGGTTCTTGCATACGAACACGGCCTGGGACTCCCGACTGCCCGGCGTGGTGAAGCCGCAGGCTGAGCAGCGCTGGGAGGTACCGGGGGCAGGGACCTCGTGCAGAGTGCCACCGTTTCGGGCGGTCTTGTACGTCAGCAGCTCGACCGTGCGGCCCCATGCCTCCTGGCTGATGGAGCGGTTCAGGCCGGATTTCTGCGCGACGTTCCTCCCGGGGCTCTCCACGGTTCCCTTGGCGCTCTTGACCATGTGCGTGATCGTCAGATCTTCCACCACGATCACGCTGTACCTTGCGGCGATCTCGGTGGTGGTCTGGTGCTGCCAGTCCTGGTGCCTGCGCTTGGCTCTCGCACGAAGCGTCCGGATCTGGTCATAGGTAGCCCGCAGACGGTTCGAGGGGTGCTCGCCCGGCTTGCGGAAGGTCTTGCGGTGCGCGGCCCGCCGCTCCAGGCGGAGCAGCTTGGCCTGTTCCTTGGCAGTCAGCCATGCGTCGTGGTCGTACGTCTTCCCGTCCGAGAGAGCGAGAGGGACGGTGACGCCGACATCGATGCCGACCTCCGGCCCGGTGTGCGGCTCGGGCTTGGGCTCGAGGGCCTGGACGCGGAAGGCGATGTGCCAGCCGAGGGCGTCCTTGACCAACCGGGCCCCGGTGATGCGGTTGTCGGTGTTGGTGCGCTTGCCGACGGGAAGGTCCTTCGTCCAGCGGAAGCGGACGCGTCCGATCTTGGGGATGTTGACCATGCCCCAGCGGCGGTGCACGCGGGTGATGTTCAGGTCCCGACCCTGCGGGATGTCCACGGACATCACCGACCGCAAGCGGGCCTTGAAGTTCGGCGCGTCGGCGCGGCCGTCCCAGCAGTTCTTCCACGCCTGGAAATACGTCTTCAGTACCGCCTGCGCGGCCTGGGCGGGAAGCACGGCAAGCCAGTCGATCTCCTTGCGGGCCTGGCGTATCGCGGCGTCCGCAGCTGCCAGCGAACGCTTTTCCCTGGGGAACATCGTCCACCAGTCGTGCAGGCAGTTCCACATCGTACGGGCCGCGTGCGCCTGGCCGTCCATGAGCCGGATCTGCGCAGGCGTCAGCGCCAGCCTGGCACGGTGGCCGAACTGCCGCTTTTCCCATACGAGTTCGCTGCTCACACGATCACTTTATCAATCGGCTTATGTCACCACGTTGGAATCCGAATCCCGAATGGATACAAAGGTCCACCCAGCGCAGCAGGGCTTCGGAGCGCTCGACGGGCGTGGTGCGGGACCACTCCGCGTAGGCGGCGCGGGCGGCGGCGACCGCCTCGTCCACGTCCTCGGCCCCGGCCAGATTGCCGACGGCCAGGACCTCTCCGGTGGCCGGGTTGGTGACCGAGTTCTGCTTGCCGGAGGTGCCGGAGCGGCGCTTTCCGGCGATGAACTGCTGTCCGGTGGTTTCCATCAGTGCTCCAGGGGGTTCTCGGCCGGACCGTTCGGTGGGGTGCTCTGCTCGGGGGTGCTCTGTTCGGGGGTGCTCTGCTCGCCCCAGAGGTCGCCGAGGGTGTAGCCGTGCGGGAAGGGGTCGGTGTCGTCGAGGACTTGCTGGCTGAACGCGGTGATCCAGCCGCGTCCGCTGATCGTCGGCAGTACGGCCTCGTGGGCGCCGATCCTGGCGGTGTCCAGGAGCATCCCGGTGAAGGTGGTGCCGAGGATCGACTCGTGGACGAACGGGGTGTTCAGGGGGAGTTGACCGCGGGCGTGCAGGGCGGCCATGCGGCCGCAGGTGCCGGTGCCGCAGGGCGAGCGGTCGAGGGTGCCGGTCCAGGTCGTCGGATCGGCCAGGTCGACCTCGCCGCTGGGCAGGACGACCGCGTTACGGCCGTCGGTGCCCGGGGTCGGCGACGGCCCGTGGATCATCGTCAGGGCGATGTGATTGATGCCCGGGTTGATGGGGTGGCTGACCGCCACCTGCTCGTTCGCGGCGGCCCGAAGCACCGCTCCGGCGCGCACGAGCTCCTTGGCGGCGGAAGCCTCCAGGCGGATACCGAGGTCGGCAGCGCGCGCCTGCACGTAGAACTGCCCGCCGAAGACGATGTCGACCGGCACCCGCCCGTACTCCGGCAGCTCGAGTACGTGCTCGAGGGCGACGGCGAAGGCGGGCACGTTGGCGAACGTGACCTGGGTGGCCTTGCCGTCCTGGACGTCGACGCGGACCCGCACCAGGCCGACCGCGGTATCCACGGTGAGGTCCGTGACCGGCTCACTGACCGGCACCTCACCCGTCTCCACCAGGGCGGTCACGGCACAGATCAGATTGGAGCCGGACATCGGCCGGAAGCCGCCCTGCTCCATGATGACCAGGCCGAAGTCGGCGGCCGGGTCGGCCGGCGGCAGCACCAGGACCCCGCACAGGGCCGGATAGCCGCGCGGCTCGCGCAGCAGCAGCCGACGCAGGTCGTCGAGGTGCTTCTCGCAGTAGTGCAGCCGCTCGGCCATGGTGACGCCCTGGACGTGCAGATGACTGCCGATCAGGACGCGTCCCGGCTCGCCCGCGGCATGGACGTCGACCGCTTGAATACGGCGATACGCGCTCATCAGGCGGCCACGGATGCGTCGCCGACGGTCTCGACACCGGCGGCGTCGAGCAGCGCACGGAACTCCGCGCGGTACTGGGGCGCCAGCGGAAGGACAGGACGGCGGGTGGGGCCCGCGCTCACCCCGACCAGCTCGACACCGGTCTTGATCCCACAGGCGTAGTTGTGGGACTCCAGGAACCGGCAGATCGGGAAGATCTTCTTCCACAGCTCACGCCCGGCGTGCAGATCACCCCGCACGGCAAGAGCGTCGTACAGCTCGGCGCACAGCCGCGGGATCACGCTCGCGGTGCCCCACACACCGGCCTGCGCGCCACTCGCCAGCGCGGCGAAGGTGAGGGTGTCCCAGCCGTTGAGCGCGGTGATGTCCCGCGCGTGCTGCTCCTTGACCGCGGAGAACCAGGCGAAGTCGCCACCGGTGTCCTTGTACGAGGTCACCGCGGTCTCCCGGGCCAGCTTCGCCAGCTCCTCGGGCGTGAGCTGCACGCCGGTCGCGGAGGGGATGTTGTAGTACATGATCGGGATGTCGATCGCGTCCGAGACCGCGCCGTAGAAGGCGAGCAGCTCCTCGAAGGTCGGAGCGTCGTAGAACGGCGGCACGATCATGACGGCGGACGCCCCGGCCTTCTCGGCGTGCACGCTCAACTCCACGGTCTCCGCGGTACCGAGAGCACCGGTCCCGGCCACCACCGGTACGCGTCCGGCCGCGGCCTCGACGTACAACTCCGTGGCCTGCTTACGCTCGTCGAGCGTCAGCGTGGTGAACTCACCGGTGCTGCCGCCGGGGACGAGACCGTGGACACCGCCGCCGACGATGTGCTCGGCCTGGCGCTTGATGCCCGCCGCGTCGACGGCGGAGGCGTCCGCGGTGAGCGGGGTGACTACGGCGGCGAGGATGCCGGTGAACCGGGGGGTGCTCATGAGGGTCTCCTGGGTTGGCAGGTATGGGAGGAGAGGAGGGGGCAGCCCCCTTCTCAGCAAGATCCGCCGAAGGCGGTCAGGAACAGCTGAAAGTCACCGCCGCGTGAAGCGGCCTGGCGAGACCGCTTCCGCGGCGGCGGGCACACGGCGCAGGGTGATGGCCTCGGTGATGATCTCGGCGGTCGCGGGAGCCAGCGTGAGGCCCAACATGCCGTGCCCCGAGGCGACATAGACGTTCGGCAGCGAGCCGAGCCGACCGATGACCGGCAGCCCGTCCGGCGTCATCGGCCGCATGCCCGCCCAGGGACTCGCCTCGCCCGGCGGGTTGTCCCAGCCGGTGAAGGCATCGGCCGCGGCCTGCTTGATCGCGGCTACGCGGCGGGGGTTGATGCTCTCCTCCAGGCCGCCGAATTCCATCGTTCCGGCAAGGCGCAGGAACCCGTTGAGCGGGGTGACCGCGACGCGGGCGTCCTCCAGGGTGAGCGAGGTGCGCAACTGCACAGGCGCCGGGGAGTAGTCGACGCTGTAGCCCTTGCCGGGCCGGATGGGCAGCGGAACGCCCAGCTCGCGGGACATCCGGCCGGTCCACACCCCGGCCGCCAGCAGCAGGCTGTCGCCGGTGAACTCGCCCTTGTCGGTCACCACGCCGGTGACGGTGCCGCCCGCGCGCAGGAACCGGCGTACCGGAGTGTGCTCATGGACCTCCACACCAAGCTCCTGACAACGCTTCAGAAGCCCGGCGGTGAGGGAGTCCGGCTCGACCTGCCGGTCGTCCGGGAAGAACAGGCCATGCCGGGTCCGCTCGTTGAGCGCGGGCTCGCGCTCCTGGACGGCATCACCGTGCAGATGCTCGGGCACCATGCCGAACCGCTCGAAGACATCGAGCGAAGCGCACTGCTCCTCGTACCGCTCCCGGGTCTCGAAGGCGAGCAGGACACCGGCCTTGTGCATCTCGAAGGAGATGCCGTCCCGGGTCCAGTCGTCGAGCAGATCCATCGTGCCCTCGGCCAGCCGCAGTTGGGTCTCCAGGCCGTACTGGAAATCCCGGGCGTTGCAGTGCCGGGCCATGCTCAGCATGAACTTGACGAAGCCGGGCGCGAGCGAGGGCTTGACGTACAGCGGGCTGTCCGGCTTCAGCATCCACTTCAGCCCTTGAAGGATGACGCCGGGGGTCGGTACCGGGCCGCTCTCCGCCAGCGCGATCTTGGCCGCATTGCCGTGCGTGGCAGCGGAACCCGCGCGCCGGGCGTCGAGCACCACGACCTCACAGCCGCTCTTGGCCAACCGGTAGGCACTCGCCAGGCCGACGGCCCCGGCGCCCACAACAACGATCCGCATGGAGTCGTGTACCTCCTGGAGTGCAGGTTGCAGATTGTCAAACAATCTGCGGCATGGCGATGACGTTAGAACCGTCCACGGGCGGAGTCAACAAGGTGGCGCGAAGTTGGTGTAAAGCGACGACAGCCGCGCCGCGGAGCGGGGTCGGCGGGCGCACGAAAGCAGGGCCCCCGCGATACACGGAGGCCCTGACCAGCGGATACGAGCGCGGTGGGAGCGAAGGGGCCGTAGCCAGGAAGGGGCGTGGCTAGAGCGAGTAGACCTGCCCGGTCTCCGCCCCCTCGACGGAGCGGACGTAGGCCTGGGCGACATCGGCGAGAGGGACCGAGGGCCGACCCGGGAAGAAGTCCCCGTACTTGGCGAGGCTCTCGGTGAACACCGTGGGGCTGATGGCGTTGACGCGCTGCGGGGCGATCTCGATGGCGGCGGCGCGCACGAACGCCTCCACGGCGCCGTTGGCCATGGCGGCCGCGCTGCTGGTGGGGATGGGCTCATGCGCCAGTACGCCGGTGATCAGCGTGAAGGAGCCCCGCTCGGCGATACGGGGAACCCCCTGCCGTACGAGATCGATCTGGCTGAGCGCCTTGCCGCGGAAAGCGCCCAGGTAGTCCTCGGGCTGCATCTCGGTGACGGGCTTGTACGGCACGTCACCGGCCGCGCTGACGACGGCGTCGACCGCCCCGGCCCGCTCGTACACCTCGGTGACCTGCGCCGGATCGGCAACGTCGTAGCGCAGATCGCCGCCGGTGCGTCCCACGGTGAGGACCTTGTGCCCGCGCCCGGCCAGCGTCTCGTGTACGGCGGAGCCGAGCTTGCCGGTGGCACCGATGAGGAGAATCTTCATGCCTGCGACGCTAAGTCCGGGCCGCCGCACCAGGGAAATACCTTCCGCGATGGACTTATGCTCGGGAGTTATGAATGTGGAGCTACGACATCTGCGGGCCCTGACCGCGATCGGCGACGCGGGCACCATCACCGGCGCCGCGGCCGCGCTCCACGTCAGTCAGCCCGCCCTTTCCCGCACCCTGGAGCAGCTGGAGAGCCGCGTCGGCGTACGCCTCGTCGACCGCACCACCCGCACCCTCCACCTCACCGACGCAGGCCAACGCCTCTACGAACGCGCCCACTTGATCCTCCACCAGCTGGACGACGCCCTGACGGAAGCCGCCGCGGGGGTACGACCCCTGCGCATCGGCTTCGCCTGGGCGGCCCTCGGCGACCGCACCGTGCCCCTGCTGCGCACCTGGCGCGAGCAGCACCCCGACCTTCCGGTACGGGTACACCGCCGCGACGACCCGGAGGCCGCCCTGCGCCGCGGAGAGATCGATGCGGCACTGCTGCGCACGGCCCCCGCCCCGGGGTCGGACCTGGAGGTCCGCCCGCTGTACCAGGAGCGCCGTCTGGCCGCCGTCCCGGAAACCGACCCACTGGCCGACCGCCCCACCGTACGCCTGGCCGACCTCACCGACCGCCCGGTGGTGCTCTGCGCCACCGCCGCGACGACGGCCGACCTCTGGTCCGACGGCCCACACCCCCACACCTTCGAGGTGGCCAACGTGGACGAATGGCTCACGGTCATCGCCACGGGCGAGGCCGTGGGCGTCACGGCGGAGAGCACAGAACACACCCACCCCCACCCCGGCGTCTGCTACCGCCCCCTGGCGGACGCACCCCCGGTGACGGTCCGAGTGGCGTGGCCGAGCACCCCCAGACACCCCGCGACGCATACGTTCCTGAGCCACCTGCGCAACATGACCGCCCCAGACCCAGACCCAGACCCAGACCCCGAGCCCGAGCCCCCGAAGCGCTAGGGGCTGGGCCATAGAATTGCGGTCAGACAATCTGCGGAGGCTGAGGATTTCATGAGCGACCATCCCGCCCAGTCGGCACAGGCGGCACAGGCTGCCCAGGCCGCCGGGCCCAGGCCGGTCACCACCCAGACCCGCCGGGACGCGGTGGTGGACGAGCTCCGTCGAGCCATCGTGGCCGGCGAGCTGAAGGCCGGACAGCGGGTGCGCGAGGTTCACGTCGCTCAACAGCTCGGCGTCAGCCGCCCGACCCTGCGAGAAGCGATCTACCAGCTGATCCACGAGGGCCTGCTGGAACAGCAGCCCTACCGCGGAGTCGTGGTCACGTCGATGGACGAAAAATTCATCACCGACATAGCGGAAGTCCGCGTCGCCCTGGAAACCCTCGCCGCCCGAGCGGTGGCCGAGGACCCCGACGGCACCCGGCAAGCAAAGCTGGAGTCCGCCTGGCAGGAGTACGAGGCCGCGCACGCCGCACAGGACCCGGCCCGCCTCCACCAGGCCCACGTAGCCCTGCACCGCACCATCTGGGACGCCTCCGACAACAGCATGCTGAAGCGGATCTGGCCCACCGTGGAAGCCCAGATCAACCTCGCCATCACGGTCGACGAGAGCACCCGCTCCGACCCGGACCGCGCCCTCCACATCCACGCCCGCCTGATCGACGCCATCCGCAGCGGCGACCCCCAGGCCATCGAGACCGAGGTGGAACACCACACCCGCCTGAGCGCCGACGAGTTGGTAGCCATGCTCGCCGACCGAAAGCCCCACCAAGAAGACTGACCTGATCCCCGAAGCCCCCATCCGCTACGCTGTCAGACGTCGGCCACGCCTTCGTTGCCTTCGCCTTCGTAGCTCAGGGGATAGAGCACCGCTCTCCTAAAGCGGGTGTCGCAGGTTCGAATCCTGCCGGGGGCACCGGGCAAAAGGGCACCTACCCATCTTGGTGGGTGCCCTTTTGCATGCGCGTCAGCCATTGTTCGGCGTAGGTGACGGCGGCTGTGAGGGGGAACAGGCGGGTCGGGGCTGCGCCTACCGTGCCGTGCTGCACCGGTGACGCCTCGTCGCGTTCGAAGTCCGCGCCGAGGCGGTCGAAGGGGGCGCTGTCGGGGGCGTTGTCGCGCACCGTGACCCAGCGCCTGCCCTGTGGGGTCATGGCCGCGAACGACACTTCTTCCGTCGGGCCCGGGATGCGGCACTCGGCCAGGTGAAAGGCGGTGCAGGCGGCATAGCCCGTTCCCAGCAGCAGCACGCGTGCCCCGGCGTCCTCCAGGCGGGCCAGCGGACTGCGCTCGCCGAACCGGCAGTCCCAGGCGTGCCCATCGGTGATCTCCGCCGCGCGTACGCCGATCGCGGCGAACGACGTCTGCGGGTGCGCGCTGCGCAGCGCGCCGGGCCAGGTCCGGACCGTTTCCGGAATGACCCCGACCCCGAGAGTAGGGGTGATGTGCGGGTCGTACGCGGGCGTGGATGCGCGGATGGTGGGCCACCAGGCCTCGGGAACCGGCGGGTTGGACCAGCCTGCCGGGTCCGAGTTCTCGGCCGTCTGCGTCGGCACTGCCAGCGTGCCGGCCGGGCCAAGGACGTCAATGAGGGCCTGCACCACGGCTACCGGGCCGCCCACCACCCAGCCGAGCGAGCTCAGTGACGAGTGCACCAGGAGGGTCTCCCCGTCCTGGATCCCCAACGCTCGCAGGTCGGCAGCGATCGAATCGCAGGTGCACAACGGGCCGTTGGGAGGCGTGGCTGCGGCCGGAGCGTTCATGGGGTGGATCCTAGGTGGCCCTGGTTTTCTGAAACGGCGTCCTCGGCGTCCACGGCTTCCACGACGTCCTCGGCTTCCACGGTGCCCTCGGCATCCACGGCATCCACGGCCTTCGTGTCGTCCTGCTGCCCTTCCTGCGCCGCCCACACCCCGGCCCTTGCCGCCGCCAGCGCCGAGGCCGCCGCCCTGTCTGCGTCGGTCTCCGTCAGGGGGCGGCCCGTGTTGAGGAAGGAGTAGTAGAGGGGGGCCGAGACTGCGGCCATGACCGGGAAGGGGGCGGTTCCCGCAGGGAGTTCGCCGCGTTTCACCGCGTCCGTCACGCAGCCTGCCCATTCCTCAAGGCGTGTGGCGTAGAAGCGGTGGAGGGCCTCGGCCGCCTGGTCGTTGCAGAGGGAGGCCGCGATCAGGGCCTTGAAGAGGCGGCCCTGGCGGGGGTCCATGAGGGTCTTGGCGACCAGTCGGGCGTGGGCGCGCAGGTCCTCGGCGACGGAGCCGGTGTCGGTGCGGGGCAGGGACTGCTCGGCCATGTCCGCGAGCAGGTCGGCCGCGAGGGCGCCGGGCGTGCCCCAGCGGCGGTAGACCGTGGTCTTGCCGACCTCCGCCCGCCGGGCCACCTCCGTCAAGTCGAGCGCGGCGAAGCCGTCTTCGGCCAGCACGTCGCCCGCCGCCCGCAGTACGGCCTCACGGACGCGGGCGGTCCGACCGCCCGGACGGACGGTTCCCGGGGCGGGGGTGCCGGATATCGGGGGCTCCGAGGTGGGTGACATTCAGGCTCCTGACTCCTGGCTCCTTTGGTGCTTCCGCTTCCGCCCTGTTCATGGCGGGCGCTTCTTTGCTCGGTGCTTCTGCCCGGTGCTTCCGACCGGTACTTCTGCCCGGTTCATCGCGGGCTTCATCGCGGGCTTCATCGCGACAGCCCTCACCCTATCGGGTCTGGAGTTCCTTTACCGCTCCAGAGGTGCTACCTTCTCGATGTCACCGCGTAATGGAACTGTGAACCCGTTAAAGGGTTCGACGACCCGGGAGGGTGGAGTCATGGATCTGCAGCTCAGCGGCAAGGTTGTGCTCGTCTCCGGCGGTACGAGCGGGATCGGGCAGGCCACTGCCCGGCTCCTCGCCGATGAAGGAGCCCAGGTCGTCGCCGTCGCACGCGGCGCGGGCGGCGGCTCCGGTGCCCTTCCCGACTCGGCCGAGCTCTTCCGCGCCGACCTCACCGATCCCGCCGCGGGCGTCGAGGCCGTCGCGCACGTCCTCGAGCGGTACGGGCGGTTGGACGGGCTCGTCAATAACGCTGCGGCGCTCACCTCCCGCGACGGCTTCGCGAACATCGACGACGAGCAGTGGCACCGCACCTTCGAGCTCAATCTGCACGCCGCCGTGCGGCTCACCCGTGCCGCCCTGCCCGCCCTGGAGAAGAACGCCGACGGCGGCAGCATCGTGCATGTCGCCAGCGAGGCGGCCCGCCTGCCGGACGCCACCATCGCGGACTACGCCGCGTCCAAGGCCGCCCTGCTGTCCGTCTCCAAGTCGCTCGCCGTCTCGCTCGGGCCGAGCGGTATCCGGTCCAACGTCGTCTCGCCCGGCCCCACTCGTACCGCCCTGTTCGACGCCCCCGACGGCTTCGCCGAGCAGCTCGCGGAACGGTTCGGGATGCCGGCCGACGCCGCCGTCGACCACTTCATCCGCAACGAGCGCCGCCTCCCGACCGGCCGCATCGGCACCCCCGAGGAGGTCGCCGGTGTCATCGCCTACCTGCTGTCACCGCGGGCCGCCCAGGTCACCGGGGCCGAATGGGCCATCGACGGGGGTGCGTTGCGGCAACTGTGAGCGGTAGCTGTGAGCGGTAGCCGAGGCGCGCGGCGCGTAAGACACGTGGATTGTTTGACCTTGCCCTTGGGGGAAGGCCCAGCGTCGTCCTCGCCGGGCGGAACCGCCGCCCGGTGACGGAGGATGAAGCCGTGAGGCAGGAGACCCAAGAGCTGTTGACCATCGGTGCGTTCGCCCGCCATGCCCGGCTCTCGCCGAAGGCGCTGCGGCTGTACGACCGGCTCGGGCTGCTCAGCCCCGCCCGCGTCGACGAGCTGAGCGGCTACCGCTACTACCGGGCCGACCAGGTGGAACGGGCCCGGCTCGTCGCCCTGTTGCGGCGGCTCGACATGCCGCTCGCGCGGATCGGCGAGGTTCTGGGTCTGCCGGGGCCTGCGGCCGCCGAGGCGCTCGCCGCGTACTGGGCGGACGTCGAGGAGCGGCTCGCCGGGCAGCGGGCGCTCACGCGCTACCTCCGTGGACGACTGGCCGGGAGGCATGCGGACATGTACGACAAGTTCCAGATCAGGACCGTCGACGTACCGGAGCAGTTCGTGATCAGCGAGACGCGGCACGCGCTCGTGCACGAACTGCCCGCCTTCATCGACGCCTCGCTCGTACGCCTGGAGAAGGCGGCGCAGGAGGAATGCGGCGGCATCGCGGGCGTGCCATTCGTGCAGTACTACGCGGAGGTCAGCCAGGAGAGCGACGGGCCCGCCGAGTCCTGCGTACCGGTCATCGATCCCGCGGCGGCGCGGGCCTGGGCCGACGCCAACGGGCCCAAAGCACATGGCGGCAGGGCCAAGTCGGTCCCGGGCGCCCGGCTCGTATACACCCGCGTCACCAAGGCGCAGGTCGCGCATCCGCAGATCAATGAGGCGTACGAGGCCGTCGAGGCGTGGATCAGGGAGCGCGGGCTCACCATCGCGGGGCCCTGCCGTGAGGTGTACTTCGCCGACTGGTGCGCGTCGGGGCCGGAGGACGAGGTGTGCGACATCGCGTTCCCGGTCGAGCCCACCCAGGCCACCGAAACCGCCTAGGCCACCGAAGCCACCGAAGCCACCGAGCCCACTCAGGCCACCGAGCCCACCGAAGCCACCAACGGGTAGAGGCTGTAGAGGCCGTAGCGGCTCATGGAGCGCAGCGGCCCGGGCGGGTGTAGACCATCACCCGGGCCCCCGTGACCTCTTCGCTGCTGCAGCGCACGAAGTGGTCCCGGAGGGTCTCGCGCTTGACCGCCTCGCGGCGGGTCTCGTCGAGCGGGTCGCCGGCCGGGTCGCCGAGGACCACGATGCGGTCCTTGGCGAGAATCCGGTCCCTTATACGGTCGGCCGCCACCTCCTTGCCGTACAACGAGCCGGAGGAGTCGACCGCCTTGGCGAGGGCGAGGTCGGACAGGCCGTGGTACTCGCCGGGTTGGGCCAGCATCCACACCCGGCGCCGGGCAGGCGTGAAGAGCAGCCCGTCGCCGGGGCGGCCGACCTTCCGTACGGTCTTGGACACGGCGGTGGCATCGTCCTTACGGCTCTCCGGGCTGCGCAGATGCACGGAGACCGGAAGCAGTACGAGCAGCACACCCGCCACCGCCACGGGGCGCGCCCACGGCCGCCGCAGAACACTGCCTTCGGTTCTTCCACCGTCCCCGTTGCTCCCGTCGCCCCCGCCGCCCCTGCCGACCCCACCACCCCCGCCGCCCTCGCCGCGCGGCCGGAAGGCCCGGTCCAGAGCCGCCCCCGTCAGCAGCGCGAACCCTATGACGTAATAAAGGACATAGCGGTCCACGAACATCGGCTTGAGGTGGGACACCAGGAGCAGCACCGCCGTCGGCAGGATCAGCAGCGGAACTGCCAGCGTGCGCAGGCGGATCGGGCCGATGGCACCCGTCCGGCCGCCCGCGAGCCGACCCGGTGTCCGCCGGGCGCACCACAGGCCGACCACCGCGAACAGCGCGAACGTCGCCAGCTGAAGCGGGTCCGGCCACATGATCCAACGGACCTGCTCCGTCTGCCCCATGCTGACCACGGCGAGCGGCGTGAGCCCGGCGACGACACAGACCGCCGACAGGCTCCACGCGCGGCGCACCGGGCGCGACACATCGGAGAAGAGCATGGTCGCGCCGTGTGCCGTGAGCATCAGGACGGCGAACTCGTGCATCAGGCAGGCGATCAGGGCCACCACCGTGTAGCCGATCCACCGGCCCCGGCTCGGCGCGGTCGCCGCCCGCACCAGGAGATACGTGGCCCAGGTGACCAGCGCGCAGACCACCGCGTACGACCGGCCCTCCTGCGCGTACTGCTGCACGGCCGGAATGAGCGCGAAGACAAGCCCGGCGAACAGGCCCGCACGCGGCCCCGCGAACCGGTGCCCGAGCAGCCCGACGCCCGCCGCCGAGGCCGCCATGGCGAACACGGACGGCAGCCGGAGCGTGGTGAGATCGCCGCCGAACACCGCGAACAGGCCGTGCATGAAGAGGTAGTAGAGGCCGTGCACCGCGTCGAAGTGCTCCAGCGTGCCCAGGAGTTCGGGCAGCGTGCGGTTCGCCATGTCGTACGTGACGACCTCGTCCCGCCAGACGCTGCCCTGGCGGCGGATGCCCCAGAGGCCGAGCACGAGGGCGAAGGCGAGCGGGACAAGGGCGGCCGTGGTCCGTGAGATCCCCGCCAGGCGTTCCGCGGCCCGGGCGGTGGCCTGGGAGGCGTTCAGCGACGTGGTGATGGCGAACTCCAGAGGGCAACTGTGTGCGCGGTGCGGCGGGACGCCTCAGATTACTGGGGCGGGGTCGGACACCTGGAGAGACGAGAGGGGAGCCGGTTCGGCTCCCCTCTGTCAGCCGAAGCTGGTCGGCTATGCGAGATCTGTATGCGAGATCTGTATGTGAGACCTGTATGTGGGGTCTGTAGGTGGGGTCTGTATGTGAGATCTGTCAGGCCACCCGGGTCAGCTGGTCGCCGAAGCCCGGTTCCACCAGGTCCTCTTGGAGCGCGACCGGGACCTTCACGGCGCCGTCCTTGCCGTCACCGACGCTCAGGACACCGACCTTCGTACCGGCCTTCGCCTCGTGCGGGACCGTCTTGCCGCCGTCGTCCAGGGCGAGTTGCACGGTCAGGCCGGGCCAGCCGACCGCCGAGACGTCCTTGGTGGCGACGACCGGGGTGGTGCCGCCGAGCCCGTCGTCGACATGGCCGACGACATCGCCCTTCTTCACCACCGTCCGGGACTCGAGCAGCTCCTGCGTCCGCAGAATCAGGTCCCGGCCCTTGAAGGTCGCGGTGTCGATGATCGGCGGCACGTGCTGGCCGAAGACCGCGCCGATGATCATCTGCCGGGAACCGCCGATCTCCTTCTCCGCGGCGAAGAGCAGATTGCCGCCCGCCTTGGTGGTGGAGCCGGTCTTGATGCCGACGACGCCGTAGAGCGGGACCAGCTTGTTGAAGTTGTCCCGGTCCTTCCGCCGCTCCGAGGTCGTGGACTTGAAGGTCGGCATCCGGGAGACCTCCCGGAACAGCGGGTCCTCCATGGCCGCCTTGCCGAGCTTCACCTGGTCCACGGCCGTGCTGACCGTGGTATCCGACAGGCCGCTCGGGTCGGTGTACTTGGTGTTCTTCATGCCGAGGTCCTTGGCGGCGTCGTTCATCTTCTTGACGAACGCGTCCTCGTCGCCGTTGCTGTCCCAGCGCGCGAGCAGCCTCGCGACGTTGTTCGCGGACGGCAGCATGATGTCCTGGATGGCCTCCTTGAGCGTGATCTGCTGGCCCTCCTTGACCTGGACCACGGACTCGCCCGCCTCCTCACCGCTGTAGAAGTGATCCTCGGCGGCCTTGTCTATCGTGATCTTCTCCTTCGGGTCGTGGTGCTCCTTCAGGATCAGGTACGCCGTCATCACCTTGGCGACGCTGCCGATCGGGATCGGCTGCTCCTTGCCGTACGTCCCGAGCCGCCCGACGCCGTCGACGTCCACGACCGCCTGGCCCTCGGTCGGCCAGGGCAGGCTGGGCTCACTGCCGTCGAAGGTGTACTTCTCGTCGGCGGTGAGGGCGAGCGTGGGCGTGGGCAACGGGCGTACGGCCTGCACGATCGCAAACACGACCGCCAGGAGCGCCACGAGCGGCGTCCAGATCTTCACCCGGCGTACGGCGGTACGCAGCGGCGTCTCGGGCGGCGGCGGCCGGTTCGTCAGCTCGGCGAGCAGGTCGAGCGGCGGCTTGGGCGGCAGCGGCTGCTGCGTGGTGCGCTCGGGGCCGGTGGTGGGGGCGTCGGTGTCGGAGGCAGTCGCGGTCGCAGCGGCAGCCGCAGCACCGGTAGCGGCAGCACCGGTAGCGGTAGCGGTGGCCGCGGCGGGTTCCTCGGCGGGGAGGGGCGCCGACTTCGGCTGTTCCTTGGGCTCCGGCTTCCTCTTGAGCGGGGCCGGTTCGTCGAGCGGCTTCAGGGCTACGAACTTGCTGGTCCGCTCGGAGTCGGACTCGGCCTTGGTCGTGGACTCCGGGGCTTCCGCCTTGCCCTCGGACTTCTCATCGGCCTTGCCGTCGGCCTTCTCGTCCGCCTTGGAGGCGGTGGCTTCTGCGGGCAGCTTCAGCATGGCGGTCGGCTGATCGACCGGCTGCTTCGGCTTTACGGTCTTGAAGACGGCCGTCGCCTGGTCGACGGGCTCGGAACCGGGGTCCTCGGGCTCTTCCGACGCCTCGGGCTTCTCGGGCTCCGCGGTCTTCTCAGGCTCCGCGGACTCCTCGGGCTCCGCGGACTCCTCCGAGTCGGACGCCTCGGCGTCACCCTTCAGGGAGTCCGCCGCACCCTCGGCAGGCTCCTCAGGCTCGTCCTCCCCCTCAGGCTCCTTGGGCTCCGGAGGCTCCTGGGGCTCAGCAGCCTCGTCCTCCCCCGCAGCCTCACCCTTTGCGGAAGCGTCCTTTGCGGGGTCCTCGTCCTTGCCCGCGACCCACGCCGCCACGGCCGCACGCAGCCGCGCGTCACCGGACTCCTCGCCGGAGTCGGCAGGGCCGGATTCAGCGGGCTCGGGGTCGGCGTCGGCCTTCCCCACCGACTTCACCGACTTCACCGACTTCACCGACTTCACCGACTTCACCGAGTTCGTGGAGAAGACCGCTGTCGGCTGGTCCACCGGAGACGGGGCCGCGGACGTCACGGCCGGTGTCCCCTGCGTCACCGCGAGCCGCGGGTCCTCCCCTTTCGCGGAGCCCTTCGCGGAGCCCGACGTGGAGCCCGACGTGGAGCCCTTCACGGCGCCCTTCGCGGCGCCTTTCGTGGCCTTCTTCGTGGAACCCTTCACGGCCTCCTTCGCGTCCCCCTGAGTGGCCCTCTTCGCGGCCCCCGTCGCAGCCTTCGCCGAGGGCTCGTCCGAAGCCTCCGCAGACTTCCGCTGTTCCGTCCTGTCGGACCTGTCGGGGGTCTCGCCCGCCACCGATGCCTCCTCGATATGTGAACCGACTCCGCGGGTCCGGCCCGCCGCTCGAACCCCGGCCGATCCCGCTGTCCGAACCATGTACCAGTGTCCTGTGTGCGGGATTGACCCACGTGGTAGACGAGAACGACATACCTACAGGTTCCCGTACATATCGACCACGCACTCTCGACAGACCAATGTGAGAGGGGTCACCCTGTCATTCATCCACGCGGGGAGGCATGGATGGGCAGGAGCCGCAGAACAATTCCGGAGGAGCTTCTGTTGCTCGCTCTGGACCCGGCCACGGGTACCACAGCGCAGCCGCAGTCGCTCGACCTCGGTCTGGCCGGAGCACAGCTAGTAGAGCTGGCGCTGGCCGGACGGATAGCCCCAGATGGGGATCGTATCGCCGTGGTAGCCCCACGGCCGACTGGAGATCCGACCCTGGACTGTGCACTCGAACTGCTCCGCAGGCGCGGGGCACCGGTGCGCGCGGTCCACTGGATCGGCGGACCCCGCCTGGGGCTCCGCCAGACGTATCTCTCGCATTTGGAGCGGTGCGGCATGGTGCACGCCGTCGCCGGTCAGATGTGCGGGGTACTGCCGACGACTCGCTATCAGGCGACGGACACGGCGATCAGCCGGGAGATCAGGGCCCGGCTGGATTCCGCGATCCGCACCGGCGTACCGCCGGACCCGCGGACCGCGGCGCTCGCCGCGCTGGCCCATGCGGTCGGCCTCGGCAAGCATCTGTACCCCGGGAACGAGGGGCGGTCCTGCCGCTCCCGGCTCCGGGACCTGATCAGGCACGATCCGATGGGCGGCCTCGTGGCGCACGCCGTGATGGACGTCCAGAACGGCGTGGCGGCGCAGCCGCGGCGTTCCGCGGCCACCGGCGGGCGGCAGCAGCCGGCCAGGGCCACGGCCTCCGAGCCCGCCGCGGAAGCGGCCCGGATGTCGATGCAGCAGCGCCGCGGTTCCATGGCGCGTGCCGTGGCTCACTAGCACCACAAGCACCACAAGCACCACCAGCGCACCAGCACCACCAGCGCACCAGCACCACCAGCGCACCACGCGACAGCACCACCCCCTTCGGTGCTGCATCGTCGTCCCCAGACCCGGTACGGGAGCCGCTGGGTCGCGCGGGGCGGTGGACCGGACGCCGTGCACGCGGCGTTCCGGCCCGCCGCCCCGCGCACTCGTATTTCCGGAATCAAAGCGAATCGGAGCCGCGCTCACGTATCCCGCCGTTTCCCAGCGCTGCGACACCTCATGGTGGCAATCTGCTCAGCAGCAGATACGCAAGGTAGTTTCAGGCACGCAGCCGGAGGTGCACGTCCCGTGGCGTCCAATGTCAATCCCACCGTCAGGCGGCGCCGTTTGGGCCAGGAGCTGAGAAGACTCCGCGAGCTCAAAGGAATGACGGCGGAAGAGGTGGCGGAACGCCTGCTCGTTTCGCAATCGAAGATCAGCCGCCTGGAGAACGGTCGGCGCAGTATCAGTCAGCGCGATGTCCGTGATCTCTGCGGTGTTTACGAGGTCGAGGACCACCGGATCGTCGACTCGCTGATGCAGATGGCCAAGGACAGCCGCCAGCAGGGGTGGTGGCACGCCTTCGGCGACATTCCGTACAGCGTCTACATCGGCCTGGAGACCGACGCCGCCTCGCTGCGCGTCTACGAGCCGCAGATCGTGCCCGGCCTGCTCCAGACCCGCGGCTACGCGGAGGCCCTGATCGACGGGGCGATGCCGGAGACCCCGGCCACCGACATCGAGAAGCGCGTGCAGGTACGCCTGCGCAGGCAACAGCGGATCAACGGCGAGGACGAGAAGACGGCGCCGCTGCGCCTGTGGGCGGTACTCGACGAGGCCGCGCTGCGCCGTCGGGTCGGCGGCAAGGAGGTGATGATCGAGCAGCTGGAACACCTGGTGGAGGTCTCGCAGCTGCCCCACGTCACCGTGCAGGTGATGCCGTTCGACATGGGCGCACATCCCGGCGTGAGCGGGCAGTACGCGATTCTCGAGTTCCCGGACGCATCCGATTCCAGCGTGGTCTACATCGAGGGCGTCACCAGTGACCTTTATCTGGAGAAGTCCAACGACGTCCAGCGATACAGCGTCATGTACGAGCACTTGCGGGCGCAGGCGCTGAATGTGGACCAGACCCAGCAGTTCATCTCGGACATCGCCAAGGAATACGCGCGAATGACATAAAAGCGCCCGGCCAGCGGCCCCGAACGGAGCGGCGCCGTACGGTACACCCTGGCCGAGCCGCGGCGGAAGAGTAACCGGGAAATTGGCATCCGGTTGAGTGAACGACCCCTCGCGCTACCGGAGTTGGCGAGTAGTGTCGATCACGTCAACAGCACCACCAACGACTCGGTTATCGGAGTTAACATGGCAATCAAGCAAGGCGCGACGAATGCCTGGATCAAGTCCTCGTATTCCGGTGGGAACGGCGCGTGCGTAGAGGTCAAGTCCCCTGTCGTGCAAGCCATCGCGGTGCGGGACTCGAAGGCTCCCGAAGGCCCGTCCCTGGGATTCTCCGCGACTTCCTGGAGCGCATTCGTGGCGCAGGTGAACCAGGGTTTCTGACCCTTCCACGAAAAGGCAATACGCAAGAGCCCTCTCGACTGGCCCGCCGTCCTGGCCGAGGGGGCTCGGCCTTATTCGCTCCACGCCCCCTTCCATCCCGTTCCACGGCCGCTCTACCGCAGTTGGTCAACATAGGTGTCCGTACCCGGAACCGTCGGAATGAACGGCGCCACCAACTCCACGCTCCCCAGGCCGGATCCGGCCACCTCCCCGTCAAGGTCGGCGAACCGCCCGGCCCACTGCTCCCTCGGGTCGGCCTCCAGGAACCACAGCAGCGTCAGCCGGGTGTCGACCCCCTCGACCTGCTTCACGTAACTCATCCGGTCCCCCGGCAGCGGCGTCGGCCGGAACAGCACCACCATCGCGGCCGGGGACCCGGCGAGCTTCCGCGGCAGCTCACGCGAGCGCAGCCACTCCACCAACTCGCCCCGCCGGTCCGGTGCTTCGGCGTCGATCACCTCGACGACCAGCCCCTTGTACGGGTGGTCGAGCGCGTGGAAGTCGCGCGGCCCCGCGGCGCCGTCCCGGTAGACGGTGGCCACATGGTCCTGGAAGGCCGTGAAGACGTGGGTGCGGTCCTGGTAGACGCGGCCGTCCCTGCCCAGCCGCTTGTTGATGCCGACGGTCCACCGCATGTGGTCGTCGTAGCGCCCCTCGGTGATCCAGTACGTGGAGATGTAGCACCCGGCGGTGACCGGCTGCGCCACCGCCGACTTTTCCGGGTAGCGCAGGAGTTGCAGCTCGCGCGGGGCGACCCAGCGGCGCCCGGCGTACATCCACGGCATGGCCATCGCACCGGCGTAGTAGTGGTCGTCCTCGTACCAGCGGTTGTACGCGTACTCGTGGCCCGGATGCGGCTCGACCATGGTGATCAGGGCATGGCCCGGGTGCACCCCGTACGGGCCGACGGCCGCCAGTTCCGCGTACGCCTCGCTACGGGTCTCCTCACCCACGGCGCTCCCCTCCCTTCCTCTTCCTTCCTCCACGGACCGGACCTACTCTGACGCTCCGTCAGAAGATTGGCCAGAGCCAGGACCAGGCCCGTAGGCCAGAGCAGGGCCAGAGCCGCGGAGGTGCCCGTGCTGCTCCAGGGAAAGACCGTGATCGTCTCCGGGGTCGGCGCCGGCCTCGGCCACGAGGTCGCCGCGGCCGTCGTCCGCGACGGCGGGCAGGCCGTGCTCGGCGCCCGCACGGAGGCGAACCTCGCCAAGTCGGCCGCCGAGATCGATCCGGGCGGGACCCGGACCGCGTACCGGGCGACCGACATCACCGACGAGGAACAGTGCGCGGCACTCGCCGCCCTGGCCGTCGAACGGTTCGGGCGGATCGACGCCCTGGTCCAAGTGGCCGCCTGGGACAGCTACTTCGGCGGTCTGGAGGACGCGGACTTCGCGACCTGGCAGGGCGTCGTGGACGTCAATCTGCTCGGCAGCCTGCGCATGGCCCGGGCCTGCCTTCCGGCGCTCAAGGAGCGCGGCGGCGCGCTCGTGTTCGTCGGTACGCAGTCCTCGGTGGCCGCGCCGTCGCAGGTCCGGCAGGCGGCGTACGCGGCGTCGAAGGGTGGGCTCGTCTCGGCGATGTACTCGCTCGCGCGCGAGCTCGGGCCGCACCGTATCCGGGTCAACACCGTGCAGCCCGGCTGGATGTGGGGCCCGCCCGTCGCGGCGTACGTCCAATTCACCGCGGACAGCGAGGGATCGCCGGAAGAAGAAGTGAAGCGTCGCCTCACCGAGCGGATGGCGCTGCCGGACCTGGCCACGGACGGGGACGTGGCGGACGCGTGTGTGTTCCTGGCGTCGGACCGGGCGCGGGCGATCACGGGCCAGTCCCTCCTCGTGAACGCGGGGGAATTGATGCGCTGAGCCCACACCGGCACCGCACCGGCACCCCGCCCACGCCATACACATACATGAACTGCGATCCTCAACTAGAACGATTTTACCCGTACTTGACCCTACGGGCGGTTGTCGCGGCCCCGCGCGCGAACCCACGATGAGCGCACCCCGGGATGGGGCCGGCGACCCCTGGAGGGGGCATGAACAGTCTCGACTGGGCCGTGCTCGGCGGCTATTTCTTCGTCATGGTCGCGATCGGCGTGTGGTCGAAGAAACGCGTCGAGAACGTCGCGGACTTCTTCACCGCGCGCGGCCGCGTCCCCTGGTGGCTCTCCGGCATCTCGCACCACATGTCGGGCTACAGCGCCATCATGTTCGTCACCTTCGCGGCCGTCGCGTACGACTACGGCATCACCGTCTACTTCTGGTGGCCGCTGACCATCGGCATCGGCGTCGGTATCGGCTCATTCCTCTTCGCCGCACGCTGGAACCGGCTGCGCTCCAAGCACGGCGTGGACTCACCGCTCGCCTATCTCGCCATCCGCTACAACCTGCCGACCCAGCAACTCCTCGCCTACAGCGGGGCGTTGCTCAAGGTCGTGGACATCGCCGCCAAGTGGGTCGCCATCGCGGTGCTGCTCCAGGGCTTCGCGGACATCCCGCTGCTCTGGGGCATCACGTTCACCGGCATCTGCACCATGTGCTACATGGCCTTCGGCGGGCTGTGGGCCGATGTCCTCACGGACTTCGGGCAGTTCGTCATCCAGGCCGTCGCGGGGATCGCCATGCTCGTCGCCGTCCTTGTCCACCTGGGCGGGGTCTCCTCGCTCTGGACCATGTGGGACGAGCTGCCCGCCTCGCACAGCGACCCGGTCAACGGCACCGTCACGACCGGGCTCATCATGGCGTTCCTGCTCGTGAAGACCTTCGAGTACAACGGCGGCATGTGGAACCTGGCGCAGCGCTACATGGCGGCGCCCTCGGGCAGCCGCGCCAAGAAGTCGGCGCTGCTCTCCAGCGGGCTGTGGCTGGTGTGGCCGCTGATCCTGTTCATCCCGATGATCGCCGCGCCGCTGATCGTGCCGGACCTCGGCAACCCGGAGCGCTCGTACATCATGCTGGCGCAGGAGCTGCTGCCCTCCGGGCTCATCGGGCTGCTGCTCGCCGGGTTCTTCTCGCACACCATGGCGATGGTGGCCTCCGACTCCAATGTGATCACCGCGGTCATCACGCGTGACCTGGTGCCCGTCCTCGTACCGAAGGTGCGCCGCTTCACGGAGAGCCAGCAACTGCTCTTCGCCCGGATCACGACCGTCGCCTTCGTCTGCCTCTCCATGTCGATCGCGCTGAGCGCCGACCCGGACGGGTTCATCATGACGGTCGTGGTCAGCATCGTGGCGGCCACGATGGGGCCGATCTCGATCCCGCTGATGCTGGGCCTGCTGCCGTGGTTCAAACGCACCGGGCCGACGGCGGCGATCGCGTCCTGGACGGGTGGCCTGGCGGTGTGGGCGTTCCTCTACTGGGGTGTGGAGGGCGCGAGCCAGACGGTGACGGTGAGCGCGCCGGTGCTCACGTCGCTCGTGCTGTACGTCGGGATCGGGCTGATCCGGCCGGAGGGGTCGGCGGAGCGGACCGCTCTGGTGGACTCGCTCGAGAGCGATCCGGAGGAGGTCGCGGGGGCGGCGCCTTCTTCAAGTCCGTCCGGCGTCTGAGGACGCCGGGGTCCCCGAGGCTCTACGCCCGCGGATACCGAGCCAGCCACCCCGGCGCAGACCCCGCAGGACTGTGCAGCGCCGGGCCCTGCGTCATCTCCATGGAAAAGTCATCCGCGAGTTCCAGGATCGCGGGGCGGCCCTCCAGCTCGGCGAGCCAGCCGGGCGGCAGGGCCGTCTCGCCGTGCAGCGCCCCGAGGATCGCGCCGGTCAGGCTCGCCACCGCCGCCGACTCCGCGCCGTGGTTCGCGGCGAGCCGCAGCCCGTGCCGGATGTCCTCGCACACCGTGGCGCAGTAGACGGCCGCGCCGAGCGCCGCCTCCGCCGTACCCTCCTCGGCGAGCTGCTCGACCCGCGCCGGGGTCGGCAGGCCCTGCCGGACCGCGCCGAGGGCCTGCTTGAGTGCGTCCGTGACGGGCTGGTGGCCGGGGCGGGCGGCGAGCAGGGCGAGCGCCCGCTGCACCGCGGCGTCGAGCGAGTCGCCCTTGGCGAGCGCGTGCACGATCAGGGCGTGCGCGCCCGCCGTGAGATACGCCGACGGGTGCCCGTGGGACTGCACCGCGCACTCGACCGCGAGCTGAAGCACCAGCTGCGGCTCCCAGCCGACGAGCAGCCCGAAGGGCGCGGACCGGGTGACGGCGGCCGAGCCGCGCTCCGCCGGATGCCGCGGGTTCTCCAGGGTGCCCATCGTCTCGTCGCCGAAGCCGAGCAGGCAGGCCCGGGCCGGGTCGCGGCGGGTGTAGAGCCACTCCTCGCGGGCCAGCCAGCCGTCTTCCTTGCGGCGCTCGTCCGGGCCCCACTCGTGCTGGGTGACCGCCCAGCGCCGGTGGGCGCGGTGGATGTCGGTGGGCGGGTGCCAGGCGCCGGTGTCGCGGCGGACCTGGGCCCGTATCAGCCCGTCGACCGTGAACAGGGTCAGCTGGGTCGCGGCGGTGACCGCGCCCCGGCGGCCGTACGCGGGGGCCAGGTCGGCCAGGCCCTCCGCGCCGTGCTCGGCGCGGATCTCGTCGAGGGTGAGCCCGGCGACGGCGGCACCGAACGCGTCGCCGAGCGCGGCGCCGAGCAGGGTGCCGCGCACCCGGCTACGGAAGTCCTGCTGCTCGGACCGGCCCCAGACGGCCGTGGTTACTGCGCTCACCTCGCGTTCCTTCCCTGCCGTGCCTTACGTCTGCGTCCGGTGCAGCACGCACTGTTACGCCTACGTCCGGCGCAGCACTGTAATCGACCGGGAACGACCAGATGCGGTCAGTCCAGGAACCGTCCGGTTACCGCCGTCAGTCGACCAACGGCAGCAATTCCGGAAGATGCCCGTCCGACGACGACGCCGCCCGCTGCCGCTCCTCGGGCACCGCGCCGTACAGCGTGGTGCGGGGCCGGGCCGGGCGACCGGCGGCCTCGGCGATGGCGACGAGGTCCTTGACCGAGCGGTACGAGCCGTAACTGGAGCCCGCCATACGGGAGATGGTCTCCTCCATCAGCGTCCCGCCCAGGTCGTTGGCGCCGGAGCGGAGCATCTCCGCGGCGCCCTCGGTGCCCAGCTTGACCCAACTCGTCTGGATATTGGGGATATGCGGGTGCAGGAGCAGCCGCGCCATCGCGGTGACCGCACGGTTGTCCCGGACGGTCGGGCCGGGGCGGGCGATGCCCGCGAGGTAGACGGGGGCGTTGGTGTGGATGAAGGGCAGCGTCACGAACTCGGTGAACCCGCCGGTCTCCTGCTGTAGCGCGGCCAGGGTCCGCAGGTGCCCGAGCCAGTGCCGGGGCTGGTCCACGTGCCCATACATCATGGTGGAGCTGGAGCGCAGGCCGACCTCGTGCGCGGTCTTGATCACCTCGATCCAGGTGGCGGCCGGGAGCTTGCCCTTGGTGAGCACCCAGCGCACCTCGTCGTCGAGGATCTCGGCGGCCGTGCCGGGGATGGAGTCGAGCCCGGCCTCCTTGGCGGCGAGCAGCCACTCGCGTATCGAAAGGCCGGTCCTGGACGCGCCGTTGACCACCTCCATCGGCGAGAAGGCGTGCACATGCATGCCCGGGACGCGCTCCTTCACGGCCCGCGCGATGTCGAAATAGGCGCTGCCCGGCAGATCGGGATGAATACCACCCTGCATACACACCTCGACCGCGCCCACGTCCCAGGCCTGCGCGGCCCGGTCCGCGACCTGGTCGAGGGAGAGGGTGTACGCGTCGGCGTCGGTGCGGCGCTGGGCGAAGGCGCAGAAGCGGCAGCCGGTGTAGCAGACGTTGGTGAAGTTGATGTTCCGCGTGACGATGTACGTCACGTCGTCCCCGACCGCCGCGCGGCGCACGTCGTCCGCGATCCGGGTCAGGGCGTCCAGGGCGGGGCCGTCCGCGTGCAGCAGGGCGAGCGCCTCGGCGTCGGTGAGCTTGGTGGGGTCGTCGGCGGCGGTGGAGAGGGCGGTACGGAGATCGGCGTCGACCCGCTCGGGCAACAGGCCGGGGGCGGCGGCTTCGCGCAGGGCGCCCCAGTCCCCGTACACCTCGTCGAAGTCGGCACGCCGGTCCGACGTACGCCCCTCGGTGTCGATGGTGCGGTGCAGATCGGTCCGCCCGGAGCCGGTGCCTCCGGCGGTGAACTGCTCGTCGGGCTCCTGCCAGGGCAGCCCGCGCACGGGCGCGTCGGGCAGGGCGAGCCCGGTCTCGGGATCGGCGAGCGCGCGTACATGCGGAAGGAGCCGCGGGTCGAGCCACGGCTCCCCGCGCTGAATGAACTCCGGGTACACGCAGAGACGTTCACGCAGCTCGAATCCGGCGTCGGCGGACTGCCGAGCCAGCTCGTCGAGTTGGGGCCAGGGCTTCTCGGGGTTGACGTGATCGATGGTGACGGGAGAGACGCCACCCCAGTCATCAATGCCCGCCCCGATGAGCCGCGCGTACTCCCCGTCGACCAGATTGGGCGGCGCCTGCAGACACCCGGCGGGCCCCATGATGTGCCGGGCGACGGCGATGGTGGCGACGAGGTCGTCGAGCTCGGCGTCGGGCATGCCACGCATGACGGTGTCGGGCTTGGCCCGGAAGTTCTGAATGATGAGCTCTTGGATCCCGTGATAGGCACGAGCAATCCGCCGCAGGTCGAAGAGCGACTCGGCCCGCTCCTCGTAGGTCTCCCCGATCCCGATCAGCAGCCCACTGGTGAGCGGCACGGAGCTGCGCCCCGCGTCCTCCAGATGCCGCAGCCGTACGGCGGGCTCCTTGTCGGGCGAACCGTGGTGCGGCTGGCCCGGCTCGCGCCAAAGCCGCTCGGCGGAGGTCTCCAGCATCAGACCCATGGACGGCGACACGGGCTTGAGCCGCTGGAAGTCGGTCCAGGTCATCACGCCCGGGTTGAGGTGCGGGAGCAGCCCGGTCTCTTCCAGGATCCGGATGGAAATGGCCCGTACGTAGGCCAGGGTGTCGTCGTACCCGTGCGCATCCAGCCACTCACGAGCCTCGGGCCACCGGTCCTCCGGCTTGTCCCCGAGGGTGATGAGGGCTTCCTTGCACCCGAGTTCGGCCCCGCGCCGGGCGACATCGAGCACCTCGTCCGGGGACATGAACATCCCCTCACCGGCGCGGCGCAGCTTGCCGGGGACGGTGGCGAAGGTGCAGTAGTGACAGCGGTCCCGGCAGAGCCGGGTGAGCGGTATGAACACGCTCTTGGAGTACGTGATCACCCCGGCCCGCCCCGCGGCCTCGAGCCCGGCGTCCCGCACGCGGGCGGCGGAGGCGGCAAGGTCCTCCAAGTCCTCACCCCGCGCCTGAAGGAGGACGGCCGCCTCGGCGACGTCGAGCGCGACGCCGTCCCGGGCACGCTTCAGCGCACGACGCATCGCATTGGCCGTGGGTGGCCCGGGAGTTGAGGCGGCGGCGGAGGTGGGGCGCGGACTGCGGGGGGCCTGCTTGGGGGCCTGCTGATCCGTCATGGATCGAGCATACGAGCAGGGTGTGACAGGGGGAGGCCGGACCGGAGGAGTGCTCCGGATCTCTGTTCTCGGACACCGGGTCCGCCTACTCGGTGTCCTTGGGATGTCGAGTGGACGCATACACGAAATGCACGGTGCGGCGCGCCTCGTCGACGAGGTACCGCACTCGACCACCCGCCGTCACTTCGTACTCCCACTGGGGATACGCCCGCCCACCCAAGTTCGCCGTCGAAAGCCGTCCGTACAGTGGATGCTGCCGGTCCAGATCCGCATGCGACAGCGGGTCAGCCCGCAGCGCCTCGAAGCAGCGGCGAGCGTTTCCCGGCGCCTCGGCACACAACTCACCCCAGCCCTTGGCCGCCTCGGTCGACGCGAACTTCAGCCGCCATTCCTCACCTACCGGGGGCGGGGCCACGGCGTCTCCGCGCTTCGGCGTCACGGCGCGGTCACCTCGCCGTAGTCCTCGTCCGGATAGCTCCGCGTCAGCTGGGCGGTGAGCTCCGGGTCCGCGAGGATCCGGGCCGTCGCACGCCATCCGACGATCACTCGGTGCAGGTTCGTGTGCACGTCCAACTGGACGGCGTCACGCGTCGCGTCCACAAGGTCCTGGACGAACTCGCGGACTTCGTCCGCGGACAGATGGCGCACCCATGGGAAGACTTCGGGCAGTGCACGCCCTATCGTCTGCGCCCCGCCCTCGGCGCCTACAAGCGCCGCGAGCAACCGCGCCGTGACGTCGGCCGTCTCATCCCGCTCATGATCGTGCCGCGCGGTGGTGAGGAACAGATCCTCACCGTCGCGGCGCGTGATGTGGACACGCTGCGCCTTGTCGAGTGTCTCGGCGACGCGCTTCGAGTTCTTGGACAGCTCAGAGAACGAAACCGTAGGTGCGGACATACCCACATCATAGTTCGGAACACATTCCGAAATCAATCCCACCCACATGCCGCCCCGCCCCACACCACGACCCTCCGCTCTGGTCCAATGGACAACATGGACAGCCCCAGCCGCACCGCCCTAGTCGAAGACCTGATGGCCCGCTTCCCGCATGTCCCGAAGGAAGCCGTGATCAAGGAAGACCTGTTGCGCGGCGGCATGGCCTTCGACGAGTCGGCGCTGTCCGGTGGCGCCGACGGGACGTCCGAGGACGTCAAGCCGAAGTCGTACTTCATCTTCTCCTTCGACCACCGCACCCTGCCCGAGCTCGGGCAGGCCGCCCTGAACCGGCCGCCGGAGGAGATCGTGCTCACCGGTGGGCCGTACGAGCTGCGCCGCACCGTCGTCTCCGTGCGGGTCAATCCCGATTCGCCGTACGTCGTCAAGGGCGGCGAGGACGGCAGCCTCGGCCTTTACCTCGACGGGAAGCGGATCTCGGACGTCGGGCTGCCGCCGATGCCCGAGTACTACCGGCACAAGCTGTCCAACGGGAAGTCCGTGATGGAGGTCGCGCCCACCATTCAGTGGGGGTATCTGATCTACCTGACCGTCTTCCGGGTGTGCCAGTACTTCGGCGCCAAGGAGGAGTGCCAGTACTGCGACATCAACCACAACTGGCGCCAGCACAAGGCGGCCGGACGGCCCTACACCGGCGTCAAGCCGTCCGACGAGATCCTCGAAGCGCTCGAGATCATCGACAAGTACGACACCGCCAAGGCGTCCACCGCCTACACGCTCACCGGCGGCTCCATCACCTCGAAGGTCGACGGCAAGGACGAGGCCGACTTCTACGGCAGCTACGCCAAGGCCATCGAGGAGACCTTCCCGCGCCGCTGGATCGGCAAGGTGGTCGCGCAGGCGCTTCCCCGTGACGACGTACAGCGGTTCCACGACTACGGGATTCAGATCTACCACCCGAACTTCGAGGTGTGGGACCGGCGCCTCTTCGAGCTGTACTGCCCCGGAAAGGAGCGGTACGTAGGACGGGACGAGTGGCACAAGCGGATTCTCGACTCCACTGAAGTGTTCGGGGCGCGGAACGTCATCCCCAACTTCGTCGCGGGTGTCGAGATGGCCGAGCCCTTCGGGTTCCAGACCGTGGACGAGGCCATCGCCTCCACGCATGAAGGGCTGCGGTTCTTCATGTCCCACGGTGTCGTGCCCCGGTTCACCACCTGGTGCCCGGAGCCGACGACTCCGCTCGGCAAGGCCAATCCGCAGGGTGCGCCGCTGGAGTACCACATCCGGCTCCTGGAGACCTACCGCGCGACCCTGGAGGAGTTCGGCCTCACCTCCCCGCCCGGGTACGGCCCGGCGGGGCCGGGCAACGCCGTGTTCTCGGTCAGCTCGTTCATGGACAGCATCCCGGAGTCCGAGGGCTCGGGCGCGGAGACGATCACTCCGGCGCCGTGACGTAGGCGGCGTACTCGTCCAGTACGCCCATCACCTCCTCCTCCGCCCCCGGCGGCAGCTGAAGGATCACCTCGTCCACGCCCAACTCCCGGTAGTACGCGAGCTTTCCGGGCGTGGGCCGGACCGCCGACAGCGCCACGTACGGCGCTTCGGGGCCCCGCCCGGCCGCCGCCCAGGCCTCCCGCAGCGCGGGCAGCGCCGTCTTCAGGCCGCCGCCACCGACGGGCAGCCACCCGTCGGCGTACGCCGCGATCCGCGCGAACAGCCTCGGCCCGGCCGGGGCGCCGATCAGGGTGCGCGGCCCGTACAGCGGCCCGCCCGACGCCCGTTCGCGCGGCTTCCGGACCGGCTTCGGATGGGCCTCACTCGCCTGTACGGAGCCGAACTCGCCCTCGTACGCGGTCGGTTCGTCCGCCCACAGGGCCCGCATCACCCCGAGCCGATCCCGTACGACGGCCCGCCGCCGCGCCCAGGCCCCCTCATCCACGCCGTGGTCGGCGGCCTCCTCACGGTTCCAGCCGTAGCCGACGCCGAGCGTGAGACGGCCGCCGGAGAGGTGGTCGAGGGTGGCGATCTGCTTGGCCAGGTCGACCGGGTCGTGCTCGGCGACCAGGGTGATGTTCGTGCCGAGCCCGAGCCGCTCCGTCACGGCGGCGGCCTGGGCCAGGGCCACGAACGGGCTGAGCATCCGGGCGCATTCCGGGGGCAGTTCGCCACCGGGGTACGCGGACCGGCCGCCCACAGGGATGTGCGTGTGCTCGGGCAGAAAGAGCCCGTCGAAGCCCCGCTCCTCCAGGGCGCGGGCCAGGCGTACCGGGCCGATGGTCCGGTCCGTCATGAAGAGAGTGGTGGAGATACGCACAGAAACCTCCATACAGCGTCCAGCGGCAGCGACGGGCGTCGCAGCATGCCCTAGGCTCCCGCGGGATCACCACTACCTGGGGGAGTTTTCCATGCGACTTCGCACCGCGTCGGCCCTGTTGCTCAGCGGCACGCTGCTCTTCGGTGCGCCCGCCGCGTCGTACGCCGCGACGTCCACGTCCACGTCCGCGTCCGTGACGTCTGCGTCGGCCGCGGCTTCCGTGTCGAACTCGGCCTCGACGTCGGCCTCGCACACGACGGCGCAGGCGGCTCAGGGTGCGCCCGCCGCGGTGATCACGGGCAAGGGCAGGTCCGGCAAGTCCGACAGCGACAGCTCGAGCAGCAGCAAGAGCAAGAAGAAGAAGCTCGGCCCGCTGCTCATCGCGCTGATCGTGATCGGCGGCATCGTGGTGGTCGGCATCATCATCCTCGCCATCATCAAGGCCCTCAAGTCCAACGACGACTGAGCGCGCCACCGTCCCGAAATCCGTCAACCCCCTTCCTTTGCACCGGAGTTAACGGCCCAATACCAGGGTTGGAGTGCATCATCCGTGCCGTCCGACCCTGGGGAGCCGCCACATGTGCAAGGACGCATTACCCGAGAGACAGGACCCACGCGACCGTCGCCTGAACAGGCGCGGACTGCTCATGACGGGAGCGGCCACCGCGTTTACGTTGAATAGCGTGAGCTTCGCCGGCGCCGATGAGCGCGATACGGATGAGCGCGGCACGGATGAGACGAAGGTGGTGCGCGGCACCCTCCCCACCGGTTCGCCGGACTTCGTGTATCTGCCCTTCGAGGTCCCCTCCGGCGTACGGGAGATCCACGTCGCGTACACCTACGAGAAGCCCACCGTGCCGCCCGGCACCCCGGGCAACGCCCTGGACATCGGGCTCTTCGACGAGCGCGGCACCGAGCTCGGCGGGGCGGGCTTCCGGGGCTGGTCGGGCGGCGCGCGCAGCGAATTCTTCGTCCGTGCCGACGACGCGACCCCCGGCTACCTCCCGGGCCGCATCCGCCCCGGCACCTGGCACATCGCACTCGGCCCGTACACGGTGGCCCCCGACGGCCTCCCGTACGAGATCACCCTCACGCTCCGATACGGCGAACAGGCCGAGCCCCCGAGGCCGACCTACCCGCCGGAGCGGGCGAAGGGCCGCGGCCGCGCCTGGTACCGCGGCGACTGCCACCTCCACTCCTGGTACTCGGACGGCCGCCGCACCCCCGCCGAGATCGCCGCGCTCGCCCGCGCCGCGGGCCTGGACTTCATCAACACCTCCGAGCACAACACCCATGCGGCGCACGCCCATTGGGCCGAGGCGGCCGGGGACGACCTCCTGATCCTCCTCGGCGAGGAGGTCACGACCCGCAACGGCCATGTGGTCGCCCTCGGCACCGACCCGGGTACGTTCGTGGACTGGCGCTACCGCGCCCGGGACAACCGCTTCGGCCACTACGCGCGCGCCATCCGCCGCGCGGGCGGCCTGGTGGTCCCCGCCCATCCGCATGCCACCTGCATCGGCTGCAACTGGAAGTTCGGCTTCGGCGAGGCCGACGTGGTCGAGGTGTGGAACGGCCCCTACACGCCCGACGACGAGGTGTCCCTGGCGGACTGGGACAGCACCTTGCAGACCGGCGCGAGTGACGGCCGCTGGATCCCGGCCATGGGCAACAGCGACGCCCACCGCGACCCCGACCGGGTCGGCGGCCCGCAGACGGTCGTACTGGCCGAGGACCTGACCCGGGACGCGATCCTCGCGGGCTTGAAGGCGGGCCGCTCGTACGTAGCGGAGTCCTCGGCGGTGGAGCTGTCCTTCACGGTCTCCGGCGGCCGCGGGGAGCACGCGGGCATCGGGGAGCGGCTGCGGGTCGATGCCGAGGACCCGGTTTCCGTACGCCTGGAGGTGCGCGGCGCCCCCGGCTGCACGCTCCGCCTGGTCACGGACCAGGGCACGCTGTTCACGTCGGCGGCCCCGCTGCCGGAGTCCGGCTCGGGCACGGCGTCCTGGCGCACGACCCCGGCGTACGCGTCGTACGTCCGCGCAGAGGTACGCCACCCGGCAACGACACCGGGCCTGCCGGGCCCCCTGGCGGCCTTCACGAACCCGATCTTCCTGGGAGAGGCGGAGTGAGGGTGCGCGGTTTTCGTACGGTGGAGAAATGCCCGCCCAAGGACCCGCCCAAGGACCCGCCCAAGGACCCGCCCGAGGACCGCACTCCGTAGACCGCGCCCTGGAACTCCTGGACGCCGTGGCCGAGGCCCCGCACCCGGTCACGGCCAAGGCGCTGGCCCGCCGCCTCGGCTGCGCCTTGTCGACGGTTTACCACCTGCTCGGCCCGCTCACCGCCCGCGGCCACCTGGCCCGCACGCCGGACGGCTACACCCTGGGCCACCGGGTCCCGGCCCTGCACCAGTCCTTCCGGCGGCAGCAGGGAGTCGGGGCGGGTGTCGGGGAGCTGCTGCTGAGGGTGCGGCGGGCGGCCGGGGCGGAGGCGTACTTCACGACATACCGGGACGGCCGGATCACGGTGCTCGACACGACGGCCCCGGTGTCCGCCGCCGAACCCTGGACCCCAGGACTCGAACAACGCGCCCACGCAACGGCCCACGGCAAGGCGCTCCTGGCGGCGGTGGGGCGGGCGAACCGGCGCCGCTATCTGGCCGACCACGGGATGGCCCGCTTCACGGACCGCACCATCACGTCCGCGGACCGCTTCGAGGCGGAGCTGGCCCGGGTGCGGGCGGAGGGGGTCGCGGTGTCGGTGGGCGAGGCGGATCCGGCGTATACGTGTTTGGCGGTGACCCTGCCGGGGGCAACGGAGGAGACCGGGGTACGGGCGGTCTCGGTATCGGTCCCGACGGAGGAGTTCCGCCGACGCCACGGGGAACTGCGCTCAGCTCTGACGTGGGCTGCGGGCCGGGGTGGATGACTTCTTTCTTGGTTCAGGCCGCGATTCCGTGAATCCCCGGCATGATCTGAGCAGGATGCGGGTGCGGAGGAGGCGGAACGAAACTCGGCCGTACATGGCTCGCTTGATGGTCTTAAAAGTTGCGTGGAATCTGCCGGGGTGATCATGTCTCCCCGGTGCAACCACGGACTTGGGAGATGGCCTGAGCGGCATGACGGTGCTCACGGAGAAGTGGCCGGTGCTCGGCGGGCATCAGCAGGCTGCGGCCTGGCTGACGGTCTGGACGGATCTCGGACGTGCACCGCGCACGATTGACGCGTACGGCTGGGGACTGGCCGAGTACCTGCTGATGTGCGAGCGGGAGGAAGTCGATCCGGTCGCCGCGAACCGTTCCCACATCGCCGTCTACATAAGGGAGTTGAGCTCGCGGGCCGCATCGCCGTGGTAGGAACGTGATCTCGATCGACTCGGGGGCGGGACTGACGAACGCGACGATCCAGCAGCGGCTCGTGCCGGTCCGTCTGTTCTACGACCTCCTCATGGAAGAGGGGCTGCGGGATTCGAACCCCGTCGGCCGCGGTCGGTACACCCCCGACCGACGGAACAGCGGTCAGCAGCGCGGCCTGGTCCCCCGGATGACGAAGCTGCCGTGCATTCCCGGCGAAGAGCAGTGGCTGAGCCTCCTGGAGGTCGCAAAGCGCGAACCGGTACGCAACCGGCAGTGGTGCGCCCAGGGCGCGGTATCCGCCATCCACTTGACTCCTCCCCCCCTCTCATAAACGAGGGGCCTTCACCATGCTCAGAGCAGGTCGATGAGGTGGGGATCGTGTTTGTCGGCGAGGCGATGGTATTCGCCCTCGCCGAAGGTCTCGGCGATGTGCATCCCGGTCTGGTCGAGTTCGTCGGTACGGCCTTCGAGCTGTACCCGCACGCGCCACTGGACGCCTTTGTGTTGGACCAGGACATCGGCATAGTCCCGCCCAGGGACGTCGATGCCGTCCAGTTCGGGGCCGCCTTCGGGGCCGTAGTCGCGGAAGGCAAAGAGGAGGGGGAGGTCATGGACGAGCCAAGCCAGGTGGGCCCAAGCCGGGGAAGGCGGCTGGGGTGGCCAGTGTTCCTCGCAGCGTTCGTCGTCGTCCGGCGGAGCACCGGTCAGCCAGTGGGGCTGGATGGGGTCGGGGCGGGATGCTTCACGGAAGACAGCTTCGCGGGTGGTGACGTCGAGGCGGGCGAGCTCTATGCCGCGGGGGCCGCCGTGGAAGATCAGGTCTGAGGTCTTGTGGAGGAATTCGGAGACGGCGAGGTCGCGGGCGTCCTGCTCGCCGGTGTCGGGCTCGGGGGCGCCGTCGAGGGGCTCGTAGGAGAAGACGTATCGGGTGCTGCGTCGGAAGAAACGCTTGGGCATGGTTCTCTCCTGGCGGGCGGGAATGGGGGCTGCCCCGGGCGGGATACCCGGGGCAGGGTAGTGGCATCGTTGGTGACACGGTGTCAGGAGGCGGTGACCAGGCGTCCCTTGACGGTCTTGAGGGGCTTGTAGGTGAATTTGTAGCTCTCGCCGGCCTTGTAGGCGCCGACGGCGGACCTGGGCTTGAACTTGGTGTTGACCCAGGTGGGGCACTTGAGCTTGGCCTTGTCGCCGTAGTCGCAGTAGGCGGTGAGGACGCCGTAGTAGGCGCTGCTGCCGGGGTGGCCGCCGCTGGGGATGCGGGTTTCGTCGGTGACGAGGCGCATGGGGATGCGGGAGACGACCTTGCAGTTGCCGCTGGTGCAGCGGATGCGGTGGGCCCAGCCGGTGAGACGGTAGCGCTTGTTGCCCTGGGGGTTGATCTTGGGGGACTTCGCGAGCCAGGAGACGATGCGGTATTTCTGGATGTTGTGCCGCTTTTTGATCTTGGTCCAGCCGGATCCGACCATCTTCTTCCCCTTCTTCTTGTAGTAGCCGAGGCGAAGGGGGAGGTTCTTCTTCTTGCTGCGGCTGTAGTCGAGCCACTTCAGGACGGTTTTGGGGCTGGCCTGGACTGCCGCCCCGGGGTTCGCGGTGCTGGTGGCCACGGTGACGCGCTGGGGGGCTTCAGCGGCCTGGGCGGGTGCGGCTCCTGCGAGGACCGCCGCGACGATGAGGCCGGCGGTGGCCATGCGTATGTTTTTCATGGTGATCACGCTAGGGGCGGGCGTGGGTGGTTTTCTATTGCCCCTTGAGGCAATGCCCTTTGGGTCCGGCGGTGTTGACGGCGGCTCAATTAGGTTCAGGCCGCGATTCCGTGAATCCCCGGGTCCTCGTGCGAGTGCGGGAACGTTTCTTGCGGGGGATTCCCTGGTAGGGGGCTATCACGATCGAGGATGTGCTGTTTCCCGGGATCGATGTGCGTGTCACGGCGGTGCAGGTCACCGTCGAGGCGTCGTCGTGCGGGCGGCCACCAGTCTGACCTGGCTCGGTTGTCCGGGACGCCGTGTGCACTCCCGGTACGTGCGCCGCCTGACCGAACGTCCCGTGGTGGGGCGGGCGTTGGTGATCTGGCGCAGCGTTCGTCGCTTCTTCTGCGGGCGGGCCGCGTGCTCGCGGCGGCCGTTCGTCGAACAGGTCCCGGATCTCAGCGAGCGATACCGTCGTCAGCGTGGGGTTACGGCGATGGATGCAGACCATCGCGATGTTCCTGGGCGGCCGTCCCGGTGAACGCCTGTGCCGGACCCCGCAGTTACCCACCGGCCGCACCCACCTACTGAACTTGCTCACGGCCCCGGCCGTGCCCTCCCAGGCGCCGAGAGTGCTGAGGGTTGACGAGTTCGCCTTCCGTAAGGGCTGGCGCTACGGCACTGTCTTCGTGGACGTCGAGGCGGCCCGCGTGGTGGACGTCCTGCCTGACCGCGACGCCGCGACCTTCGTCGCGTGGCTGCGCGAACATCCCGGTGCGGAGATCATTTGCAGGGAACCGGTCGAGTGCCCACTCCAGCGCCGTCCGGGAAGCCGCCTCCGAGGCCCAGGAGATCGCCGACCACTGGCATTTGCTCCACAACCTCTCCTCCGCGGTCGAGAAGACGTGTCACCAACACCGCCCCTGCCTGCGCGAACAGGCCGAAGCCGACCGCGATGCACTGCCCCGGCGGATCATCAACCCGCTGCCTCCGCCGACGCTGCCGCCCACGAAGATCGCCATCCGCACCGTCGACCGGTACTCCGATATCCACCACCTGCTCCGGCAGAGGCTCTCCACCTCCGCAATCGCCCGGCGCCTGCACCTGGACCGCAAGACCGTCCGCCGCTTCCGCGACACCGACTTCGACGACCTGCTGGCCTCGGCCCGGCACGGGCGCCCCGAGGGGGTGCTGGAGCCGTGCACCGCCTACCTTGACTGAGCGGTTCACCGACGGCGTGACCAGCCCGACCGACCTCTTCCGCGGGATCCGCGAGCGCGGCTACCCAGGCAGCGATCTGCCCGTTCGCCGCTACGTCGCCGGACTCAAGACCGGCACCGTCGAACCCGCCCGCGGCGCCCCCCAGTCCACGGAAGATCATCACGTGGATCATGCTGCCCCGCAGCACTCGCAGGCCCTCGGAGGAAGACAACTCCTGACCGCACGGCTGGCGTGCCCCGACATCGCCCGAGCCTGCGACCTCGCCCGCACCTTCCACGACCTGCTCCAACACCGTCGCGGCCACCAGCTGTTGGCCCGGGTACAGGAGGCCGAACGTGACTCTCCAGGGCCCATGCTCTCCTTCTCGAAGAGCCTCTGCCTCGACCGCGATGCCGTCACCGCCGGCCTCACCCTCCCGTGGAGCTCGGGCATCGTCGAAGGTCATGTCAACCGCATCAAGACCATCAAGCGAGCCATGTACGGCCGAGCTTCGTTCCGCCTCCTACGTACGCCCTGCTCCGAGCGTGACCGGGGATTCACGGAATCGCGGCCTGAACCTCTTTCATCCCCACCCCGCCCCTTCCCGTAACTGGGGCAAGCCCCAGGCCCCCTTGTCGCGCTGATCACGCTCGACCTCAAACGCCGGACGGGCCGATTCTTCCGGCAGAGCCGGAATCCGGGTGCCCCGCACTGGCACCGCCCGGACGGCACCGCCACCCTGAACCCATGATCTTCATCGCCGTACGTTTCACCGTCCGCCCCGAACACACCGACACCTGGCTCGACCGCGTCGACGCCTTCACCCGCGCCACCCGCGCCGAGCCCGGCAACCTCTTCTTCGACTGGTCCCGGAGCACCGAGAACCCGAACCAGTTCGTGCTGCTCGAAGCCTTCGCGGACGGCGACGCGGGCGCCGCACACGTCCAGTCCGAGCACTTCAAGGCGGGCCTGGAGACGATGGCCGAGGCGATCGCCACGACCCCCGAGATCATCAACGTGGAGATCCCGGAGGCCCAGGGCTGGAGCGAGATGGCGGAGCTGTCGCCGCAGAACCCGGCCTGATCCCGGCCTGATCCCGGAAGCCCCGCCATGGCCCGGCGCCGCGCGCAGCACACGACGACGGCCCGTCCCCCCACGGGACGGGCCGTCGTCGTTCCCCACCGGTGGGCGGGAAGATCAGTCCTCGACCACCAGCGCCGGTGTCTCCGTCGTCAGCACCTCGCCCCGGAAGAACGCCGGGCTGCGGCGCTGCATGACCAGCATCAGCACGGCCCCGAGCAGCAGCAGGCCCACGCCGATGACGAAGACCGAGCCGACGCCGAAGACGGCCGAGCCACTGCCGTAGGCCGGGTCCCACATGTCCTTGAGGGTCTGGACGAAGACCGCCGTGAGCATCAGGCCGCCGAGGCCCGGCAGGACGCCCTTGACCAGCAGCTCCTTGACCGAGGTGCGCAGTTCGCGGCGGAAGAACCAGACGCAGGCGAACGCCGTGATCGCGTAGTAGAAGCAGATCATGAGGCCGAGCGCGTAGATCGTGTCCAGGAGCACGTTCTCGCTCAGCAGCGTCATGACCGTGTAGAAGACGCCGGTCCCGACGCCCGCCGCGATCGTGGCCAGGCCGGGCGTCTTGAAGCGCGGGTGCACCTTGGCGAAGGACTCCGGGAATGCCTGGTACGTGCCCATGGCGAGGGCCGTGCGGGCCACCGGGATGAACGTGGTCTGGAGGCTGGCCGCCGCCGAGGCGAGTACCGCCAGGAAGAGCAGCATCCCGAAGCCGCTGCCCATGATCGGGTCGGCGAGCACGGCGAAGACGTTGTCGGCGGTGTCCGGGTTGCCGAGCCCGGTGCCCTCCTCGCCGATGCCCGCGTACATCTGGGTGGCGATGGCGACGAGCAGGTACGAGGCGACGATCACGACGATCGCGAGCATGGCCGCACGGCCGGGCGTCTTCGCGCTGCCGACGCTCTCCTCATTGACGGACAGGCAGGTGTCCCAGCCCCAGTAGATGAAGATCGAGAGGGAGAGTCCGGCGGTGAAGGCGGCGAAGGACTCGACGCCGAAGGGGTTCATCCAGGACCAGGAGAAGTCCAGGGAGCCGACGACCTCGTCCGACTTCGTCACGGCCATCACCACGAACAGGGCCAGGACCGCCAGCTGGAGGGCCACCAGCGCGTACTGCACCCACTTCGTGGCCGTGATGCCGCGGTAGCTCAGCGCGGTGGCCGCCGCGACGAACACGAGCGTGGTGAGGATGTGGATCGCCTTGTTGCCGTCCAGGGCGGCGATCGACTCGCTGCCCGTCACCTCGCCCGCGAGCAGCCAGAAGAAGTTCGTTGCCACACCCGCCAGGTTCGAGAGCACGACGATCGTGGCGACAAGCAGGCCCCAGCCGCACATCCAGCCGACGCGCGGCCCGAAGGCCTTGACGGTCCAGGTGAAGGAGGTGCCGCAGTCCGGCAGCGCCTTGTTCAGCTCGCGGTAGGCGAAGGCGACGAGCAGCATCGGCAGGAACCCGGCGAGGAAGATCGCCGGCATCTGCAGGCCGACCTCGCTCACGGTCGGGCCGAGCGTGCTGGTCAGGCAGTAGACCGGCGCGACCGTCGAGATCCCGATCGCGGAACTGCCGACGAGGCCCAGTGAGTTGCCACTGAGTCCTTTGGCGCGTACGCCGTCCTGGGCGATGCCATCCTGGGCGTTGCCGTCTGCGGCGGCCACGCCCCGTACCGTGTCTCCGCCCTGGGGCGGGGATTCGAGCTGCGTCATGCAAAGGACGGTAGGTGCTGCGGTTTCCACATCCGGAGGATTTGAGTCCGGTACTTAAACCTTGAATCAGCCGATGCGAATCGGATATCGATCAAGGATTGTTAGGCACACGCGAGACTTCGGTCACAGATTCACAGGACTGAAGTCCTGTTTCCGCCATGCGGGAACCGCAGAGGTGTCTGTTTTGTCCGGAATCAAAATTTCCCGTCCTTGTTTTGAACGTCACTCGAAACCCGGCGCGCGGTCACTCAGGGCCACTCAACGGGCACTCAGCCAGACCACACCACCGCCTGCAGCTCGCTGTACGCGTGCAGGGCGTACGAACCCACGTCCCGGCCCACCCCGCTCTGCTTGAACCCGCCGAACGGGGCCTCCATGTTCCGGCCCACCGTGTTCACGCCGACCCCGCCCGCCCGCAGCCGCCGCGCCACCCGGAAGGCGCGGGCGGCGTCCCCGGACCAGACGTAGTCGATGAGGCCGTAGTCGCTGTCGTTGGCGAGCCGGACCCCCTCTTCCTCGTCGTCGAAGGGGATCACCACGACCACCGGGCCGAAGATCTCCTCCCGGGCCACCCGCATCTCATTCGTGCAGTCCGCAAGGAGCGTCGGGGCCACGTAGAAGCCGCGCTCAAGGGGCGGCCGGTCGCCGCCCGCGACCACCCTCGCGCCCTCCTTGCGGCCGAGCTCGACGTACGACTCGACGCGCTCGCGGTGGGCCGCCGAGATCACCGGGCCGACCACCGTGCCCTGCTCGGCCGGATCCCCGACCTTCAGGAACCCGATGTAGCCCGCCAGCTTCTCGACCACCTGCTCATACACGCCCCGCTGCGCGAGCACCCGCGTCGGCGCCGTACAGATCTGGCCGCTGTAGAAGGCGTACGTCGTGCCGATGCCCCGTACTGCCGCATCGAGATCGGCATCGTCGAAGACGACCGCCGCGCCCTTGCCGCCCAGCTCCATGAGCTGCCGTTTCATCGTGCGGCCGCACACCTCGCCGATCCGCCGCCCGACCGCCGTAGAGCCGGTGAAGCTCACCATGTCGACGTCCGGGGAGTCGACGGCCGCCTCGCCGACCGCCACATCCGTCCCGGAGACCACATTCACCACCCCGCGCGGAACGCCCGCCTCCGCCAGGGCGGCCGCCATCCGGTACACCGACAGCGGGTCCTGCGGCGCGGGCTTCACGACCACCGTGTTGCCCATGGCGAGGGCGGGCGCGACCTTGCCCGCCGGGTTGGCCCACGGGTTGTTGTACGACGTGACGCAGGTGACCACGCCGACCGGCTGCCGGATCGCGAGCGCCCCGAGCACCGAGGCCGGGCCCATCGGACCCGCCTCGGTGACCTGGGGCGGCAGCGCGTGCTCGACCGGCTCCAGGGCCCCCTTGGCGTACCGCGCGAACCGGGCGGCGCCCACGGCGACCTGCATGCCGCGGGCGGTGCCGGTGGTGGCGCCGGTCTCGGCCTGGGCGATCCTTGCGGACTCGGCGGCGTCGCGGCGGATGAGCTCCGCGGCCCGGTCCAGGAGTGCGGAGCGTTCCTCCGGCGGCGTCCGCGACCAGTCGTCGAACGCCTCCCGGGCCGCCGCGGCCGCCGCGTACACCTGCTCGCGCGACGCCTCGGGCGCGAGCCCGACGACGCCCTCGCTCGCCGGATCGATCACCTCGTAGTGCCCGTGGTCCGGGTCGACCCACTCGCCGCCGATGAACAGCCGCTGCCCGGAGGTCACTGGGTGCTCACCGTCCGGGTGTCCCGGCCCGACCGGAGGACCTTGCCGGGGACCGCGCCGGTGACGGTGTCCTCGCGGATGGCCTCGACCCCGTTGACCCAGACCGCGGTGACGCCGAGCGCCTTGGAGTCCAGGCGCGGGCTGTCGCCCGGCAGGTCGTGCACGAGCGTGGCCGGGCCCGCGTCGATCTTCTCCGGGTCGAAGAGCACCAGGTCGGCGTGGAAGCCCTCCTCGATGCGGCCGCGCTCGCGGAGCCCGAAGAGCTGCGCGGGGTCGTCGGTCAGCATCTTCACGGCCCGCTCAAGGGTCGTGAGCTTCCGGCCGCGCAGACAGTCGCCGATGAAGCGGGTCGTGTACGGCGCGCCGCACATCCGGTCCAGATGCGCGCCCGCGTCCGAGCCGCCGAGCATGACGTCCTCGTGCTCCCAGGTCTGCTTGCGCAGCTCCCAGGAGGCCGGGTCGTTGTCCGGGGGCATCGGCCACAGCACCGTACGCAGCTCGTCGTTGGCGCAGATCTCCACCAGGCACTGGAACGGGTCCTGCCCGCGCTCGGCGGCGATGTCCTGGACGACCCGGCCCGTCAGGCCCTCGTTCTCCTTGCTGTACGTGTCCCCGATGACGTACCGGCCGAAGTCGGTGAGCCGCTTGAAGACCCCGGCCTCCTTGCTGTCGGCCCGGCGCAGCATCTCCTTCCGTACCTCCGGGTCGCGCAGCTTCGCGATCCGCTCGGGCACGGGCAGGCCGAGGATGTCGCCCCAGCCGGGGATGAAGTTGAGGGCGCAGTACGTGCCCAGGGACATGTTCATGGGCGTGAGGATCGGCATCGTGAGCGCCACGATCCGGCCACCGGCCTTGCGCGCCCGCTCGCTCGGCACGAGCTGCCGCGGCACCCGCTCGGGCACGGCGGCGTCGATGGTCAGCACGTTCCAGTTGAGCGGCCGCCCGGCGGCGGCGGACATGTCCACGAAGAGATCGATCTCGTCGTCGGAGAACTGATCGAGACACCCGGCGACGATCGCCTCCAGCTGGGTGCCCTCGTGCTCGGCCACGGCGCGGGAGAGCGCGAGGAGTTCGTCGGGCTTGGCGTGCCGGGAGGCGACGGGCTCACCGTCCCCGTCGGAGTGCGTGGACGACTGGGTGGTGGAGAGCCCCCAGGCCCCTTCCTCCATGGCTTGATGGAACAGCCGCAGCATGTCCTTGAGTTGTTCGGGTGTGGGCTGCCCCCCGACCGCGTCCTCCCCCATGACGTACCGCCGCAGGGCGCAGTGCCCCACCATGAACCCGGCGTTGACCGCGATCCGGCCCTCGAGGGCGTCGAGGTACTCCCCGAAGCCGGACCAGTTCCAGGGCGCCCCCTCTTCGAGGGCTACCAGGGACATCCCCTCGACCTTGGACATCATGCGGCGCGTGTAGTCGGCGTCCTGGGGACGATCGGGGTGCAGCGGCGCCAGCGTGAAGCCGCAGTTGCCGCCCGCGACGGTGGTGACGCCGTGGTTGAGCGACGGTGTCGCGTACGGGTCCCAGAACAGCTGGGCGTCGTAGTGCGTATGCGGGTCGACGAATCCGGGGGCGAGGACCTTGCCGTCGGCGTCCTCGCTGGTGCGCGCCGCTTCGGTGACGGTTCCTGGCTCGGCGATCACGGCGATCCGGCCGTCCCGGATACCGACGTCACCGACGTACGCGGGGGCTCCGGTGCCGTCGACGACGGTCGCGCCCTTGATGAGGTGGTCGAGCATGACGTGCTTTCCCCTCCTGTTACGCCACTCCTGTTACGCCACTCCTGTTACGCCACTCCTGTTACGTCGCTCCTGTTACGTCGCTCCTCTTACGTCTTACGCCGCCCGCCGGAACCTGGTCGTACGGTGCACGGGGTCGGTGTCGATCCGCGGAATCACGTGCTCCCCGATGAGCCGGATCGTCTGGAGCGTGTCCTCCCGGGAGATCCCGATCGGCAGCCCGAACGACAACTGATCGGCGCCCGCCTGCTCCCACCGCTTGCACTGCGTGCGCACCTCGTCCGGATCACCGCAGATCAGCAGCTCCTCGGAGATGAGCAGCTCGATGATCTCCTCGTTGAACTCCGGCAGCGTCTCCGGCCACACCGGGAAGCCCTCGGGCCGCGGGAACGTGTCGTGGTAGCGGAAGACCAGCGACTGCAGATAGTTGAGCCCCCCGGTCGCCGCGATCCGCACCGCCTCCTCGTGCGTGGGCGCGCAGATGGCCGTGGACGTCACCATGACGTTGTCGTTGACGTAGTCCCCGATCGGCTCGGCGTCCTTGATGGCCCCCTTGTACTGCTCGAGGACCCACTCCATGTCGGACACCTTCTGCACGCTGAAGCCGAGTACCCCGAGCCCCTTCTTCGCGGCCATGGCGTACGAGGGCGGGGATCCGGCCGCGTACCACATGGCGGGGTGCGACTTGCCGTACGGCTTGGGCAGCACCTTGCGCGGCGGAAGCGACCAGTGCTTGCCCTGGAACCCCTGGTACTCGTCCTGGAGCCACATCTTGGGGAACTCGGCGATGGTCTCTTCCCAGATCTCCTTGGTGTAGTTCATATCGGTGACGCCCGGGATGAACCCAAGAATCTCGTGCGACCCGGCGCCGCGCCCGGACCCGAACTCGTGCCGCCCTTCGGAGAGATGGTCGAGCATGGCGACCTTCTCGGCGACCTTCACCGGGTGGTTGACCTGCGCGAGCGGGTTGAAGATCCCGGAGCCGAGATGGATCCGGTCCGTCGCGTGCGCGAGGTACCCGAGGAAGACGTCATTGGCGGAGAGGTGCGAGTACTCCTCCAGGAAGTGGTGCTCCGACGCCCAGGCGTATTTGAAACCCGACTTGTCCGCCTGGACGACGTACTCGGTCTCGTTCATCAGCGCCCGGTGCTCGGCCTGCGGATCGGTCAGGGCCTGCTTGCCGACGTACCCCTGTACAAAGAGCCCGAATTCCAAGGAGTTCACCGTCCTCTGATTCCCTGGTTCCTCCTGACGGTTTCTGACGAACCGTCAGATCTGAATGCGTCGACTGTTCCACCGAGGCCGAGGCCCGTCAATACTGATGAACCGTCAGATCTCCTCGGGTGGACGTCAGACGCCATCAGATGACGCTGACCCCGGCCAGCCACCCACCGTCGATCACGAACGGCTGCCCGGTGATGTACGAGGAGTCCGCGCCGGAGAGGAAGAGCGCCAGGTCGGCCACCTCACGCGGCCGGCCGACCCGCCCGAGCGGCACCAGCTTCCGGTACAGCTCGTCGAGGGCCGCCGAGGTCTCGGCGGGGTCGGCATCGGGGTCGAGCTGCGAGGGGTTGGACATCGGGGTGTCGATGGCCCCCGGGCACACGGCGTTCACCCGGATCCCGCTCGGCGCCAGCTCCATGGCGGCGACGCGGGTGAGCCCGAGGATGGCGTGCTTGGTCGCGGCGTACGTGCCCACGGCGGCCATGCCGGTCATCGCGGTGTACGAGGCCGTGTTGACGATGGTCCCGCCCCCGGCGGCGGCGAGCTCGGGCGCGACGGCCTTGAGCCCGAGGAAGCACCCCACCTGATTGACCTGCACGACCTGCATGAACTCGTCGAGCGGGGTGTCGACGAGGGCGTTGAACCGCAGGATGCCCGCGTTGTTGACCAGCCCGTCGACCTTCCCGAAGGCGTCCTTGGCCGCGGCGACGGCGGCGGTCCAGTCGTCCTCGCGGCTCACGTCGAGGTGGATGTACCGGGCCCGCTCCTCCCCTATTTCCTTGGCGACGGCCTGCCCCTGCTCGTCGAGCACATCAGCGAGGACGACCTTCGCGCCCTCGTCGGCGAAGAGCCGCGCTTCTTGCTCACCTTGGCCGCGGGCGGCCCCGGTGATGATGACTACGCGGTCATCCAGCTTGCCCATGTGTCTGCCTCCTGTCGGTTGAATGGGCCCCACCCCGCCCGGGCATTTGTTTCAGCCCTTCCGGCGTTTGAGGAGCGGGGGTCCGGTGGGCAGAGCCCCCGGTTACGGGAAGGGGCGGGGCTGGGGAAGAAGAGGCGCTACCTCAGCGCCGAACGCCTCGACCTGCTCCACGAGTTCACCCCGGCTCCGCGACCGGAACCGCACCTGTACCTGCCCCACCCCCATCGCGGCGTACTCGGCAAGCGACTCCGCGAGCGCCTCCGGCTTGCCGGAAAGGGTGCGGCGCCCCACGTCCCAGCGGGGTGTGCCGACATACAAGGGCTCGGCGATGGCCCCGATGACCGGCGGCTCCTCGATCCCGGCGGCCTCACGCAGTTGCAGCAACCGGCCGATCTTCCGGGGCAGTTCGGAGCGACGGTCCCCCTGGGGCAGCCAGCCATCGCCCCGCGTCGCCGCCCGGCGTACCGCGGCCGGAGAGGAGCCACCGACCCAGATCGGCACGCGCTCCTGCACAGGCCGCGGCCGCTGCCCAAGCCCGCTGAACTCGTAGAACTCACCCCGATGTGCGGGAAACTCCTCCGGCCCGAGCGCGGCCCGCAACGCGTCCACGCACTCGTCGAGCACCCGCCCGCGCCCCTCGAAGTCCGCCCCGAGCGCCTCGAACTCCTCCCGCACGTGCCCGGCCCCGACCCCGAGGATCAGCCGTCCGCCGCTGAGGTGGTCGAGGGTCGCGTACTGCTTGGCCGTGGCGAGCGGATGCCGGAGCCCGACGACCGCGACATGGCTGAGCAGGCGTACCCGCTCGGTGACCCCGGCGAGAAAGGCGAGCGTGGCCACGGGGTCGTACCAGACGGTGCTCATCGCGTCCGCGAGCCGTCGCGGAATCGCCACGTGGTCGCAGCACGCGATGTACGCGAAGCCCGCCCGGTCGGCCGCCCGGGCCACCTCGGCCAGGTCCTCGACCCCGGCCGCCGCCTCCCAGGACTCGGCGTAGATCGTGCTCTGGGACTGGACGGGAAGCTGCATGCCGTACGCCAGTCGCGCCCGTCGCCCCAGTCCCCCCGGAGTCGTTCCCCGCCTCATGAGGAACCCGCCCCACCAGGATGCGTGGGCGCCGAGGGGCCCCACAGCCCGTCCCCCGTCAGACCGAGCAGATCGACAGCATTCCGCCGCACGATCCGCTCCACGACATCCGGCGCCAGATGCCCCATCTGGGACTCCCCCACCTCCCGCGACTTGGGCCAGGTGGAGTCGGAATGCGGGTAATCGGTCTCGTACAAGACATTCTTGACGCCGATCGCGTCGAGGTTCTTCAGTCCGAAGGCATCGTCGAAGAAGCAGCCGAAGACATGCTCCGCGAACAGCTCGGACGGCGGCCGGTGCACCTTGTCCGCGACCCCGCCCCAGCCGCGGTTCTCCTCCCAGACGACGTCCGCGCGCTCCAGGATGTACGGAATCCAGCCGATCTGGCCCTCGGCGTACATGACCCGGAGGTTCGGGAACCGCTCGAATTTGCCACTCATCAGCCAGTCGACCATCGAGAAGCAGCAGTTGGCGAACGTGATGGTGGAGCCGACCGCGGGCGGCGCGTCGGGGGACGTGGAGGGCATCTTCGAGGACGAGCCGATGTGCATGGCGACGACGGTCCCGGTCTCGTCGCAGGCCGCGAGGAACGGGTCCCAGTAGTCGGTGTGGATGGAGGGGAGCCCGAGGTGCGGCGGTATCTCCGAGAACGCGACCGCCCGCACGCCGCGCGCGGCATTGCGTCGTACCTCCGCGGCGGCCAACTCGGCGTCCCACAACGGGATGAGGGTGAGCGGGATCAGGCGCCCGCGCGCCTGCGGTCCGCACCACTCCTCCACCATCCAGTCGTTGTACGCCCGCACGCTGAGCAGCCCGAGCTCGCGGTCCTTGGCCTCGGTGAAGGTCTGACCGCAGAAGCGCGGGAAGGTCGGGAAGCAGACGGCGGACTGGACGTGGTTGACGTCCATGTCGGCGAGGCGGGACGGCACGTCGTACGAACCCGGGCGCATCTGCTCGTACGTGATGACCTCGAGCTTGATCTCGTCGCGGTCGTAGCCGACGGCGGTGTCGAGCCGGGTCAGCGGCCGGTGCAGATCCTCATAGATCCACCAGTCACCGATGGGCCCGTCATCGCCCTGCTCGCCCATGACGGGCGCGAACTTCCCACCCAGGAAGGACATTTCCTTCAGGGGTGCGCGCACGATCCGGGGGCCGATGTCGTGGTACTTCGACGGGAGCCGGTCCCGCCAGACGTTGGGGGGCTCCACCGTGTGGTCGTCCACCGAGATGATCTTCGGGAAGGTCTCCATGCGCTCCACGGTAGCGCTGATCTGACGCCCCGTCAGCTCTCCGGACAGTTGCTTGCGAAGGCAATCCGACGACGATCCGAGGACGGTCCATCGGAGACCCGAGGGCGATCCGCGGCCGACCCGAGAACGGCCCAAGAACGACCCGATGCCGTGAAAGTGGCGGGAAATAGCCGGAGTAGAGGGTGCGTGGACGTTGTGAGAGGTACCTCCCCCTGCTGACGCGGACGCCCCCGACAAGGCAAACTGGCACGGACAATTCCATGTGTGTGGACCGGGCGGCGGGGGAAGGCAGCTCCCGGCCCTCGGTTCCACCGGCCCGCTCCAGAGGGCTCCAGCACGTCCGCAGGTCGCCAGGGGGACAACGATGGACGGTGTACCGCGCGTACCCGAGCAGCGGCGCCCGGAGGGGCCGCCGTTGCGCTTCAGCGTGCTCGGACCAGTACGTGCGTGGCGCGGCGAGGAGCCCCTGAACACCGGCTCCCCACAGCAGCGCGCCCTGCTCGCGGCCCTGCTCCTGCGCGAGGGCCGCACGGCCACGGCGGCCGAGCTGATCGACGCGATCTGGGGCGAGGAGCCGCCGTCACAGGCCCTCGCGGCGGTACGGACGTACGCCTCGCGGCTGCGGAAGATCCTGGACGCGGGGGTGCTTGCGAGCGAGGCGGGCGGCTACGCGATCCGGCTGCCGGTGGGCGGCAGTTCCGGCGTACCCGGAGGCGAGGCGCTCGACCTGACCCAGGCCGAGGAGCTGGCCGGGGACGCGGAAAAGGCGCGCGGCGCGGGTGACCTGTGCCAGGCGCGGGGTCTCATCAACAAGGCCCTGGCCCTCTGGGACGGCGGGCCGCTCGCCAACGTCCCCGGCCCGTACGCGGACACGCAGCGCACCCGCCTGGAGGAGTGGCGCCTCCAACTCCTCGAATCCCGCCTGGACATGGACCTGGAACAGGGCTGCCACGCGGAGGCGGTCTCGGAACTGACGGCCCTGACGGCAGCGCACCCGCTGCGGGAGCGCTTCCGCGAGGTGTTGATGCTGGCCCTGTACCGCTCGGGCCGCCAGGCGGAGGCGCTCGCGGTGTACGCGGACACGCGCCGCCTGCTCGCGGACGAGCTTGGGGTCGACCCGCAGCCCGGGCTGGCGGAACTGCAGCAGCGGATCTTGCAGGCGGATCCCGGGTTGGCGGAACCTTCGGTTCCGGCCGCGGAGCAGACGGTGTCGCTGGTCCGCCCGGCCCAGCTCCCGGCGACTGTCCCGGACTTCACGGGCCGCGTGGCCTTCGTGGAGGAACTGGGCGAGGTCCTGGCCTCGGCGGAGGGCCGGGTCATGGCGGTCTCGGCCCTGGCGGGCATCGGCGGCGTGGGTAAAACCACGCTTGCGGTGCATGTGGCGCATGCGGCCCGCACCCACTTCCCCGACGGCCAGCTCTACGTCGACCTGCAGGGCGCGGGCGCCCGGGCGGCCGAGCCGGAAACGGTCCTGGGCGCCTTCCTGCGCGCCCTCGGCACGGCGGACTCGGCGATTCCGGACACCCTGGAGGAGCGGGCGGCGCTCTTCCGCTCGGTCCTGGACGGCCGCAGACTCCTTGTCCTCCTGGACAACGCCCGCGATGCCGCCCAGGTGAGACCGCTCCTGCCGGGCACGGCGGGCTGCGCGGCGCTCATCACCTCCCGGGTCCGGATGGTCGGCCTGGCGGGCGCGCACCTGGTGGACCTGGATGTGATGTCGCCGGAGGAGGCGCTACAGCTCTTCACGAAGATCGTGGGCGAGGAGCGGGTCGCTTCGGAGCGTGAGGCAGCGCTGGATGTCGTTGCAGCGTGCGGCTTCCTGCCGTTGGCCATCCGCATCGCGGCTTCGCGCCTGGCGGCCCGGCGTACGTGGACGGTCTCGGTCCTGGCCGCGAAGCTGGCGGACGAACGCCGCAGGCTGGACGAGTTGCAGGCGGGCGACCTGGCAGTCAAGGCGACGTTCGAGCTCGGGTACGGCGCGCTGGACGCTGCGCAGGCGCGGGCGTTCAGGCTCCTGGGCCTGGCGGACGGCCCGGACATCTCGCTGGCGGCAGCGGCGGCGGTCCTGGACCAGCCGGTGGAGGCGACGGAGGACCTCCTGGAGTCCCTCGTCGACACATCGCTGTTGGAGTCGGCGGCCCCGGGCCGCTACCGCTACCACGATCTGGTCCGGCTCTACGCGCGTGCGTGCGCGGAACGGGACGAACATCCGCCCAGCGAGCGGGATGCGGCGCTTTCGCGGTTGCTGGACTTCTACTTGGCTACGGCGGCGGGCGTGTACGCCTGGGAGCGCCCCGGTGACCGCACCGTGGACCACCTGGAGGAGACCCAGTACCCCGCGCTCGACTTCACCGACAGCTCCGAGGCACTGGACTGGCTGCACGCGGAAGCCGACTGCATCCTCGCCTGCGTACAGCAGTCCCTGACCGAGGGCTCGCTGCGGCGCGCTGTCGACCTCCTGCTGGCGGCCAAGGACCTGGCCGAGTCCGGGGCAAGCTCACGGCGCTACGAGACCGCGACACTTGCCGCGCGCGACGCCGCCCGCGCTGCCCGGGACCCCCACTCGGAGGGGCGGGCCCGCACGACCCTGACCCAGGTGCACAGCCGGGCGGGCCGGTTCGACGAGGCCGACGCGGAGGCGGAGCAGGCCACCGAGCTCGGCCGCATCGCCGAGGACCCGTGGACCAGCGCCAACGCCCCCAATGAGCGGGGCATCATCGCCATCTACCGCAAGCACCACGAAGCGGGCGAGGCCCACCTGCAGCGGGCCATCAGGGCCTTCCGCGCGGACAGCAACCAGCCCGGTGAGGCCAGCGCCCTGTGCAACCTGTCCCGCATCCTGGTGGCGATGGGCCGCACCACGCAGGCCGTGGAACTCGCACAGCAGGGCATCGGTATCTACGACAACCTGGGCCTGACCGTACGTCTCGCCAACGGACGCCTTGCCCTCGGCATCGCCCTGACACGGGCAGGCCGTTACGCCGAGGCGCTCGGCAAACTCTCGGACGCCCTGGGCATTTTCACGGAGAACCGGCAGCGGCTCTGGGAGGGCTCGACACACTTCCGGATCGCCGAGGCACACCTCGCCGCAGGCCGTCCCGCCCAGGCCGCGCAACACGCCGAACAGGCGCTCGCCCTGCGCTGCATCGGTGGCGAGTGGGCGCAAGGCAACGTCCTGACGACACTGGGGTGCGCCCTGTCCGAGCTCGGTCAGGCCGACCGCGCGAAGGCGTGCTGGACCGAGGCTCTCGCGATCTACGAGCAGACGGACGCGCCCGAGGCAGACGTGGTGCGCCGACTGCTCGCCCCGATTGCCGCCTGACCAGCACGGCTCAAGCGTTCATCAATCGTTTATCGCAGTCCGGCAGTCTTCATTTCTGTCGAACCGTCGCCTCGGGGGGCAGACGGCTTGGCGGAGAGTCGCAGGGTTAAGGTGCGACTCCGCAGTGCCCGTCCGGCGGCCCTCGGGGGAGCTGCCGGGCGGGTGTTGCTACCCAACAATGCCGCCTACACAGGGGGAGTTCGTAATGAGCGACGAAGAGATCAAGAACAAGAAGAAGCCCACCATCAAGCCGACCGACAGCCACGCGGGCAGCTTGCCGGCGGACGTCAGCACGATGGACAGCCACGCCGGCAGCGAGCCGGTCGATGGCGGCATCACCACGCAGGACAGCCACGCGGGCAGCGAGCCCGCCAAGTAGTCCTGCCCTACGGGGGATCGGCCGCGACGGCGCGGAGGGGGAGCCGTCGCGGCCGACGCATGTTCCACCACAGATTCAGGCATATCTCTGACAACCGCTGTTCGAATTCCCGCCCCTGGAGGAGTCGGTATGACCCGCGCCAAGAAGACCTTCGTCACCCTCGCCGCCGCGGCCGCCGCACTGTGCGGCACCTCGGCCACGGCGTATGCCGACGGACACGCGGGCAACCCGGCCCCGCGGGACGGCGATACCGACACCGTAACGACGCAGGACGGACACGCGGGCAGCGTAGTGACCCTGGACGGCCCTCTTAGCTCCGAAGGCGCCAAGGGGCAGGAATACACGGGTGGGTGACTGCACTGGACGGGCCGGGCGGTACAACATCACCGCCATGAGAGCACCCTTGATGCGCCGAGCATGCGGCGCCGCCCTGGCCTTGACGACGATCCTGGCCCCCGCGGTGGCCGCCCAACCCGGCGGCACCGCCGAGCGGTCCGAGTCGCACAAGTCGTCCCAGCCGTCGCAGTCGTCGCAGTCGTCCCAGCCATCCCAGTCGTCTGCGCCGTACACGTCATCCGAGTCGTCCAAGTCCGCGGCAGCGGCAGCGGCACACGCGCGGCTGCTCGGCGAGAAGATCGTTCCGCACAAGCTCGACTTCCAGGGCACCACCGTCGGCGGGCTCTCCGGTATCGACCGGAACCCCTGCACCGGCGAGTACGTGTTCATCAGCGACGACCGTTCGTTCCAGCAGCCCGCCCGCTTCTACACGGCGAAGGTCGACGTGACCGCGGCCGGAGTGCGGTCCGTCGACTTCACCGGCACCCACCCCTTCCGCCAGCCCGACGGAACGGTCTACCCGCCGCCGACCGCGGGCGACGGCAAGGCCGTGGACCCGGAAGAGATCCGCGTCGCCCCGCGCGACTGCCGCTACTGGTGGTCGCAGGAGGGCAACCGGCCCAAGAACGCGGACGATCCGCTGATCCCGCAGACGATCCAGTTCGCCTCCCGCACCGGCGCCTACCTCGGCCAGCTGCCCCTGCCCGCGAACTACGAGATCACCACGGAGGAGCGGGGGCCGCGGCGGAACCAGGGCGTGGAGGCGTTCACCTTTGGTTTGCGGGGCCAGATGGTGACCAGCGCGGTCGAGGGTCCGCTGATCCAGGACGGTCCGGTACCCGACGTGAACCGCGGCGCACTGGTCCGCGTCACCCAGCAGACCCGAAGCGGCCACGTACTGGGGCAGTTCGCCTACCCCGTAGAGAAGATCTTCGCCCCGAACGACCCGGACAGCCCGTGGGGCCCGGACACCGGCGTCCCCTCGATCCTCGCCTTCCCGGACGACCCCCACCGCTACCTCGTCCTCGAACGCACCTGGGTGGCCGGCCACGGGTACAAGATCCGCCTCTACGACGCCACCACGCGCGGTGCGACCGACGTGCGCGCCATGGATTCCCTGGCCGGGGAAACAGGCGAAACAGTCGTGCCGATGCAGAAGACGCTCGTCGCGGACTTCCACGACCTACCCGGCCTGTCCACCGTGGACAACACCGAGGGCATGACGTGGGGCCCGGTCATGCCCTCCGGCGAACGCTCGCTGATCCTGGTCAGCGATGACAACTTCACGGAGGACGCGGTCACCCAGATCGTCGCCCTCGCCATCCGCTGAGAACCACCCGGCGCCACAAGGGGTGCCTCCGCTCCGTAGCCACTGAAGCGGCTGAAGCCACTGCTGGAGCGGAGGCACCGCCTCTTTGAACACCTGCTGAATCTGCCGTGATCACGACCCGTGTCAGGCCCGGGTTCTGCCATGGTGCTGGCATGGCAGCCGCTCCGACGACGTTCGTCGTATTCGACCTTGAATTCACCACTTGGCCCGGCGCCCTGGAACAGGGCTGGACGGCCCCCGGGCAGCTGCGCGAAATCGTGCAGATCGGGGCCCTACGGCTGAGCGAGGACTGCGCCATCCTTGAGGAGTACGAGGCGCTGGTGCGGCCCATCGCGAATCCTCAACTCTCGGACTACTTCACCCAACTCACCGGCATCGAACAGGAGTTGGTGGACCGGGAAGGAGCAGACCCCGCCGAAGCCCTGAGCGAACTGCTCGGATTCTGCCGGGGGCAGACCGTGCTCTCGTACGGCAACGACATGGTGGTTCTCGGGGAGAACCTCGCCTGGGCGCGAGCACGCGGCGACGAGATCAAGGGCAGCTTTCTCGACGCCGCCTTTCTGAACATCCGGCCCTGGCTCAACACCGTCGCGCCCGAGACGTCCGAGGCGAACGTCGGCCGACTATGGGAGGTGCTCGCCCTGCCCAAGCCCATGGCCGGGCAGGGTCAGGGGCGCGGTCAGAGGCAGGAGCACTCAGCGCTCTTCGACTGTTACTCCTTCGCCGATGCCCTGCGACACCTGCGCGCCCGCGGGGACGCCCTGCCCACAGGGTGCACGTAGACCGGCGGGGAGTCAGAGTGGTCAGGGTCAGGATCGGGGTCAGGGTCAGGGTCGCCAACAGAGCGACGGATCAGGGTGGTTGTCGAACCCCAGGTCCCGATAGAGCGGCTCGGACTCGGCCGAGGCGTGCAGATCCACCCGCGCGACGTCACGCTCCCGGAACCAGTCGAGCAGCCCGCGCATGATCCCCCGGCTGTAGCCGCGTCGCCGATACGCCGGGTCGGTCACGACGCCGATGACCTCCCCGATGCGCCCGTTACGTAGATGCGGCCCCGGCAGCCGCTGCTGAACGATCCCGATCCCACACGCAGCGAGACACCCGCCATCGCCCCCAAGCCCATGCCCGTCCCCCTCCCCATCCACGACGAGAATCCGGACATCGTCGGCCGTCAGCTGCTCCTTGAGAACCTCCACGAGCGCCGCCCGCCACCCGTCGTCCCCGGACGAGGGGTTGAAGAATTCACCGCCCAGCGTCTCGAACAACAGCCCCCGCAGCCGTACGAGTTCGCCGATATCCCCGTCACCTGCTTGCCGTACCAGATGCGACATGTAATAAGCCTAGGTACGGATTACCACTTACGGCAACCGTTCACCTCCGTACCGCCTGGCTCCCGCACACGGCAGCACCGCCCACATCCGCGTACCACCGTCGCCGCCCGGCTCCCGAGCCTCACCGAATCCCCAGTCGCCGTCGCACTCCTCCACCACACAGTCCAGGAGCCCGAGGACCGCACCGCGCGCACGGTCACAGGCGGCGGCCAAGTGGCGGCTGGTGTGGCGCGGATGGGAGTCGTGGAGCGTGATCCTGATCGTTCCGTCCCGGTAGCGGAGGGATAGATAGACCGCCTCGGCCGCCGTGAAACGGCAGGCGCAGGCGGTGAGTTCGCCGACCGCCTGCAACGTCGCGTCGGCCGCGCCCTGCAGTCCGTGGGCCGCCAGCATGCGGCGTGCGGCGGCGCGGGCGACGGACGGGCTGGTCAGCGCGGCGGGGAGGGTGAGGCTGTAGGCGAGTTCGTCGGGGGCGGGTGGGGTCGAGGAGGCGAGGTCGTCTGCGTGGGGAGTCGTGCAGGCAGCGGCGATGAGCATGGTGGACTCCTTTGTCCAGTAGAGGTGTTGGCGGTGTTGATGTGCCGATGGCCGCGAGCGGTGGCCTGTCTCCCTGACACGGCCCGCCCCTCCCAGGGATGGAGTTGCGGGCAGGCTCGTGTGATGCGCTTCCGCTTACGGCTTGCGTGAGCGTGGCATTACTCACCGTAGGGCATCGCAGAGTACATGTACTACCCCTTCCCGAATTCAGTCCACCTTCAGTGGACCCGGCGCCGGGCTCGGCGGCAGACTGAGCGCGATGCCGAACAGGAGGGGCTCATGTCGCCAAGGAGCACGACCACGGAGCGACAACGGCGCCTGGGCGCGGAGTTGCGGAAGATGCGGGTCGCGGCCGGGATGACGACGGAGTTCGCCGCGGGCCTTCTGGGCGTGCCCCGTACGAACGTGCCCAACATGGAGTCCGGCCGATCCGGCGTCAGCGCCGAGCGGGTGCGCACGCTCGCCTCCAACTACGGCTGCCCGGACACCGACTTCGTGGACGCACTTGCCGCGATGGCCACCGAGCGCGAGAAGGGCTGGTGGGAGTCGTACCAGGGTCAACTCCCGGCCAGTTTCCTCGACATCGCAGAGCTGGAGTGGCACGCGAAACGCCTACGTGTGGCACTTACCGTGCACTTGCCCGGCATGGTGCAGACCGAGGAGCGTGCCCGCGCCCTCTTCGAGGCGGTCATCCCCCGGCTACCCGATGCGGACATCGACGTACGCGTGGCACATCGCATGGACCGTCGACAGGTCCTCGAACGCCCCAACCCACCCGAGCTCGACATGATCGTGCACGAGGCCGCGCTGCGCATGGAGTTCGGCGGCGCGGCAGTTGCGCGTCGGCAGTTGCAACACCTGCTGGGCATCTCCGAGCGGGACTCCGTGAGCCTGCGGGTCATTCCCTTCAAGGCCGGGAGCTTCCCTGGTGCCGGTCAGACGGTTACCTACGCCGAAGCCACCGTGCCCGCGCTCGACACCGTAGAGCTGGACAGCACACACGGCCCGGAATTTATGGATGCAGAGATGCAGTTGCGGAAGTACAGAGCTCAGCTGGAGGCCATGGAGCAGGTCGCCATGACGCCCACGGCCTCCCGCGACTTCATCCACGCTCTGGCCCGCGACATCTAAGGGAGACAACCGTGTCCGCCATCAACTGGGAAGATCCCTTCTGCGGAGAAGCAGCCCACTGCTTCCGCCTCGGCACCGACCCCGAGGGCAACGCCTACATCGCCGTAGCAGGCCAAGAGGACCACTACCTCACCGACACCCACGAAGCCCTCCGCACCCTCATCCGCGACATCAAGGCGGGCAAGGCCGACCACCTGCTCTGAGCCCTGGTCAGCCCCGTTTTACCCGACAACGCGAATATCCGCGCTGTCGCATGGACGAGCCTGTCCGCCTCCTCGTACGGTCATCACGACCCGACCAAATGGGCTCACGAAACTGGGAGTTCAGCATGGCTCGAGAAGAACTGACCCGACTTACTGGCAGCGTCGGCGGCCCGAACTGTGACGACGACGACTGCCCCAACATCTACCGAACGGCGCGCGGCTCTCTCATCATCCAGGGCGAGGTATCCGAGGCCTTCGCTCCGGCCGCCGGAGAAGGTCTGGTCGAGATTCCCGAGCACGTGCTCAGGGAGGCTGTCCGTGCTCTTGGATGGTGAAGACTGGCGCAGATTCTTCGACGCTTTTGAGCGGGAGGCATGGCGGTTCGAGGCTCAGCCGACCTACACCATGCCCAAGGAACAGGAGAATGTGGCGCGCTTCCTGCGGGGCGGGGGTAAGCCCGTGGGCCACAACGCACGCTGGCACGAACGAGTTCGCGGCTTCGTCAAATCCGGCAGAAGCATCGGCCGTGTCCGTGTCGTGCGCCAACCGCTCACCGACTACCAGCGGTATCAGTTCGCATGGGGTATCCCCGGCAACATCTCGGCCGGGGAGGACATCCGCATCCTGGATGTGACACAGAGCGACTTCGGTTTGCCCCTCTCCTGCCGCGACTGGTGGATGTTCGACGAGTCCCGCATCGCTCACCTCAACTACCGGCCGGACGGCACACAGATCAACCGCGAGGCATACGACGGCGATCCCGCGCCCTACCGGAACTGGAAGCGGATCGCACTGGATCACGCCGTGCCTTTCGAGGAGTACGTGAAGGGTCTTGACGTTTGAACCGGGGCAGCTGGGTCAGTCCAAGGCCGACCTGGCTGAGACGCTCCGCGAAGCACGCAGGCGAGCCAGCCGTACACAAGTCTGGCTCGCCAAGCGCTGCAACATGTCGCAAACCAAGATCAGCAACATTGAAAGCGGGAAGCTCATACCGACTCTTGTCGATGTCGAGCTGATCCTCCGAGCACTTGACGCCCCACCGGAGCGGGTCGCAGAGGTGGCCGCCCTCGCCCGGCTCGCCAACACGGAATGGCAAGGGAAACGGAGATCGTGGCGGCGAGGGCTGGAGAAGCGACAAGCGGAACTGGCGGGACTTGAAGCAGAAGCCAGAGTGCTCCGCTACTTCCTGCCTGCAATGGTGACCGGGCTGCTTGCAACGCCTGAATACATCCGGGCAAGCCTCGGCCATGCGCCGGTCGACATCTCCATGACGGTGGCCAGGAAGCTTGAACGGCAATCGCTCCTCTACGACCACACCAAGCAGTTCACGTTTCTGCTGACGGAGCAGGCCGTCAGGTGGGCCGTGGTCCCCCCGGCGGCCATGGCCATACAAATGGACCGCTTGGCCTCGGTATCCCGTCTCCCTAACGTCCGCATCGGCGTCATACCCGTGGGCACGATGGTGGCGCGCGGCCCCATGAACACGTTCACGGTCTACGACCAGCGACTCGCAACCGTTGAGACATTCACGGGCCGAATCGCGTTTCAGGACATCCGGGACGTTGCCGAGCATCTCGAAGTATTCGGCCTGTACGAGCGACACGCCCTATTCGGTGAACAACTCAGAAGCCTTCTTCAGGAATGGTCAGCCGATTGCCGTTCTTGATCGGATACCCCACAACGCGAATAGGGCTGTAAGAACACCGCGGGGTTCGGAACGATGAGGTCATGCCGACCACGCCAAGGCCAAAGAAGCCAAGGAATCCGGCCACCCCAAAGGGCTGGCGCGTAGATCCGATCCCCAGCCGCCCGGCCTACCAGGGCGATGCGGGACACATTCTCATCCCGGTCTGGCTGACCAAGAACGGTCAGCACATGGCAGACACGGACATGGTCCTCCTGCCCGCCGAAGCGAAATTGCTGAGCGAGCGCCTGACCAACGCGCTGTGCGGTTCACGCTCGCCCCTGCAGGAACTCATCCGTGGTCGCGCCGTAGCTGACGGCCCCGGCGTCACGGTCGTGGCCAAACACCCGCACTTCTCCTGAGCTGCCAGGACTGAACCCAACTTCCTCCCTTAGAAGGGAAGAGACACATGACAGTCGCCCTTGAACGTCAGGTAAAGGCACGGCGAGGCCGTGAACTCGTCCCCGAGAAGCTGTTCAAGCACCTGGTGGACTTCTGCGCCGATGAGTACGGCCTCGAACACAGCATGGCCGACCGGATCATGGATCAGGGGCTGGCGTTCCTGTGGGTCATGGGCACGACCCGCACGGAAGACACCCTCGCCCCATCGAAGGAAGTCGATCCGGCCTGGCACACCTTCATACTCCACAGCATCGAGTACACCGACTGGTGCCACGAGAACTTCGGACGCTTTCTGCACCACATGCCCAACTCGAAGGTGCGTACCCGGGGCCTCATGGTCTCGGTCGTGGACCGGATCAAGGACGCAGGATTCGAGGTGGATGAGCGGCTGTGGCACACGGCTGCCGAGTGCAACGAACCGACCTGCTGCGGCGACGGCCCCTGCTGCTAGCTGTTCGAGCACCGGTGCCCGGGCTCGCGCGTCCGGGCACCTCCGGAAGGAACTTCATGCCGGAAGCCGCCCACAAAGGGCAAGGCCGAGTGACGGCCTTCAGCATTTTCGGCCCGGTGTTCGGCTACGCGTCGAAGCTCGTGGACGACCACCAGATCGCGTACGTCGGTCCGCTGACACCGGGAGTTCAGTGGGCCACGCTCTGGCAGCTGGCGGCCCGATGCTGCCGAGAGTCCGCGCGAGACCAAGAGAGAGCGCAATGGATCATCACTCAGGCAACCCGCGCCTTCATCATGCAAGCCGACATCGTCGCGAATCTGCCCACCGCGGATTGGCGGATGGAACCGGGCGGGCGCCGAAGCGACGTGGGGTCATGGGCGAACCATGAGGTGCTGATCACGGGAAACATGAGCGTCCCCGACCTCACGCCCGAACAGGTCTCGAAGCAACACACCCATTACCCGCACTACTTCACTGACCTCGTATGAATGATGGCGAGATCTCGCCCACTCAGGGGACCTGCCCGAACCGCGCGGAACCTGGCGCCCGGCCTGGCCCCCTGCCCTGCCCTCTGTCGCGCCTCCTCCAGCAGCACGGGGAGAATTCACCGTCATCTGCGTCATCGCCGTCTATCGCAGGAGGATGAGGAAGTGCCCGTCCCGGGTCAGCCGACCTGCTCTCCGCAATGCCTCGCCCGGGCGCAGCGTGCCGTTGCCGCCGCGTTGTGGCACTACACGGTCGCGCCGGTGGCCAAGCCGTACTTCGTACGAGGATGCGTCCCGGAACCAGGACCGGACCCGGACTCGGGCTCGGGCTCGGGCTCGGCTTCTGTGATCGTTGCCCTGTGGACAGGTCCCGCCGCGCGGGAGAAGAGCAACCTCTTCCTCCGCGTGCCCCTCGTATCCGGCGGACTGCCCGTTCCGGCGGCGCGGGTCGTGGTGGGGCTGATGCGGCTGGGCCGGGGGACGCATCTGTTCGGCTTCAGCGGTCGGCGCTTCGACGGCAAGCCGGTGCTCAACGGCGGTCAGCTGGCCGAAGGGCAGGGGGCGCCATGCCTGTGCGGGGGTGGGCACGGGGGCGACGGGGCCGGTGAAGACGAAGAGCCGCGGGGCTTCTACTTTGCGCGGCCCGGTGAGCTGAAGCGCTACCGATGAACCATCCCGGTGAACCATCCCGGGGTCCCGGGGCAGGGAGCAGCCCCCACCCCGGGGGGGGGGGAGGGGCTGTCGTGGTCGCGCCGCCGACCGGGTGGAAGCGGGCGGCTCACAGGTTGTCGATGGACCACCAGACCTTCTCGACGCTGCTGTCCGGTTCGAGGACGACGACCTCACCCAGGCCGTTGCCGTAGTACGGGGTCATGACCTGGCGCGCGGAAAGGCTGCGGATCTTGTACGCGCCGTCCCAGGGCCGCACGGTCAGGTCCCACTGGAATTCCAGACCGGTACCGCAGGACCCCTCGGTCACCCGCGGCTTGTTGTACCAGGGAGCGCCCGGCTTGAGGCACATACCGGTCTTGGTGTTGCGGATGATGTAGATGTTGCCGTCGAGGTGCTCGAAGTCCCACTGGTCGGCACCGAGGGTGTTACCGCGGTCCCAGACGTAGTGGAACCAGCCGTCCTGGTAGCCATCGCCCCAGTTCTGCGGCAGCAGGCTGCCGCCGGTCTTGATGTTGACGATGTGGGCGTACGGGTACTGCGCGTTGGCCGTGGCGGCGGTCGCGGCTCCTCCCAGCAGCGTGCCGAGCAGGCCGAGGACGAGGGCGAGCCGGGCCAGGATGCGACGCATGTGAACCCCTCTCTGCAGTGGTCAGCAATGCTGACGGGCCCTCAAACCCGCGTCAGGCAGAGGGCCTCGATGTGATTGACACCGAGCCGGTCACCCTGTTCCGGAACAGGCGGCTCCGTCACTCGCTGAAGGTAGCAACGCCGTTACGATTCGCCATCCTTTCGGATGGTCTCTCATGCCATCAGGTGTAATAACCCTTTTTAAACCGCTTCTTGAAGCACATGCCGCCCGACTATGCCGCGCTACGTGTGCCTATGCGACCGGCGTGCGCAGCGCATCACCGCAGGGGCAGCGGCGCCTGCCCGATAGCGATGCGAGCGGATGGCGCGACCCACGCCGATCACTGGCGGCTCACCGTCCGCGTCACGCCCGCGAAGACCGTCGTCGCCAGGATCCACCCGGCGATGACGAGGGCGTAGGACAGCGTCCGGTGCCAGCCCGTCGGGTCGAACGCGCCCTCCTGGCCGAAGGAGATCACCGGCAGCAGCAGGTCGAGGGTGAAGAACATCGGGCTGAACTCGGGGGCCTCGGAAGCCTTGAGTGGGCGGGGGTGGTGCACGCCGTACGCCACCGTGCCGACAGAGAGCAGGGACAGGAGCCAGACGCAGGCGAGCACGGGGCGGAAGCCATAGCCGACCGTGACCTCCTGGAGGTGACCCCACGCGCGGCCGGGCATGGACAGGGTGCGGCGGTGGCGGCGGAGCTTGGCGAGCTGGACGACGCGGGCGGCGTGGTCGTCGCCGACGCGGAGGTACGCCGCGGTCAACTGCTCGTAGTTGTGCGGGAGATAGCCCTCGCCCTCCCTGTCCAGCATGGGGAGGCGGCGCTCCGCGGGCTCGTGCGGGGTGAGGGTGGTGTAGCCGAGGCCGTTGAAGAGGACCCGGTCCGGGAGTACCTCCGGTTCCAGGAACAGTACGTCGATCTGGGCGCGGCGCAGGTTCAGGGTGCCTTCGATGACCGGGCCTCTGCGGAGCCAGAGTTCCCCGATGGTGCAGCTGCTCGCGCGCACCGCCGTGTCCCCGGGGTTCGACAGGCGTGCGTACGACAGGTCGAGCCGCCCGGCGACGCGGGCGCCTCGGAGGCCGATCCAGCCCTGTACGTGCACGCGCCGCAGGCGCAAGTCGCTTCCCACTACGAGCGTCTGAGCGTCGAGGGCGGCGCAGTCCGGGTGGCTGAGCCGTGCGTCGTCGAGGGTGACCAACCCGTCGATCGAGGCGCCGCTGAGCAGGACGCCGCCATGCGTCCGCAGGCCAGGGGCGAACAGATTGTCGCCGATGGTCGCATGGCCGAGCCCGAGTGCGGGCTCCTCGGTGTCCGGCGGAGTGATCGCGCATCCGTCCAGGAACAGCGCCCCGTCGATCCGCGCCCCGCCGAGCCGCACCGCCCCGCGGAAACGGCAGCCGGTCAGCTGCACCATGCTCTCCACCTGGACGGTGGCGGCGGCAAGGCCGGGCAGTGCGGAGCCGCTCAGGTTCAGCTGGCGCAGCCGGGAGGCGTACAGCAGGGGTGCGTTCTCGAAGAAGCAGTCACTCAGCCGTATGGCGTGGTCGATCGTGCCGTACGCCAGGTCGAGAAGCCCGGTGATGCGGGCGCCGGCCAGTTTGAGGGCGGGTATCTCGCCGTCTTCCAGCGGGCCGTTAAGGAGCAGGGCGCGCAGCACCTCGGCCCGTACGGTCCGCTCCGGGCCCCAGTCCGCGCCCTGCGCCGCGTCCGACGCGTCCGCCGCGCCCTCGCCATCCGCCGTACGGAAGTCCACGCAGACGCCCTTGGGAAAGGCCTGCCACACCCGCAGCTCGGTCTGCGTAAGATCGTTTATGTCCATCAGTCGGGACTCTGACGCCACGGCACAAAGCTGTCAACTCCCCAGCCACAGCTGCCTTTTGACGAACCTCACCGCCCTCGGACCTCAGCGTCGACACGGAGGGTAACGCCTCCATAGCCGTCGGTCCTGGCCTGGCACCCCCTCCGGGATGTGCGGGGTACCCGGCGGGGCCGGCTGCCGCTGGACACAGGCCGGAGGGGGGCTCACTATGAAAAAGAGGATAAAAAACGGATAAAGAGACCCCATCCTCCTCTTCGCTTCCTCTTTCGTTCTCCGCCTCTTTATCTCTTTCTGATCAATATCTCTTTCTGATCAATCTCCGCCCGCCGTGAACATGGGTGCGGTGGGTTCGAGGTGAAAACGGGAGGTGTCTGACGTGACCGAACGTACAGTTCCGGGTATCGAGGAACACCCGGACGTGCTCGCGCTGCGGCGCAGCAGCTCCGAGCGGGCTGCCTCGACGTCGACAGTGCAGTTTCTGGAGGGACTCGGCCTGCTGGTCGGTCTGTTCCTGGCGACGTCGGCCTGGATGGTGGGTTTCAACGCGACCCTGCCTGGCTTGACCGTCATCAACCTGATCGCCGGACTCGCGTACGCGTACTGCATGGGCAGTGGCCTAGGCCCCGCCTTCCAGCGGACGCACGCCATGAGCTGGGCGGCCTCGGCGATCGGCGTGTTCACCATCCTCGCCCCCTTCATCGTGACCGGCGCCCGCGAGTCTCACCCCGCCTCGGTGATCGTCACCAATGTCGTCGCCGGCGGTGTCGCTTTCGCCTGTGCCCTCACCATGGGGCTGATCGGAGTGTTGGCCGACCGTAAAACCTGACGACCTTTCGTGAGCCGGTGGGGCCGGGTCGGATCGGCTCGGCCCTCACCGACCCGTGCGTACAGCCGCGGCTGCGCGCCGACGGTGTCACCGTGCCTGGCGGCCTCCGGTGCTGACGGACGTGCGCAGCTCGCCCTTCACCACTTTCCCCGACGCGTTACGCGGCAGCTCCCGCACGAACTCGACCTCTCTCGGAACCTTGTAGTTCGCCATCTCCCGTCGGGACCAGGCGATCAGGTCGTCCGCCGTCAGCGTCGAGCCCGGGCGGCGGACCGCGTACGCCTTGCCGACCTCGCCGAGGCGGGGGTCCGGGATGCCGACCACGGCCACATCCGCCACGTCCGGGTGGAGGCCCAACAGCTGCTCTATCTCCGCCGGGTACGCGTTGAAGCCGCCGACGATGAACATGTCCTTGATGCGGTCGGTGATGCGGAGGTTGCCCGCCTCGTCCAGGACGCCCACATCGCCCGTGCGGAGCCAGCCGTCCGGCGTCAGGACCTTCTTCGTTTCCTGCGGGTCCTCGAAGTAGCCGCTCATGACGTTGTATCCGCGGACCAGGACCTCGCCCGGGCGGCCCGGGGGCAGGTCCTCGCCGGACGGTGCGACCACCCGTACCCGCGTGTCCGGGATCGCTCGGCCGGATGTGGCCGCGATGGTCTCCGGGGCGTCGCCGCGGCGGCACATCGTGACGATGCCGCTCGCCTCCGACAGGCCGTACGCCGTCAGGACCGTGGCTATGCGAAGCTCTCGCCGCAAGCGTTCCACCAGCCGCAACGGCACCACCGCCGCGCCCGTGACCACCAGCCGCAGCGCCGACAAGTCGTGGCTGTCCCGCGCCGGGTGGTCCAGGAGCGCCTGGTGCAGGGTCGGTGGGCCCGGCAGGACCGAGATGCGTTCCGCCGCGATGTTCGCCAGGGCCGTGTCCACGTTGAAGACCGGCTGCGGCACCATCGTCGCGCCGCGCATCAGGCAGGCGATGATGCCCGCCTTGTAGCCGAAGGTGTGGAAGAACGGGTTCACGATCAGATAGCGGTCGCCCTCACGCAGGCCCGCCAGGTCGCTCCAGGTCTCGTAGCAGCGCAGGGTCTGTGCGTGCGTGATGACCGCGCCCTTCGGGCGGCCCGTCGTGCCCGAGGTGAAGATGATGTCCGAGGGGGAGTCCGCCGACAACTCCCCTGCCCGAGCGCTGACTTGTTCACCGTTCACCCCGTCCCCGCTCGCCAGGAAGTCCTTCCACGTATGGAAGTCCTCCGGTGCGTCGTCCGCCAGGACCACCACCTGCTCCAGGTGCGGCAGCGCCGGTAGCGGGCCGCGGCCCTCGCCCTCCGTCGTGGCGCGGCGCAGCGACGCCACGTACGACGCACCCAGGAACGTGCCCGTCACGAACAGCAGCTTCGCCCGCGACCTCGCCAGTACGTACGCCGCTTCCGTGCCCTTGAAGCGGGTGTTCAGGGGGACCAGGACCGCCCCGGCGGTGACCGCGCCGAGGGCCGAGACGATCCAGTCGAGGGTGTTCGGGGCCCAGACCGCGACCCGGTCCCCGGTGCGTACGCCGGACGCGATGCACGCCGCCGCCGCACGCTCCACCCGCTCGCCGAGCTCGGCGTACGAGATCCGGTTGCGGCCCTCGACGACCGCCTCCCGCTCCCCGTACCACCGCGCCGCCGCCCGCACGAGTTCCGGGATGCTGCCCCACTCCAGGTCGCCGTGCATCGCACACCCCTCCCACCGACTATCGGTACCGGTACTTGTGCCTGTACTCGACTACCCATCCGCACTACCCAGTCGCACTACCTAGCCGCACTACCCATCCGCAGTAGCTGACTATCCGTCAGATTAGCTGTAGCCTTCCCCGCTGTCAGCAGTGACGACGGCCGGGAACACCGCGGAGGTGGGCATGGCAGTGGCAGCTGGACCTGCGGCAGGGGGGCTCAAGGACGCCACGGCGATAGTCGGGATCGGGCAGACGGCATTTTCCAAGCAACTGCCCGAGTCCGAGAGGGCCTTGGCCTGTCGGGCCATTCTCGCGGCGCTCGACGACGCCGGGATCTCCCCGTCCGAGGTCGACGCGTTCGCCTCGTACACCATGGAGGAGACCGACGAGGTCGAGGTCGCCAAGGCCATCGGCGCCGGTGACGTCACCTTCTTCAGCAAGGTCGGGTACGGCGGGGGCGGGTCCTGCGCCACCCTCGCCCACCTCGCCGCCGCCATCGCCACCGGGCAGGCGAGCGTCGGCGTCGCCTGGCGGTCCCGGAAGCGCGGCAGCGGCCGCAGGCCGTGGACCAACACCGCCGTACAACTGCCCACACCCGCCCAGTGGACCCGGCCCTTCGGGCTGCTCCGGCCCGCCGACGAGATCGGAATCCTCGCGCGCCGGTATATGCACGAGTACGGCGCGACCCGCGACCACCTCTTCAACGTCGCCCTCGCCTGCCGTAACCGCGCCAACCAGAACCCGGCCGCGATGATGTACGAACGGCCGCTGACCCGCGAGATGTATATGACCGCCCGCTGGATCAGCGAGCCGCTGTGTCTGTTCGACAACTGCCTGGAGACCGACGGGGCGTTGGCGTGCGTGCTCGTCCCGGCCGAGCGGGCCCGCGACTGTCGGCAGCGGCCCGTGTACGTACACGCCGCCGCGCAAGGACTGCCCGCCCAGCACCACGGCATGGTCAACTACTGGAACGACGACCCGCTCACCGGGCCCGCCTGGACCGCCGCCCGACACCTGTGGAAGTCCGCCGACTTCGGGCCCGAGGACGTCGACGTCGCGCAGATCTACGACGCGTTCACCCCGCTCATCCCGCTCTCCCTGGAGGGGTACGGGTTCTGCGGGCGCGGCGAGGGCGGGGCGTTCACGGAGGGCGGGGCCCTGGAGATCGGCGGGCGGCTGCCGCTCAACACCTCGGGCGGCGGGCTCAGCGAGGCGTACGTGCACGGCTTCAACCTCATCAACGAGGGCGTCAAGCAGCTGCGCGGCACCAGTACCGCCCAGGTCCCGGACGCCGCCACCTGCCTGGTCACGGCGGGCGAGGGCGTGCCCACCTCGGCCGTACTGCTGCGGAACTGATCTCTCTACAGCCTGACTTGGAGCGACCATGCCCCCTACCGACGGCCCCGGGACCCTCCTGGCTCCCGTCATCGACGACGACGGCGCGCCCTTCTGGGAGTACGCCGCCCGCGGCGAGCTGCGCGTCCAGGCGTGCGCCCGGCCCGACTGCGGTGAGTTGCGCTTCCCGCCCCGGCCCTGCTGCCCGCACTGCCGGTCCTTCGACAGCGAGTGGCGGCGGATGAGCGGCAAGGGCCGCATCTGGTCGTACGTCATTCCGCATCCGCCCCTGCTGCCCGCCTACGCCGACCTGCCCGGGTTCAACGCGATCGTCGTCGAGCTGGCCGACGCGCCCCGGATACGCCTTGCGGGGAACCTGGTCAGCGGCCCCGGCGCCCCGCTGAACTCCGTACCGGCGGGGCGGCTGCGGATCGGAGCGCGGGTGCAGGTGATCTTCGAGGACATCGACGGCGTCACCCTGCCTCGCTGGATCCTGGAGCGGTGACCGCATGACCCTGCGTACCGACATCGACAAGGACACCGGCGTCGCCGTCGTCACCCTCGACCGGCCCGACAAGCACAACGCGATCGACCTCGACACCGCCCGCCAACTCGCCGCGATCTGGCGGCGGTTCCGCTACGACGACACGGTGCGCTGCGTCGTCCTGACCGGCGCCGGTGACCGGGCCTTCTGTACCGGGATCGACCGGGCCGTGGACGTGCCACAGCCGAGCACCGCGTACGCCATCGACGATCCGCTGCTCACCATCGGCCCGAAGGCGGGCGACCTGTGGACCCCGGTGATCGCCGCCGTCAACGGCATGGCCTGCGGTGGGGCCTTCTATCTGCTCGGCGAGGCGGAGTTCGTCGTCGCCGACGAGCGCGCCACGTTCTTCGATCCGCATACGACGTACGGGATGGTCAGCGCGTACGAGTCGATCTTCATGGCGCAGCGGATGCCGTACGGCGAGGTGGCGCGGATGGCGCTGATGGGGACGGCCGAGCGGATCTCGGCGCGGCGGGCGTACGAGACCGGGCTCGTGTCCGAACTGGCCCCGCCCGGCGGCGCGTTGGACGCCGCGCTCGCGTGCGCGCGGACCATCGCGGAGTATCCGACCGAGGCGGTACGGGGCACGGTGCGCGCCCTGTGGTCCGCGAAGGAGGCGGCCCGCGCGGCCGCCCTCGCCCACGCCCCGCACCTCGTCAGGCTCGGCAATCTTCCGTCGGAGCGGCAGGCGGAGCTGTTCGGGGGGCGGGGCGGGGGATTTCGGGTGCGGTGAGGGCGCTCGCGGGCGTCGCTTGCTTGTGCCGCTTACAGCTTGTCGGCCTCGTCGACGTAGCACCGGCCCTGGAGCGAGGCCAGGTCCCCGGAGGTCACGTCGCTCTCCGAGACGAAGGCGGTGGACTCGTCCGTGTGGGGCGTGCCCGGCGACACCTCACCGGTGATGAACGACGTCTCGGCCACCACGGTCCCGGCGTCGTCCTTGAAGGTGAAGTTGCCACTGTACGAGGCCGGGTCCACGCCGGAGTTGGTGACCTCGTACTTCCACTTGATCTCGGCGGTGGTGTCACTCAGTGACTCGATCACGCAGTCCGTGATGCGGATGTCGTTGATGGCCTGGTCCGTCCCGCCACCGGTCGTACCCGTGCTGGAGCTGCCGCTGGAGCTGCTGCCCGAGGTCAGCGAGTCGTCGTCGTAGTCGCTCCCGGAGCCACCGGAGCTGTACGAGCCCGAGGAGCTGGAATCGGACGAGCTGCTGTGGTCGTCACAACCACCGCCGTCACCACTGCCGCGGCGGGCACCGGTCAGGGCGACCAGGACCACCGCGAAGACGGCTATGGAACGGGCATGGCGGAGCTTCATGTGATTCCCCCGAGCGACAGGTGACAGACGGGCATGCGTGAATTGCCCGAGTTCTTACGCTTGTTGGGCCCGCATAAGGAAGCGGGCGCACGTCACCATAACAGCGCCCGAACCCACTTCTTGACCGGTCCCTGTCAGTAGCCCCGGGGTGCTTGCCCCGGGGTGGAGCTCGCAGGGCTCAGCGGGCCGTCCCCGTGCCCTTCACCGCGTCGAGCGCGTACACGCAACGGTCCTTGCTGCACGCGTACACGACACCGGCCTCGGCCACGGGCGAGCCCGTGATCTCACCGCCGGTCGCCAGCTTCCAGCGCAGCTGGCCGCCCACCGCGTCCAGGGTGTAGAGGCAGTGGTCGGCCGAGCCGAAGTGGATACGGCCCTCCGCGGCGACCGGCGAGCCGATCACCTCGCCGCCCGCCTGGAACCGCCACTTGGGCGTGCCCGTCACCGCGTCGAGGGTGTAGAGCCCGTTGCCGCTGCCGACGTGCACATGGCCGCCGGTGACCAGGACCGGGTCCAGGGACGAGCGGGACTCCGTGGCGATCCGCCAGCGGTCCCGGCCGTCCGTCGCGTCCAGGGCGTACACGGTGCCGAGGTAGTCCGCGAGGTACACCCCGCCACCGGTCACCGCGGGGCCGGGCGCGAACGCGGGTGGGGAGAGGAAGACCGCCGGGGCCTCGAAGTGCCAGCGGACGTGACCGGCGGCGACATCGAGGGCGAGGACCCGGGTGCCCGCGGCGACGTACACATAGCCGTCCGAGGTCTTCGCGTCGGTCTGCGCGATGCGCACCGGTACGCCGCCGCAGGAGGCCGCGTCGCCGATGGGGTACGACCAGCGCTCGACGCCCGTGCGGGCGTCCAGGGCGCGGAGCCGGGCGTTCTGCCAGACGTAGACCGTGCCGTCCTGGATGACCGGACCGGCCTCCGGCGTCTCGAAGTCGGTCTGGGCCCCGGTGATCTCCCACAGCTTCTCGCCGTTCGCGGCCTCCCACGCCTGGACGCCGCCGCCGCGGGACGCGGTGACGACGGTGCCGCGGTCGGCGCGCAGCGCGTACACCCAGGCGTCGGTGGGCAGACGCCACAGGTCGGAGCCGTCGGTGGCGTCGAGGGCGAAGAGGGTCGGGCCGTCGGAGGCGTGGATACGACCGTCCGCGACCGCCATCGACCAGGCGACGTCCCGGGTCTTGAACTGCCGCCGCCCGGTGGCCACATCGAGCGCGTGCACCTCGAAGGAGGTGACGTACACCCGGTCGCCCACGACGTGCGGCGTACCCCAGACGTCGTTGGACATCCGGAACCGCCAGGGCCGCCAGGGCGCGCCCTCGGGGGCCGCTTGCGGCGGAACCTGGGGCTCCGCGGGGGCGGCGCCATTGTGGGAGGCGGGGGCCTGAGCCGGGGCGGTGCTGGCTGCTGCGGCTCCGGCGCCCTGGCCTGCGCCCGGCCGCGCCCAGGACGCGGCGAGCTGGCCGTCCGGCGCCCCGGCGGCCTGCTCGGCGGCGGCGCGGGCGTCGGCGATCCGGGGGCCGGGGCCGATCGGCACCGGGGAGCCGGGGAGCCGTACCGGACCGGAGTCGGGCGGCGTGCCGACGGCGGGGCCCGCTCCGGGGCGGTGGCCGCCCGCGACCTGCGCACCCACCTCGTGCCGCGCGCGTGCGGGCTCCGGGGCCTGCGACGGCGGCGGAGGGATGGCCTGCGAGGGCGGCATGGCCTGGGACGGGGAGACGGCCTGCGAGGGGGCCACGGCCTGCGCGGGCGGTGCCTCGTTCGGCAGCGGCTGGGACGGCGGCACCGCGTTCGGCAGCGGCTGCGGGGCGGGCTGCGCGGGCGGGGGCGGCGCGGCCTGCCCGCCCCGGCCACCGCTGCGACCGCCGCCGGAGCTGGGCGACTTGACGCGCGGGCGGCCGCCGCGGCGCGACTCGATCAGGGTCACCGCGCGGTCCGGCAGCCAGGCCGAGGCCGTACCGCTGTCGTCGGAGCCCGCGGCGAACAGATGCGGCGCGAGCTGGGCCTGGAGATCGGCCGGGGAGGGCCGCATCGCGGCCTCCATGTGCATACAGGTCTCGATCAGCGGCCGCAGCTCGTCCGGCAGGCCCTCCAGGTCGGGGCCCTCGCGCAGGAGCATGAAGACCGTCTCGACCGGGTTGGCGCCGTGGAACGGCGCGTGTCCGGTGGCGGCGAAGACCAGCGTGGAACCGAGCGAGAAGACATCGCTCGCCCCGGTCACGCTGCGCGAGTCCTTGGCCTGCTCCGGGGACATGTACGCGGGCGTGCCGACGGCGACGTTCGTCATCGTCAGACGGGTGTTGGAGACACCGGACGCGATCCCGAAGTCGATCACGCGCGGCCCGTCCTCGACCACGAGCACATTGGACGGCTTCAGGTCGCGGTGCACGAGCCCCGCGCCGTGGATGGACTGCAGCGCCTCGGCGACACCGGCCGCGAGCCAGCGCACCGCCTGGGCCGGGAGCGGCCCGCACTCATTCACTATCTCTTCGAGCGAGGGCGCGGGTACGTACGCGGTGGCGAGCCACGGCACCGCGGCGCGCGGGTCGGCGTCGACGACCGCCGCGGTGTAGAAGCCGGAGACGGCACGGGCCGCCTCGACCTCGCGGGTGAAGCGGACGCGGAAGAGCTGGTCCTCGGCGAGCTCGCTCCGGACGGTCTTGATCGCCACGCGGCGGCCGGAGGCCGAGCGCGCGAGATAGACAAGACCCATGCCGCCGGCACCGAGCCGGCCGAGCACCTCGAACGGGCCGATCCGCCTCGGATCGTGCTGCGTCAGCTGCTCCACCACTTGCCTGCCACCTCCCCGTACGAGACCGCGACGTACCGCGCCAGGGGTCAGGGTCTCACCACCAGGCCGCATCGGCGGCACGCACCCTGATTCTTCCTGGACCGGGCGATGGTTGCGAACCCAGGGGCAAACAGGGATGTTCCACACGGAACAGGGCACGACGGGTCAAATCAAGACCCCTCAGCCGTGCGACTCCGGCTCCGACCGCTGCCCCTGCTCCGGCTCCTGCTCCAGCTCCTGCAGTACGGCGAAGACCGCGCCCTGGTTGTCGACGAGGACCGCCATCCGTCCGTACGGGGTGTCGAAGGGCTCCGCGCGCACCCGGCCGCCGAGCTGCCTCGCCGCGGCCGCCGCCGCATCACAGTCCGCGACGCAGAAGTACACGAGGAAATGCGCGGGCATTTCGGCCGGGAACCGCCCCGACACCAGGGACCGCCCGCCCACCCCGGTCGCGGGTCCCGGCTCGGCGGTCCCGGCCGGGGACCACACGCGGAACTCCGGGAATGTCCCGTCCTCCGCGGCGGGCAGATCGGTCCCGACGTACCCGAAAACGCCCTCGTAGAACGGGTCCACCACCACCTTGTCCCGCGCGTACACCTCGGCCCAGCAGAAGCAGCCCGGCTCGCGCTGCCGCTCGAATCCGGGGTGCGTACCGGCCTGCCAGAGGCCGAAGACGGCGCCCTCGGGGTCGGCGGCGAGCGCCATCGTGCCGAACGGGGCGATCGGGAACGGCTCCATGATCAACTGTCCGCCCGCCGCCGTGATCCGCCCGGCCGTGGCGTGGATATTGGCCGTTGCGAGATAGACGTTCCAGGTCGTGGGCATGCGCCCGTCACGTTTGGGTGCGAGGGCGGCCACCGCGCGCCTCCCGTGGTACGCCTGCGCGGGGTGCCCGCGCTTCAGGCGCGCGCCCTCGTCGAAGGTCCAGCCGAACAGCGCGCCGTAGAAGCGCTTGCCCGCCTCCACGTCCGGGAGCAGCGCGTCCACCCAGCAGGGCACGCCGTCCGGGTACTGCGGCTTCGGCCCCGGCGGTGGCTTCGACTGCGAATCGGCCATGAACTCAACGTAACGGCGCGGTCGGCTCCGCGCAGCGTAATAATTCGAACGAGTGAACGGGGTGGGAAACCGGCGCCACGCTCCCTCTCCCCGAAGCCCTCGCACCCCCTCGCATACCCCCGCCCCCCGCGAAGCCCCGTCCGCCCCATTTGCAGTCGGCCGAATCGCGCTCCGATCACCCCTCGGTAAGCTGACGGCATGACAGGACAAGTGCGTACCGTCGATGGCCGCGTGGCCGGACGCCGCGGCCAGGCCACCCGTCAGAAGCTGCTCGACTGCCTCAGCGAGATGCTGAGTTCGTCGCCGTACCGCGACGTCAAGGTCATCGACGTGGCCCGTAAGGCGGGCACTTCGCCCGCGACCTTCTACCAGTATTTCCCCGACGTCGAGGGCGCCGTGCTCGAGATCGCGGAGCAAATGGCCACGGAGGGCGCCGGGTTGACCGATGTCCTGGCCGGACGCTCCTGGGTCGGCAAGGCGGGCTGGCAGGCGGCACAGGAACTGGTCGACGGGTTCCTCGACTTCTGGCGGAAGAACGAGGCGATCCTGCGCGTGGTCGACCTGGGCGCCGCCGAGGGCGACAAACGCTTCTACAAGATCCGCATGAAAATCCTCAACTCGGTCACCAACTCCCTTACGGACACGGTCAAGGAGCTCCAGTCCAAGGGCAAGGTCGACAAGGACGTCAGCGCCGCGGCGATGGCGGGCTCCCTCGTGGCGATGCTCGCGGCGGTGGCCTCGCACCAGAAGGGCTTCCAGACCTGGGGCGTGAAGCAGGCCGAACTCAAGCCGAATCTGGCGCTTTTGGTGCACCTGGGCATTACGGGGAAGAAGCCGACGAGGTAGCGATTCGGACACAGCGTTCTGTCATGCGGGCGGCGGGCCGGGGGCCTGCCGCCCGTTTTTCTCTCCCTCGGTCCTTTTCTCCAGGCGGAACAGGCGGATCTCTCGCTCCACCCTCTTCTGATACGTGGCATACGGCGGCCAGAAGCGCAGCACCGCCTCCCACGCCGCCGCCCGCTCCGCGCCCGTGAGCAGCCGGGCCGTGACCGGGATGTCCGCACCCTTCCAGCTGATCGAAGCCTCAGGGTGCGCAAGGAGGTTGGCGGTCCACGCCGGGTGACCGGGGCGGCCGAAGTTGGAGCCGACGAGCACCCAGGTGCCGGTGGCGTCCTCCGGCATGCAGGCCAGCGGGGTACGCCGGGGCAGGCCGGACTTCGCGCCCTTGGCCGTCAGGATCACGCCCGGCAGCATCTGGGCGCTCAGCATCACCTTGCCGCGCGTCAGCCGGTGCACCGCACGGTCCATCGCGGGGATGAAATGCGGCGCGACGCGGGCGAAGAGCCGGGTCGACGAGACCTTCTGGACCAGACGGATTCCGGGAGGCATCACGCCACCACGTCCTCTCGCGCACCCGCAGGCTCGGGCGACGACGACTGCGACTCCGGCAGCGGCGGCGACTGCGATTGCGACGGCGCCTGCGACGGCGACGGCGACGGCGCGAACAGGTCCGCCTGCTCCGCAGCCCGCGCCCGCAGCCGGTGCACCGGGCCGAAGAGCAACTCGTCGCCCGCCGCCCGCTTGAAGTAGAGCTGGGCGTCGTGCTCCCACGTGAAGCCGATGCCGCCATGCAGTTGGATGGCCTCCGCCGCGGCGGTACGCAGCGCCTCGAGCCCCTGCGCGAGCGCGAGCCCACCGACGCCCCGCTCGCCCCGCTCCCCTTCTTCGTCTCCCGTACCGGCGGCCCACGCCGCGTAGTAAGCCGCCGAACGCGCCGCCTGCACAGCCACGTACACATCGGCGAGACGGTGCTTCACGGCCTGGAAGGAGCCGACGGGCCGCCCGAACTGCTCGCGCTGCTTCACATACTCGACCGTCAGCTCCAGCGCACGGTCCGCCGCGCCCACCGCCTCCGCGGCGAGGCAGGCGGCCGCGCCGTCGCCGGTCGCGGCGAGCGCGGCGGCCACCTCGGCGGCGTCGTCCGGGCCGAGCAACTCGGCCTCGGCGTCCCGGAGTTCGACCCTCGCCTGGGGCCGTGTCTCGTCCAGGGCGGTCAGCCGGGCCGTGCTGACCGAGGCCGCATCCGTGCGGACGAGAAAGAGCAGCGTCCGCGAGCGCGCGAAGCCGCCGGTGTGGGCCGCGACGACGAGCAGGTCGGCGCTGTGCCCGTCGAGCACCTGCTCGGCCTGCCCGTAGAGCCGCCACCCCTCCTGGTCGCACGCGGCCTGCACCCCACCGGCACGCCCGCCGCCCGCCCAGTCCCCGGCAGGCTCACCGGCCAGGCCGAGCGCGGCGGCGAGACCGGCACCGGGCACGGCCAGTGCGGCGGTCAGCTCACCGGAAGCGATCCGCGGCAGCAGCTGCCGTCGCTGCTCCGCGCCACCGAGCCGCCCGATCAACGACGCGGCCAGGACGGACGTCGCGAGCAGCGGCGAAGGCACCAGACCACGCCCCAACTCCTCGCACCCCAGGGCCAGTTCGGTGACCGAGCAGCCGACGCCGCCATACTCCTCGGCGAGGGCGAGCCCCGGCAGGCCGAGCTGCCCCGCGAGGGTGCGCCAGAGTGCGGTGTCGTGCCCGGCGGCGGTGCGTACCGCTGCCCTGACCTCGTCCGGGCCGCCGCGTTTGGCGATGAGTTCGCGCAGGGTGCGCCGGATCTCGTCCTGCTCCGCGGTGAAGGCGGCGTCCATCGGCGGGCTCCTCACTGAGCGATCTGACGGGCCGTCATGTTAGAGCGGTGACCCGCAGATGCACAGGGTCCGACACCCTCCTCCGTACACCCCGCATCTGATGTACCGTCAGATTCATGCCGACAGCAGCTGCACAGCCGAGCTCCGCGCCCCGCAAGGTCGCCGTAGCGGGCGTGGCGCTCGCCGACTGCGGAAAGGTCGACGACGCCACCCCTTACGCCCTGCACGCCCAGGCCGCCCGCCGCGCCCTCGCCGACTCGGGCCTGGACAAGGGTGTGATCGACGGCTTCGCCTCGGCCGGGCTCGGCGTGCTCGCCCCGGTCGAGGTCGCCGAGTACCTGGGCCTGAAGCCGACCTGGGTCGATTCCACCTCGGTCGGCGGCTCGACCTGGGAGGTGATGGCCGCGCACGCGACCGAGGCGATCGCGGCGGGCCGCGCGCAGGCCGTGCTCCTCGTCTACGGCTCCACGGCGCGCGCCGACATCAAGGCGAAGCGCCGCACCTCGAACCTCTCCTTCGGCGCCCGCGGCCCGGCCCAGTTCGAGGTCCCGTACGGCCACTCGCTCATCGCCAAGTACGCGATGGCGGCGCGGCGGCACATGCACGAGTACGGCACCACGCTGGAGCAGCTGGCGGAGGTGGCCGTGCAGGCGCGGGCCAACGCGGCGGCCAATCCGGAGGCGATGTTCCGCGACCCGATCACGGTCGACGATGTGCTCGGCGGCCCGATGATCGCGGACCCGTTCACCAAGCTGCACTGCTGCATACGGAGCGACGGCGGCGCCGCGGCCCTGCTCGTGGCCGAGGATCTCGTCCCCGACTGCGCCTCGGACCCCGTATGGATCCTCGGCGCGGGCGAGCACATCTCACACACCACGATGTCCGAGTGGGACGACTTCACGGTCTCCCCGGCGGCGGTGAGCGGCCGTCTGGCCTTCGGGCGGGCGGGGGTGCGCCCGGAGGACATCGACCTCGCGGAGATCTACGACGCCTTCACCTACATGACCCTCGTCACCCTCGAAGACCTCGGCTTCTGCGCCAAGGGCGAGGGCGGCGCGTTCGTCGAGAAGGGGCGGCTCACCCGTACCGGCGCCCTGCCGGTCAACACGGACGGCGGCGGCCTCTCCGCCCAACACCCCGGAATGCGCGGCCTGTTCCTCCTGGTCGAGGCGGTACGGCAGCTGCGCGGCGATGCCGGTCCGACGCAGGTCCGCCGGGCGGACGGCAGCCTGCCGGAGCTGGCGGTGGCTTCGGGGACGGGTGGGTGGTTCTGCTCGTCGGGAACGTTGGTGCTCGGCAGGGACTGAGCCGCGGCGGTGGGTCTGAGTGCCCCTGTGGCCACCGGAATATCCCGTGGACGCCCGGGAGTTACTGCGTACGTTGCTCCGTACGTTGATCCGTACGTTGATCCATCCGTCCGCACCACGAGGAGGACCCCGATGGCCCTGACCCGAGAAGAGCGCGAGAAGTTCCTCAGTGAACCGCACGTCGCCGCGCTTGCCGTGGACGAGCCGGGCCGAGGTCCCCTCACCGTGCCGATCTGGTACCAGTACGAGCCCGGCGGCGACATCTGGATCATGACCGAGCGTGACTCCCGCAAGGGGCGTCTGATAGCCGCCGCGGGGCGCTTCTCGCTCCTCGTGGACCAGGTGGAGCCCACCATTCGGTACGTGTCGGTGGAGGGGCCCGTCGTCGAGACGACAGCGGCGACGGTCGAGCAGCTGCGGGAGCTCTCCGCCCGCTATCTGCCCGCCGAGAAGGTCGACGGATATGTGGACTGGGCCTGGCAGGAGTTCGGCGAGCAGGCGGTCTTCCGGCTCCGCCCGGAGCACTGGGTTTCGGCGGATCTCGGGGCGGTGTGAGGCGGGTCGGGGATGAGGGGGTCGGGGGCGGGCGCGTCGGGTCTAATGGGGGCATGACAGACGGCACCTCGACCGACGGCTCCCCTGGCACCCCTGGCTCCCTTGGCTCCCCCGGCTTCCTCGAGCTGCTCAAGGCCCAGCGCGTGTGGGACATCGAGCTGCCCGCCTTCGACCTGGACGCGGCGCCGGACACCCCGACGCCGCTGTTCCACGCCTGGTTCGCGGAGGCCGTCGCCGCCGGGCAGCCCGAGCCGCACACCATGCAGCTCGCCACGGTCGACGAGGCGGGGCTCCCCGACGTACGCACGGTGATGCTGCACGGCGCCGACCGGCAGCACTGGCAGTTCGCCTCGCACGCCACCAGCAGCAAGGGCCGCCAGCTCGCGGCTCGGCCGCACGCGGCGCTGCACTTCTACTGGTCCGCGCTCGGCCGCCAGATCCGCATCCGGGGCCCGGTCAGCACCGAACCGGCCGCCGCCGCACAGGCCGATCTGCACGCCCGCTCGACCGGCGCCCTGGCGGCGGCGCTCGTCGGGCACCAGAGCGAACTCCTCGACTCGTACGCCGAGTTGACCCACGCCTCGGCCGCGGCCTGGGAACAGGCCCAGGCGGAGCCGGAGACTCCGGTGCCCAGTTGGACCCTGTACTCACTGGCCGCGACCGAGGTGGAGTTCTTCCAGGGCGACGCCCGGCGGTGCCATAAGCGGCTCAGGTACCGCAGGGCGGAGGCGAAGGACGGCAGGGCAGAGGCGGAGGACCGCAGGGCAGAGGCGAACACGGAGGACGGCGCGTGGCTCAAGGAGCTTCTGTGGCCGTAAAGCCGACGGCACCGCTGCCACCGACCTGCCCACTGCCACCGTGGTCGCCGTGGTCACCGCTGCCACCTTGGTCGCCGTGGCCGGGCGAGAAGGCGTACTCCGCGAAGTCCCGGACGGGCCGGTAGCCGATGCGCTGATACAGCCCGTTGGACGTCGGGTTGGCCAGGTCCGTGAAGAGCAGCACCTCGTCCGCTCCCATGGCCCGCGCGGCCCGGCTGACCTCGGCGGTCACGGCGGCCGCATAGCCGCGCCCGCGCAGCTCGCGCGGCGTGTAGACCGGGGCGATCCGGACCTGGCCCGCGACGAGCCGGGTGCAGCCCGCCATGGCGACCGGCGTGTACTCCCCCGGCCCGCCGCCGTCCGCCGACTCCGTCTCCCACAGGGTGATCCCGCCGTACGCCAGCCGACCGTCGGCCCACTCGCCGGGGTCCATCGCGGCGCCGTGGCCGCCCAGTTCGCGGCAGAAGTCGTCGCGCCAGCGCATGACCAGGCCCCGGTCGGCGCGCCCGGCGACCCGGGCCCGGCCGGGCGGTGCGGGCCGTGGCGGGGTGAGCACCTCCAGGCGGTAGAGCCGCTGGTACACGTCGACCTCGGCGGTGTCCCCGGTCCGCTCGGCCCACGCCGCGGCGAAGGCATCGGCGACGGCACGCTCCCCGGCCACCCCGGGCAGCTTCTGGTCCGCGAGATGCCCGGCGAGCGCGACGGCGGCCGCCTCGGGCATCGGGCCGAGCAACGGCGGGCGCCCCGGCGTCATCACGAAGGCGCCGACGACGCCACCCGCCTCGTCCGTGCAGTCCCCGAAGAGCGGCGCACCCTCCCCGTACACCTCGAGCCCGCGCTCCCGCAGCGTGTCCGTGACGGTGAGCACCGCGGTGTGCGGCACGGGCTCGGCCCGCAGAAAGTCCCCCGCCCGGGCGAGAAACACCTCGGGGTCACCGGTGAGATGCCACCCCGGTCCGGGTTCGGTTCCGGTACCGGGTCGGGGAAGCTGCGCATCATGCGAGGAGGTCATCTCCCTATGCTCCCCCTCCCAGCCCCTCCAGCGCTCCCCAATAACGCGTCCCTGACCTGGTCCTTACACACCGACCTGGTCCTCACACACCCCGGTTACCTACCCGGTACTCCCCTGTCCCCGGCGAGCCGAGCGTGCAGATGGGCGTCCCGGAAAGCCGTCCGGTCCCCGGCCCGGAACACGGCCCCGCGCATGGTCCCCTCGTACGCATATCCGCACCGCTCGGCGACCCGACAGGACGCCTCGTGCCCCACGGCGTGGTCCAGCGAGATCCGGTGCAACCCGGCCGTACCGAACCCCCACCTGCTGAGCACCCCGAGCGCCCGGCCCGCCACCCCGCGCCCGCGCGCCCCGGGCAGCACCCAGTAGGAAGCGATCGCGGAACGCTGCACCACATCCACGGAGTTCAGCGCGACATGCCCGAGGACCGCGCCGGAGGCCGCGTCGGTGACGCAGAACGCGGCCCGCTCGCCGCGCCCCCACCCCTCGGCGTACCCGCGCAGCACCCGGCGCGCGTCGTCCGGGGTGTCCACGGGCACGTTCGGGGTGTTCCAGCGCCGGAACTCCGGGTCGGTGTAGGCGCACAGCACGGCATCGGCCTCCTCGGCGACGCCGTCACGCCAGGGCCGCAGGAGCAGTTCGTCGACCCGCAGTTCTGTGGGTGCGAGGGGTACGCATTCGGTCACCCCGGCATTCAACCTCGCGGCTCGAAGACCGGCACGGCCACCCTCCCTCCGTCCGCGGTCTCCTCCTCCCGGAACGTCACCCGCAACGCCATCCCGATCCGCAACTCCCCCTCCGCACACCCCACGGCCTCGGTCATCATCCGCGGCCCCTCGGCCAGATCGACGACGGCGGCGACATAGGGCGTACGGCTCCCGAACGGCGGCAGGTCGTTCCGGTGCACCACGGACCAGGTGTAGAGCACAGCCCGCCCGCTGGCTTCCTCCCAGGCCACGTCCTCGCTCCAGCAGTACGGGCAGAACTCCCGCGGGTAGTGATGCGCACGCACGCACGCGCCACAACGCCGCACCAGCAACCGCCCCTCGGCAGCGGCATCCCAGTAGGGCCGTGTGAACGCATCGACCTCCGGTAGGTCGAACCGTACGGCCGAGCCCGAGCCCGAACCCGAGCCCGAACCCGAGATCGTCTGCATTGCCCCCATCCCCTCCCCGCTTCCTGACGGTACGTCAGTTCAACGGAAGCCTCCTAGGAACGCAAGACCCTTGCAATGCGCACGACCCCCGCACGATCAAGGGCACAGGTCATTACGCTCCCGCACATGGCCGACACCCCGCACCCCCAGGACGACCACCCCGTCTACGTCATCGGCGGCGGCCCCGGCGGGCTCGCAGCGGCGGCGGCGCTGCGCGCCCGGGGCGTACGGGCCGTCGTACTCGAGAAGTCCGAGTCCGTCGGGTCCTCCTGGCGGCGGCACTACGACCGCCTCCATCTGCACACCACGCGGCGGCTCTCCGCCCTGCCCGGGCTCGCCATACCCCGCTCCTTCGGCCGCTGGGTGTCGCGCGACAACGTCATCCGGTATCTGGAGCGGTACGCCGAGCACCACGATCTGGAGATCGTCACGGGCGTGGAGGTCACCCGGGTCGAGCGTGCCACGGACGCCACCCGCTGGCTCCTGCACGCCACCGGTGGCCGTCTCCTGACCGCCTCCGCGGTCGTCGTCGCCACCGGCTACAACCACACCCCCTTCCTGCCCGACTGGCCGGGCCGCTCCTCCTTCTCCGGCGAACTCCTGCACGCCGCCGACTACCGCAACCCCGACCCCTTCACCGGCCGCGACGTCCTCGTGGTCGGCAGCGGCAACACCGGCGCCGAGATCGCCGTGGACCTGGCCTCCGGTGGCGCGTCGCGGGTCCGCCTCGCCATCCGCACCGCGCCGCACATCGTGCGCCGCTCCACCGCGGGCTGGCCCGCACAGCGCACCGGCATCCTCTGCCGCCGCCTGCCGGTGCCGGTGGTGGACCGGCTTGCCCACCGCATGGCCCGCCTGAGCATCCCGGACCTCGCGGAGTACGGCCTGCCGCGGCCCACGACCGGCCTCTACTCGCGGGTCCGGCAAGGCGCCATCCCGGTCCAGGACGTGGGCCTGATCGACGCGGTGCAGCGACGCCGCGTGGAGCCGGTCGCCGCCGTCGCCTCGTTCGACGGCGACAAGGTGACCCTGACGGACGGCACCCGGCTCACCCCGGACACCGTCATCGCGGCCACCGGTTACCGACGCTCCCTGGAAGACCTGGTCGGCCACCTAGGCGTCCTGGACGACCGCGGCCTCCCGACGACCCGCGGCGCCCGCACCCCGGCGAACGCCCCCGGCCTCTTCTTCCAGGGTTTCACCAACCCCATCAGCGGCATGCTCCGCGAACTCGCCCGCGACGCCACCCGCATCGCCAAGAAGCTGACATGAACCACCCACCACAACCACTCCCCCAACCGCCCCCACCTGAGACGACAACCAGCCACATTCAGCCGTACCCGCACCCCGTGCGTTCCCCCACCCCACCCCTCGGGTAGGGAGACCCAGGACCCCCCATCCCTCGGGTGAGAGAACGCGAGACACCCCACCCTGCCTCTCGGGCGGGGAAACCCAAGACGCCCCACCCCGCAGGCACCGGGCACCAGGCAACGGGCAACACCCCCAACCCCCGCCCGCCGCACAGCGTTTCCATGCGCAGGCCTATTCCTGACGGTACGTCAGTCAGTAATCTGACAGTGCGTCAGTTACCTCGACCGTGACCACCGGCACCTCAGGAGGCGGGCGTCAGCGATGCTTGGATCGACCCACGGCACCCTCACCACCGACTCCCGCCCGGCCCGCGTAGTGGCCTGCGGCGAGCGTCCGGCGCCGTCCGTGCACAGCAGCGCGGCCGGGCCCGATACCGTCACCCCCGCCGACCTGGACGTCAGCGGCCGTCCCCTGCACCCGGACGTACCCGACCTGGCGCGGTTCTTCCGCCCCGAGTCGGTCGCCGTCGTCGGCGCATCGGACGCCGAGGGGCGCCCCAATACCGGGATCACCCGGCAGCTGATCGCCTGGGCCGAGCGCGTCGGGGCCCGGCTGCACCCGGTGCACCCCACCCGCGAGTCGGTCTTCGGACTGGCCTGTTCTCCTTCCGTCGCGGACCTGCCTGAGCAGGTCGACCTCGCCGTACTGCTCGTCGGCGACCCCCTTCCCGTCATCGAGGAACTGGCCGAGGCCAAGGTGAAGTTCGCCGTCGCCTTCGCCTCCGGTTTCGCCGAGACCGGCACGGAGGGCGCCGCCGCCCAGGACCGGCTCACCGCCGCCGTGGAACGCTCCGGCCTCCGCCTCCTCGGACCGAACACCAACCTGAACGCCTTCGAGGAGTTCCGCGACGACCTGGACGGCCCGGCGATCGCGCTGATCACCCAGTCCGGCCACCAGGGCCGCCCCGTCTTCACCCTTCAGGAGCTCGGCATCCGGCTCTCCCACTGGGCGCCCACGGGCAACGAGGCCGATCTGGAGACCGCCGACTTCCTCTCCTACTTCGCCGAGCAGCCCGAGGTCGGCGCCATCGCCTGCTATGTCGAAGGGCTGAAGGACGGGCGGTCCTTTCTGCTCGCCGCCGACCACGCCGCGAAGCAGGGCGTCCCGGTCGTCGCGGTCAAGGTCGGCCGTACCGAGGCCGGCTCCCGTATGGCCGCGTCACACACCGGCAAGCTGACCGGCGCGGACGGCGTCGTGGACGCCGCGATGCGGCAGTTCGGCGTGATCCGCGTGGACGGACTCGACGAACTCCAGGACACCGCCGCCCTGTTGGCGCGCGCCAAGCAGCCGCAGGCCGAGGGCGTCGTCGTGTATTCGATCTCGGGCGGCACGGGCGCGCACTTCTCGGACCTGGCCACCGAGGCGGGTCTGCACCTGCCCACGCTCTCCGAGACCAAGCAGTCCGAGTTGCACGAGTGGATACCCGCGTACCTGAACGTGGCCAACCCCGTCGACAACGGTGGCCACCCGGTCGGTGACTGGCGCGGCCGGAAGATCATCGACGCCATCCTCGACGACCCGTCCGTGGGAATCCTTATCTGCCCGATCACCGGGCCTTTCCCGCCGATGAGCGACAAGCTGGCGCAGGACCTGGTGGACGCGGCGGAGCAGACGGACAAGCTGGTGTGCGTGGTGTGGGGCTCGCCGGTCGGCACCGAGGACGCGTACCGCAAGACCCTCCTCGGTTCCTCCCGGGTCGCGACCTTCCGCACCTTCGCCAACTGCATCACCGCGGTCCGGGCCTATCTCGACCACCACCGCTTCACCGCGGGCTACCGCTCCCCCTTCGAAGAGGCGCCCCGCACACCGTCCCCCTCCTTCCGCAAGGCCCAGATGCTGATGCGCCCCGGGCAGCAGCTGAGCGAACACGCGGCGAAGCAGCTCCTTCGCGCGTACGGCATTCGCGTACCGCGCGAGCAGCTGGTGACCAGCGCCGCGGCGGCCGTCCGAGCGGCGAGCCTGGTCGGCTACCCCGTCGTGATGAAGGCGTCCGGCGCGCAGATCGCCCACAAGACCGAACTCGGCCTCGTCAAGGTCGGGTTGACCTCGGCGAGCCAGGTGCGCGAGGCCTATCGGGAACTCACCGACATCGCGCGCTACGAGGGCATCAAGCTGGACGGCGTCCTGGTCTGCCAGATGGTCGAACGCGGCGTCGAGATGGTCGTCGGCGTCACCCACGACCGGCTCTTCGGACCCACGGTGACGGTCGGGCTCGGCGGCGTACTCGTCGAGGTGCTTCGGGACGCTGTCGTTCGCGTACCGCCCTTCGGTGAGGACCAGGCTCGGGCGATGCTCGACGAACTGCGCGGCCGCGCCCTGCTCGACGGCGTACGCGGAGGGCCTCCGGTGGATGTGGACGCGCTGGTCGAGGTCGTTCTGCGGGTGCAGCGGATGGCGCTCGAGCTGGGTGGCGACCTGGCCGAGCTCGACATCAATCCGCTGATGGTGCTGCCACGGGGGCAGGGGGCGGTGGCGCTGGACGCGATGGCCGTGTGCCGGTGACGCCACGCCCCCGCCCCTCAAACGCCGGACGGGCTTAACGGGCTTAACGGGCTTAACTGTGAACGCGAAACGGAGCCAACCGATCATGCCTGCCACCCCCAAACCTCTCGACTCGTCCAAAGCTCTCGACTCATCCAAAGCTCTCGACTCCTCAAATCCCCTTGAGTCATTGGTACTCCACACCACTGACAACGGCGTCTCGTGGATCACCCTCAACCGCCCCGAAGCCATGAACGCCGTCACGTGGGACCAGCGGGAACGCATCATCGCGCTGCTCGCCGACGCCTCCGCCGACCCCGATGTCCGCGCCGTCGTCATCACCGCCACCGGCAAGGGCTTCTGCGCCGGGGCCGATCTGCGCGGCGCCCCGCAGGCCGCCGAGCGCGTGCCCGGCGACGTGACCCGCACCCTCCGCCGCGGTGCCCAGCGGTTCATCGCCGCGATCCTGGACTGCGAGAAGCCGGTGATCGCCGCCGTGAACGGCACCGCGGCCGGCATCGGCGCCCACCTCGCCCTCGCGTGCGACCTCGTCATCGCCGCCGAAGAGGCCAAGTTCATCGAGGTGTTCGTACGGCGCGGTCTTGTCCCGGACGGCGGCGGCGCCTATCTGCTGACCCGCCTGATCGGGCCGCAGCGCGCCAAGGAGCTGATGTTCTTCGGGGACTCCGTACCGGCCGCCGAGGCGCGGCGGCTCGGCCTGGTCAACCGGGTCGTCCCGGCCGGGGAGTTGGAGAAGACGGCGCGCGACTGGGCCGAGCGCCTCGCCCAGGGCCCGACCCGCGCCCTCGCCCTGACCAAGCAGCTGGTCAACGCCTCCCTGGAGTCCGACCGCGCGACCGCCTTCGCCGCCGAGGCCGCGGCGCAGGAGATCAACATGACGACACGGGACGCGAACGAGGGCGTGGCGAGCTTCGTGGAGCGCCGTTCACCGAAGTACGAGGGGCGCTGATTCCCGTACGACCCGTACGACCCGTACGAGTTCCCGTACGAGTTCCCGTACGACACTTCCTATCTGACGACGCATCAGATTCAATGAATGACGTGATGGGACACGCAGGGATGGCGGCCACCGCCGTCCGATACCTCAGGTCCGTCGGCGCCCCCACGGCCGCCGAGCCGGTCACGCCGCTGCCGCGCCCCGATCTGCGTGCGGTCGGCGACGACGAGCGGCCGCCGCTCGATCCGGGCGAATTCCGCCGCGTGCTCGGCCACTTCGCGACCGGCGTCACCGTGATCACGGCGCGGGACGAGGAGGGTCCGGCCGGGTTCGCCTGCCAGTCCTTCTCCTCGCTCTCCCTCAACCCGCCGCTGGTCGCATTCATGGTCGGGCGTACGTCGACGAGCTGGCCGCGGATCGCGCGCGCCGGTGTCTTCTGCGTCAACGTGCTCGGCGCGGAACAGGGCGAGCTGTGCCGGGGCTTCGCGGTGAGCGGGGCCGGGGCCGACAAGTTCGCCGGGGTCGAGTACGACGCCGCGCCGGTGTCCGGCTCCCCGCGGCTCGCGGGCGTCCCCGCCTGGATCGACTGCACGATCCACGCCGTGCACACGGGCGGTGACCACCTGATCGTGGTCGGCCGCGTGGACGCGCTGGGCGCCGCGGAGGAGGGGGAGCCGCTGCTCTTCCACCTGGGGGCGTTCGGGCGGCTTGAGCCTTTGCCATAGCCCGCCCGGCCCGTCCGCGGGGCGCTGGGCTCTCTGTCCCAGCGCCCCGCCCAGTGTCATGCCGGGTCGGCCGTCTCGACTAAGTCTTCAGCCGATGCGGTCAGCCGCGCGCCCCGGCTGTCGGCGATGCGCAGCACGTCGCCGAGAGCCTGTGTCGCCGAACGCAGCGCGAGCCGGAGTGCGTACTCCCCGGCCTTGCGGTCGTCAAGGACGGCCCGGGCACCCGTGAGCACGTCTGCGCCGTCGCAGAGTTGGTCCGCCTCGGCCTCGTCCGCTAACCGGGACATGGTGCTGTCGGGATCGTCCGTGGACAGGAAGCACGGATGTCCGGTCTCGCTCTCCCACGGCAGCAGCCGCAGGCCCGAAGGAGGCGTCGATACGGCGTTCCGGTCGTAGCCCATCACGCGGTCACCTCCACGCCGTGAATCCGCCGTGGCCCCAGGTCGACGCCGTGCACGGCGAGCCACAGCGCGCGCCGCCTGCGCCGCTGGGTGCGGCGGCGTTCGCGTAGCTCCGCGGGGGTGAGGACGTACGGGCGGAGCAGGGGCGGTTCCTCGCCGTGCGTCAGCAGTACGGGACGACGGTGCGTGAGCGGTGCGGGAAGCGCCGGGGTTCCGATGGTCGGCGCGAGGCCGGTCTTCCCGGCGTTCCGGCGGCGCCCCGGTCCGGGGAGGAAAAACCGCAACAGCGGCTCGAAGATGCGGGCGATACAGTGCGCCATGTCGACCTGCTTTCTCAGGTTGGCCACGCCCCCGGACCGTCGCCACGGTCGCGGGGGTCTCAGTCGGTCACGCGATGACCGACTGACCGTAGGACCCCTGAGAAGGGAGTAGGGGCACACTTTGTGCCCCTACTCTCAGGCAGCCAATACGCCGATTTTTACGGCGAGTTCACTGGCCCGGCGGCGTTGAGCCGGGCTCTTCGCCTCGGTCTCCTCCAAGACGATGCGCCGGGCGTAGCCGTTGTAGCGGATGGTTTCCGGCGCCGCCTCGTACGCCTTGTCGAGGGCGGCCAGGGCAGCCTCGGCCTGACCGTCGAGCTGGTAGCCGCGCGCTTCCTCGATACGGTGCCGTGCGCGCCGGGGCCGGGATGGAATCGTCGCCGTATCCGCCGAGGCCGCTTGCCGGACGCTTTCCGCACCCGCGTGCAGCTCGACCGCCAGGGTCACCGCGTGCGCGCCCATCACGGCCCGGGAGAACGACGTCACAGGGTGGTAGTAGTCGGCCGGAAGCCGCTCAGCCATGGTCCGCGCCGTGTCCCAGTAACGCCAGGCCGTCCCGGTGTCCCCGCGCGGCGCCGCGGTGTATCCGGCCTCGAACTGGAGGGAGCCCGCGATGGCCAGAACGTCGTCGCTCGCGTCCGGCAGGAATGGTTCGAGATAGCGGAGCGTCTCCAGATTCACCGCGTCGGCAGCATCGAAGTGCGCGGGCCCGCTGTCGCGATGAGCTTGCCCGGCCAACCATGCTGAGACACCGATGGCGTGCGGGTCTTCCGACTCCTGTGCGGAGATCATGCCGCGCTCGACCACGCGCCACAGCAACGACGAATCCGGCTGGTAGGCGATGAAGAACTGACTCAGGCTGTACGCCTCGGCCAGAAGTCCTTGTGCCACGCGTCGCTCACTCGCCGAATCGGCCTGCAGAACGGCAAGTTGGGCATCCCGGATGAGGTCCGGCAGCAGGGCCCCGATGACGTCCCGGTGATTGGGGGCGGAGTGCCGTGCACGCCACGCACGGACGAGTCGTTCCCGAAGGTGCGCTGGAGTCGGCGCCTCGCGCCTCGCGGTCAACGGGAACGCGTTGACGGCGTCCCGTACCTGAGGAAGCCGTGCGTGACCGGGGCCCGTGAACATGTGGACTGCCATGGACTGGTCACCGGTGAGGTCCGAGAGATCCCGGACTCTGAGAGCTTCGGCGATGCGCAACACCATGGGGAGCTTGGGCATGTGGAGGCGCCCGCCCTCGACCTGCTTGACCCAACTCGGCGACTTCCCCAGGAGTCCCGCAAGTACTCCACGGCTCATGCCACGACGGGTTCGCAGAATCTGCATGCGCTGGCCGAAGGCGACCGGCTCGCTGAACGGGTCCGGGGTTGCATCAGATGACACGGCCTTGCCCCTCTCTGTGCGCTCGTCACTGTCAGAGTACGGGGGTGGGGCCTACTTATCGGACCCAAGCCAACAAGCAGTGCTGGAAGCAATGTTCGGCCTGCCGCTCGGCGCCTTTGGACAGACTGTTGCAGCGTGGACACTGCGACGGCTCGCGACCGAGGCGCCCTGGCCTGCACCAGCGACGGTGAGCCGGTCGGGATCGCCTACGGCTATCCACTAAGCCCCGCTACCGGTTGGTGGGACCACCTCACCACTCCCGTGCCCGACGAGCTGCGCCGCGAAGACGGGCGTCGGACGTTCGGACTGATGGAGTTTGGGTGGGGGCGGGTGGGTGGGAAAACGGCGGGCACGGTGGCCCACAACCGGTCCCACCACAAGGCCAGCACCCCCGCTCCCACCACGACTCCAGCACCCCGGCTCCCGCCACTACGCCACCGCCCCCGCCGCTACGCGGCAAACGGCACCCCCGGCTCCCGCACCCTCCGAATAACCAAAGCCATCAGCGCCGCCGCAGCACACAGCGCCCCCGACGCGTACCAGACCACGTCGTACGAGCCGAACACGTCCCGCGCCACGCCGCCGAGGAACGCCACCAACGCCGCGCCCACCTGGTGGGAGGCCAGGACCCAGCCGAAGACGATGGCCGAGTCGTCGCCGTAGTGCTCACGGCACAGGGCAATGGTGGGCGGAACGGTGGCGACCCAGTCGAGGCCGTAGAAGACGATGAAGAAGAGCATCGGCGGGCGGACGTCCGGGGCGAGCAGCATCGGCAGGAAGAGCAGCGAGATGCCGCGGAGCGCGTAGTAGGCGCCGAGCAGTCTGCGGGCGTCGAAGCGGTCCGTCAGCCAGCCCGAGAAGATCGTGCCCAGAACGTCGAAGACGCCGATCACCGCGAGCAGCGAGGCCGCGGCCGTCACCGGCATGCCGTGATCGTGCGCCGCGGGCACGAAGTGGGTCTGGATCAGGCCGTTGGTCGACGCACCGCAGATCGCGAAGGTGCCGGCGAGCAGCCAGAAGGGTCCCGTACGCGCCGCCTTGAAGAGGACCGTCACCGCACGGCGCGCGGCCCCGGTCACCGGCGGCGGCTTGGGCTTGAACTCCTTTGCCCCGTACGGCGCGAGGCCCACGTCGGCCGGGTGGTCGCGCAGGAGCAGCCAGACGAACGGGACGACGGCGAGCGCCGTGAGCGCGACCGTGATCGCGGCCGGGCGCCAGTCGTTCTTCTCGACCATCCAGGAGAGGAGGGGGAGGAAGATCAGCTGACCCGAGGCGCTCGCGGCCGTGAGGATGCCCGTGACCAGGCCCCGCCGCTCCACGAACCAGCGGTTGGTGACCGTGGCGGCGAAGGCGAGGGCCATCGAACCGGAGCCCAGGCCGACCAGGAATCCCCAGTACAGGATGAGCTGCCAGGCCGCCGTCATCCAGACCGTGAGGCCCGAGCCGACGGCGATCACGGTGAGGGCCACGGCCACCACGCGCCGGATCCCGAACCGGTCCATCAGCGCGGCGGCGAACGGTGCGGTGAGCCCGTAGAGCGCGAGATTGACCGAGACGGCGAACCCGATCGTGCCGCGCGACCAGCCGAATTCCTGGTGCAGCGGGTCGATGAGCAGGCCCGGCAGAGAGCGGAAGGCCGCGGCGCCGATGATCGTCACGAAGGCGACGGCGGCGACGTACCAAGCGCGGTGGATGCGATGCGTACGGGGCGGGCGGCGCCCGGCAGGTCCGCGACTGGCGGGGCGGTCGGCTTCCGGTCGGTCGAGGGCTTCGGTTGGGGTTGTCTCAGTCACGTCAGTCACGCCGTACAGCCTGCTTGCGGGGATCATGACAAACGAGTGGCCCGAAGGACAGCATTCGCTAGGATCGGGCCATGGGCCAGAGCGAGTCTCACAAGGCAGAACGGCACCGGGTCGTCGTGCTCGCCCTCGACGGCTGCCTGCCCTTCGAACTGGGCATTCCGCACCGCATCTTCGCCCGCGCGCGGAACGCCGAGAAGGAGCGGCTCTACGAGGTGGTGACCTGCTCGGCGCGGCCACCGGGGCCCGTGGAGACGGACTCCGACTTCGCGGTTCTGGTCGAGCACGGGCCGGAGGTTCTGGCCACCGCGGACACCGTCGTCGTACCGGCCTCGTACGAGCTGGGGCCGGTGTTCGACGAGGGGCGCCTCACCCCTGAACTCGCGGACGCCCTCGCGTACGTCCGGCCCGGCACCCGGCTCGTCGCCATCTGCACCGGCGGGTACGTCCTGGCCGCCGCGGGCTGGCTCGACGGCCGCCCGGCGACCACGCATTGGGCGCAGGCCGAGCACTTCCAGCGGATGTTTCCGCGGATCAAGGTCGATGCGGACGTGCTGTTCATCGACGACGGCGATGTGCTCACCTCCGCCGGGGTGGCCGCGGGCATCGACCTGTGCCTGCATCTCGTACGCCGCGACCACGGCAGCGCGGTCGCCAACGAGGTCGCCCGCCGCACCGTCGTACCCCCGCACCGCGACGGCGGCCAGGCCCAGTACACCCAACGCCCGGTCCCCGAGCCGCAGTTGGCGACCACCACCGCGGCCCGCACCTGGGCCCTGGCACATCTGCACGAGCCCATCCAGCTGCGGGACATGGCCGAGCAGGAGGCCATGTCGGTACGCACCTTTACCCGACGCTTCCGGGAGGAGGTGGGCGTCAGTCCGGGCCAATGGCTCACGCAGCAGCGGGTCGAGCGGGCCCGGCATCTGCTGGAGTCGAGCGAACTGTCCATGGACCAGGTGGCCCACGACGCGGGCTTCGGCACGGCCCAGTCGATGCGGCAGCACTTGCAGGCCGCGCTCGGCGTCACCCCTACCGCTTATCGCCGCACGTTTCGGGCGTCTGCGTCTGCGTCTGCGTCTGCGTCTGCGTCTGCGTCTGCGTCTGCGTCTGCGTCTGGGGCGTCGCGACGCTGAGTGGTTCCTTCCGGTTCCGGTTCTGGTTCCGGTTGTGTGCGGTGCGGCGCTCGCCCGCGGCGCCTACGACGGCCAGGGCCAGGGTGAGGACCACTCCGGCGAGCATGGCGGTGGAGGGTTCGACGACGCTGAGCAGCGCGCCGGAGAGGCTGCCCGCCGCGGCGTAACCGGCGCCCACGGCGGCGTACATCACCGAATAGCCGGCGGCCAGCGCACCGGAGGGCAGGGTCTCGCGGAGCAGCAGGCTGCGGGCCAGCATCACGCCGGATTCCAGTACTCCGGCGATCACCAGGCCGACGCAGATCCACCAGACCGAGGGGGCCAGGGCAATACCGACCACACAGACGGACACCACCACGAGCAGCACGAAGCTCTGCGTCGAGAGCCGCCCCGGCCAGGAGCCGCGGAGCCCGTAGAGGAAGGACCCGATACCGGATCCGACCGAGAGCGCCGCGAGCAGCGGCCCGGCGAGCCCCAAGGTGATCCCCCGCTGTTCCAGAAGCGCGGGCAGGATCAGTTCGGCGAGGGCAAGCAGGGTCATGGACGCCGCCCCGGTGACGTACACGGGCCAGGCGCGGGCCAGGACCGACAGCATCGAGCCGCTCGTACCGGTTGAACCGCTCGTACCAGTTGAACCAGCCTGGCCCCCCTCCTTCTCGACCTCGTCGGCCGTCCAGCCGGACGGCAACGCCCACAGCCCAGCGACAGAGGCGGCCATCAAGAGGGCGGCGAGGAGCAGCGGCAGAGGGGCGGCAGCGCCGAGGGCGAGCCAGGTGGCCAGGGCGGGGCTGACCGCCCAGATGGCGAAGATCAGCATCGACTCGGCGCTGAACGCCTGGGGCGCGGACCGTGCCGGTACGAGCGAGGTGAGCAGGGCCCGCAGCCCGCCGGGCGCCGCCGCGGGTGCCGCACCGGCGAGGAAGGCGAGCACGCCGAGTACGGCGGGGTGGGCGCCGGGCCACGCCCCGAGCCCGGCGAACGCGGCCGCGCCCACCCCGAGCCCGACCGCCAGCTGGGGCCGGGCCCGTTCGGCCCGTAGCCGCATGCCGAGGACCGGCGCGCCGACGATCTCGCCGATGACGTACGCGGCGGCGAGGAGCGCGCCGAACGTGTAACCGCCGGGCTGCTCGCGTACGAGGAAAACCAGCGCGAGCGGCGCCATCGCGACCGGCATGCGCGCGCCCACGGCGACGGTGGCCCAGGTCAGGACGGGCCGGGTGAGGACTTCGCGGTAGGCACGCAGCGACATGCGGGGACGGTAACGGGCAGAGCATGACCCTCCGCAACCGGATATTGGCGAGGTGGCACTGAGGATGCTCCGCAGCCGGTCGCTGAGGCTGCGCTCAGAGCGTCAGTACACCCCGCGCCACCCGGCCCGTCTCCGCGTCCTCGGCGGCCTTGTCGAAGTCGGTGAGCGGGTACGTCCGGGTCACCAGCTCATCGAGCAGGAGGCGGCCCTCGCGGTACAGCTCGGCGTAGAGAGGGATGTCGCGCTGGGGGCGTGAACTGCCGTACCGGCAGCCCAGGATGGATTTGTCCAGGAACATCGCGGCGGGCAGGAAGGACGCCTCGGCCTTGGGCGGCGTCATGCCGAGCAGGATGGCCTGCCCGTGCCGGTCCAGGAGGTCGACGGCCTGCCGGATCAGGCGTACGTTGCCGACGCACTCGAAGACGTGGTCGGCCCCGTCCGACAGGACCTCGCGCACCGCGGCAGAGGCATCGGCCGCCGGGCCCGACGCGTCCACGAAGTGAGTGGCCCCGAACTGCCGTGCCGCCGCCTCCTTGGCCGGGTTGGCGTCGACGGCCACGATGCGGGTGGCTCCGGCGATGCGCGCGCCCTGGAGGACGTTCAGCCCGATGCCGCCCGCGCCGATGACGACGACGCTGTCACCGCGGTCGACCCTGGCGCGGTTGAGGACGGCGCCGACCCCGGTCAGGACGCCACAGCCGATCAGCGCGGCGGAGGTCAGCGGGATATCGGCGGGGATCTTCACGGCCTGGACGGCCTTGACGACGGTACGTTCGGCGAAGGCGGAGTTCGAGGCGAACTGGAACACCGGCTCGCCGCCCCGCGAGAACGGCCGCCCCGGCATCCCGATCGCCTTGCGGCACATGGTGGGCCGGCCCCGGTCGCACTCGGCGCAGGCGCCGCAGTTGGCGAGCGTGGACAGGGCCACGTGGTCGCCGGGCACGACATGTGTGACGCCCGGCCCGACCGCCTCCACCACGCCCGCGCCCTCGTGCCCGAGCACCACGGGCACCGGGAACGGAATGGTTCCGTCCACCACGGACAGGTCGCTGTGGCAGAGCCCGGCCGCGGCGACGGCCACGAGGACCTCGCCCGGCCCCGGGGCCCGTATCTCCAGGTCGTCGACCACCTGGACCTGCTTGCCGTCGAACACGACGCCCTTCATCGGCGCTCTCCTCCGGGCTCCTTGGGCAGGCCGAGCACGCGCTCGGCGATGATGCCCCGCTGGATTTCGTCCGAGCCGCCGTAGATCGTGTCGGCCCGCGTGAACAGGAACAGCCGCTGGTGCGGGTCGAGTTCGTACGGCCGCCGCTCGCTCCACTCCTCGGGGCCGACCGTGGCGAGCGCCCCGCGCACCCGCACCGCCAGCTCCCCGAGCCGCCGATGCCAGCCGCCCCACAGCAGCTTGGCCACACTGGGCGCACCCAGGCCAGAATCAGAATCAGAATCAGAATCAGAACCCGAACTCCCCAGCGTACGCAGGGCGTTCCACCGCATGGTCCGCAGCTCGGCCCACTGCCGCACGAGCTGCGCACGCAGCACGGGATCGGTCACGGCCCCGTTCGCGACGGCCTCGCGCACCACGCCCGCCAGCTCCTCCGCGAACCCGATCTGCTGCACCAGCGTGGAAACCCCGCGCTCCAGACCGAGCAGCCCCATGGCGACGGACCAGCCGTTCCCCTCGCCCCCGACGACGTGCTCGGCGCGCGCCACCGCCCCGTCGAAGAAGACCTCGTTGAACTCGCTGGTCCCGGTGAGCTGCCGGATCGGCCGTACGTCGATACGGCCCGGCTGGTCCATCGGCACGAGGAGGAAGGAAAGTCCTTGGTGGCGGCTGGAGTTGGGATCGGTGCGGGCGAGTACGAAGCACCAGTCGGCGTCGTGCGCGAGGGAGGTCCAGATCTTCTGTCCGGTGATGCGGTACGTGTCCGACTGCCGGAGGGCCGTCGTGCGGATCCCGGCGAGGTCCGATCCGGCCTCGGGCTCGCTGTACCCCTGGCACCAGAGTTCCTCGCCGCGGGCGATGGTGGGCAGGAAGCGGTCCTTCTGTTCCTGGCTGCCGTACGCGATGAGGGTGGGCGCGAGCAGGTTCTCGCCGATGTGGCCGTAGCGTGCGGGTGCCTTGGCCCGGGCGTACTCCTCGGCCCAGACGACCTGTTGGGTCAGGCTGCCGCGCCGATTCCCGTACGCCGCCTCGTCCCACCCGAGCCCGATCCACCCCCCGCGCCCGAGCTCCCGCTCCCAGGCGCGGCGGGCCTCGGTGCCCTGGTGCTCGCTGCCGGGTCCGCCGGTGCCCCGGGCGGCGGCGAAGTCACCGGTGAGGTGCTCGGTGAGCCACGCCCGGGCCTCGCGCCGGAACGCCTCGTCCTGCGGACCGAACCTGAAGTCCACGCGCATTCCCTCCGGTTGGTGTGGGTGGCTCCCCCTACGCGTTCGGCCGATCCTTCTTCGCCGCCGCCTCCGCCATGGCCCTCAACCGGCCGAGCATCGGCATCGGATCCACCCCCACCGTCCCCGGCAGGAAGTCCGCGATCTTCTCCGGCGTCCACGAGCCCTCCGCGTACCCGGCCCGCAGCTCCCGCGGCTGCGCCCACACCGCGATCTTGGGTCCGGCGATCGTGTACACCTGCCCGGTGATCTCCTCGGCCTTGGCCCGGTCGCTGAGCAGGTAGACCACGAGCGCCGCGACGTCCTCCGGCTCCCCGATCTCCTTCAGCTCCATGGGAACGTTCGCGGACATCCGGGTCCGCGCGACGGGAGCCACGGCGTTCGCCGTCACGCCGTACTTGTTGAGGCCGAGCGCCGCGCTGCGTACGAGGGAGATGATCCCGCCCTTGGCCGAGGCGTAGTTGGCCTGGGCCACGGACCCCTGGTGGTTGCCGGACGTGAAGCCGATCAGCGTCCCCGTACCCTGCTTGCGCATCACCGCCGAGGCGGCCCGGAAGACGGTGAAGGTGCCCTTCAGGTGGGTGGCGACGACGGGGTCCCACTCCTCCTCGGACATGTTGAAGAGCATCCGCTCGCGCAGGATCCCGGCCACGCAGACGACCCCGTCGATCCGGCCGTACTCCGCGAGCGCGGTGTCCACGACCCGCTGCCCACCGGCCATGGTCGCGATGTCGTCCGCGACGGCGACCGCCTCGCCGCCCGCGGCCACGATCTCCTTGACCACCGACTCGGCGACCTCACTGGTGGGTTCGCCGCCCTCGATGGAGACGCCGTAGTCGTTGACCACGACCTTCGCGCCCTCGGCGGCCGCCGCGACCGCGACCGCCCGGCCGATGCCCCGGCCGGCGCCGGTGACGGCGACGACCTTGCCTGCCAAGAAGTTCCCCACGCCCGGCCCCTTCCCGCATTTTCTGACGGACCGTTAGATTTTACGGGTAGTCAGATACCGGAAGACAAGACCCCAGGAGGCCCGGATGTCATCGCCCCCGTCCGCACCCCAGTCCGCGCCCCCAGCCATGCCACCCGAGTTCCACGACATCGCCAAGCGCGTGAACAACTGGGGCCGTTGGGGCGCGGACGACGAGGTCGGCACCCTGAATCTGATCAATGACGAGGTCGTACGCCAGGCCGTCGCCGAGGTCGGAACCGGGCAGCGCGTACCCCTCGCCCTGCCGCTCAAGGAGGACGGGGTGCAGACCGGGATGATCCCGGGGCGGATCAACCCGTTCCACTCCATGGTCCAGATCAACCAGGAGCTCTTCGGCCCCGGCACCGTCGCGTGCAGCGACGACGCGGTGACGATGGGCCTCCAGGCGGCCACCCACTGGGACGCCCTGACCCATGTCTCGCACTCCGGGCTGCTCTACAACGGCCGCCCGGCGAACTCCGTCACCGCGCACGGCGGCGCCGAGTTCAGCGGCATCGACAAGGCGCGGCACATCGTCTCGCGCGGCGTGCTGCTCGACGTGGCCCGGGCCAAGGGCGTCGAGCGGCTGCCCGGCGACCACGCCGTCACGCCCGAAGACCTCGACGAGGCCGAGGAGTTGGCGGGTACGAAGGTCCGCGCGGGCGACATCGTGCTCATCCGCACCGGCCAGATCCAGGTCTATCTCGCCGGGGACAAGCACGGTTACGGCTATCCGTCTCCGGGGCTTTCGCTGCGGACGCCGGAGTGGTTCCACGCGCGCGATGTCGCCGCGGTCGCCAATGACACCCTGACCTTCGAGATCTTCCCGCCGGAGATCGAGAATCTGTGGCTCCCGGTGCACGCGCTCGACCTGGTCGAGATGGGGATGCTGCAGGGCCAGAACTGGCAGCTCGAAGAGTTGTCCACAGCCTGTGCACAGGAGTCGCGGTACGCCTTCCTGCTCTCCGCGATGCCCGAGCCGTTCGTGGGCGCAACCGGCACTCCGGTCGCTCCTGTCGCCATCCTGTGAGTCCGCGACCGGATCCTGTGAACCCCCGACCGGATTTCTAAACCACCGGAGCGGGTGTTGACGTGAAGTGGTCGCCTGATCACGCTGGTGGGGTGCGATGCGCCGTGAGGGGACGTCGAGGGCAACGGTGACGGGGCTGGCCTCGGCGAGTGCGCATCGGTTTCGGCGACCTGCTCCGTCAGGGCCTGGAGCAGCAGTTGGACGCCGGAGCGGTGGTGGCGCACAGTGCCGCGCTCGGGGTGACACGCGTGCGCCACCGCTCAACACTCATACCGCGCACACCGCGTCGACCGTCGCGCCGCGGTCCGCGGGACCGGGCTCGCAGCGGTCGACCTCGCACCAGATGCGCTTGCCCGCGCCCTCCGCCTGCCAGCCCCACCGGTCGGCGAGACCGTCGACCAGGGCGAGCCCACGGCCGTCCGTCGCGTCGCCCTCCGCGCGCCGGGGCCGGGGCGCCCGCGCGCTGCTGTCCGCGACCTCGACCCGTACCGTGCCCGGGCAGGACTTGGGCACCGGGGGAAGGTGGATGCGCAACACGGCGGGACAACCGGTGTGCACCACAGCGTTCGTGACGAGTTCCGAGATCAGCAGGACGAGCGTCTCGGCCAGCGGCTCGTCAACCTCTATTCCGGACCCGGCAAGCCGCGACCTGGCCCACCTCCGGGCTCGCCCCACCTCAGCGGGATCCGGCCGCACTTCCGTCTGAACTTGAAGCACCTGCACCGCTCACACCATCCGAACCGGCGGACACATCGCCTCGTGTCTGTTCGGAGTCACGGAACGTGATCTCCTTACGAGACAGCATGGTTGACGTACAGTCACCCCAACAAGCGCTTCGGGCATATTCCAGCGCGAAGGAGTACGCGTGCGGCATACTGTGCGACGCGCACCGAGGGGAGTCGAACACGAGGGCGCGGAGCCCCGCCGTGCCCGGCGAGTGGCGGGCATCGGCCGTCCCGGAGCCGCCTGGAAGGCAACCCCGGTATGGCTCGGTTCAAGAACCACTCGCATCCCACGGAGGGTACCGGAGTGCGGGCCCGACTCCGTGCCGTGACGTCTCACGCCTAGGACACAACCCGATATCGACCGTTCTTGGTCACTCTCTGCAGTAGCCGAAGGCAACGGTCAACAGCGGCCGACGCGGCTGTCCCCCTCACAACGCCGCCGCCAGCTCCTCCTCCGCCGCGGCCGCCGAGCCCGCCAGCTCGGCGCGTACCCAGGCCCGTTTGAGGTGCAGATGGACGTCCGCCTCCCACGTGAAGCCGATGCCGCCGTGCACCTGCAGACAGTCCCGGGCGTTGCGGACCGCGGCCTCGTCCGCGAGCAGCCCGGCGCCCGCGATCTCCACGGGGTCGCCGGTCACGGCGGCGGCGTACACCGCGCTGCGGGCGAGCTCGGCGCGTACCAGCAGCTGCGCGCAGAGGTGCTTGACGGCCTGGAAGGCGCCGATCGGTCGGCCGAACTGCTCGCGTTCGCGGGCGTATCGGACGGCCATCTCGCAGGTGCGGGCGGCGCTGCCGAGCTGCTCGGCGGCGAAGAGGAGCCGCGCCACGGGTTCGGGTCCCGCTCCCCCGACCCGTACCGTCGGCTCGGTTGCCGCACCTGGGGGCTGCGCCCCCAGACCCCCCTTTCGCCCCAGGGGGGTACCTCCCTGCTCGAACGAAGCTGAGAGCTTGGGGGAGGGGCTCGTCCTCAAACGCCGGACGGGCTGAGATTGCACCCGATGCAGCGGAGTCAGCGGGTCCACCGAGCGGACCGGCACAGCCCCCGACGCGTCCGCCCGTACGACATCCGCCGCGTCCAACCACGGCACGAGCGTGCCGTAGACGTCAGTCACCACCGTCTCCCCGGTCGCCGCCCCCTCGACCGCCCCGGCCGCGAGATGCGTGGCGACCAGCGGCCCGGGCAGGAGCACCCGCCCGGCCTCCTCGAAGGCCAACACCGCCTCGGGAAGCCCGAGTCCGACCCCGCCCTGCGCCTCCGGAAGACGCAGCGCGAAGAACCCGGCCTCGCCGAGTTCCCGCCACAGCTCCCGGTCGAGCACCGGCTCCCGCGCGTCCGCGAGCGCCCGCAGCGCCTCCCGCCCGAACCGGCCCTCAAGGAGCTCCCGTACGCCCGCCCGCAACGCTCGCTGGTCATCGTTCAGTTGAAAGTCCATGGCGGCCCGCCTCACCTCCCCTTCGGCAGGCCGAGGATGCGCTCGGCCACGATGTTCTGCTGGATCTGCGAGGTGCCCGCGGCGATGGTGTACGAGAGCGAGGAGAGCCGGTCCAGTGCCCACTCCTGGTCGAGGTCGAGGGAGCCCGCGCCCAGGACCTCGGCCGCCGCGTCGTACAACTCCTGCCGCGCATGCGAATAGCGCAGTTTGAAGACCGAGCCGCCGACGCCCGGAACCCCACCCGCCGCCGCCTGCGCCTCGCTCACATTCCACTGCGTGAGCCGCCACAGGGCCGTGAACTCGGCGTTCAGGCGGCCGAGTCGGCGGCGTAGGGCCGGGTCGTCCCAGCGGCCGTTCTTGCGGGCCTCGGCGGCGAGGCGGCCGAGGGTGCGGCGGCAGGCGACGACCTCGCCGACGAAGGCGGTGCCGCGTTCGAAGGAGAGGGTGACCATGGTGACGCGCCAGCCGTCGTTCTCGTCCCCGACCCGGTTGCCGACCGGCACCCGCACCTCGTCGAGGTGGAGCTCGGCGAACTCGGTCGAGCCTGCGAGGGTGCGCAGCGGCCGTACGGTGACGCCGGGCGCGTCCATGGGCAGGGCGAGCCAGGTGATGCCCCGGTGTTTGCGGTCCTTGGCGGCCTCCGGATCGGTGCGGACGAGGAGTTCGCACCAGTCGGCCACCTCGGCGTGCGAGGTCCACACCTTGGCGCCGCTGACGACGTACGCGTCCGAGTCGCGTACCGCCCGGGTGCGCAGCGCGGCCAGGTCGGAACCGGCGTCGGGTTCGCTGAAGCCCTGGCACCACACCTCCTCGCCGCGCAGGATCGGCGGCAGCCAGCGGCGCCGCTGCTCCTCGGTGCCCTCGGCCGCGATGGTGGGCCCGGCGTGCAGCAGTCCGACGAAGTTCGCGCCGACGTACGGGGCTCCGGCCCGCTCGGTCTCCTCCAGGAAGATCAGGTGCTGCGTCGGGGTCGCGCCCTGTCCGCCCGCGTCGGCGGGCCAGTGCAGGCCCGCGTACCCGGCCTCGTACAGCCTGCGCTGCCAGCCCAGGTCGTACGCCCGGCGCCCGGGCCAGTCGGCGGGGTCGGGGCGGGGCGGCAGCGTGGGCAGCACCCGCGCCAGCCACTCCCGCAGACGGGCCCGGAACTCCTCTTCCTCGTCCGTGTAGCTGAGGTCCATCGGCCGAGCCCCCCTTCTGATAGAGCGTCAGATCCGCTGAGCGGCACGAGGCTAACCCCCACACCCTGGACCGACAAGGCGCCCGGGCTTACGCTCTGCGGCACATCTGACGCATCGTCAGGAGACTGCCGGAGACCGCCGGAGACTCTTGGAGAACGTCGGAGAACGTCGGAGAACGTCGGAGACATCAGAAGCGGAGGCAGGGTATGAGCGATACCGCACACACACTCGGCGGCTCCCCCACGCTCTGGGAGCTCCTGCGGCGCAGGGCCGAACTGACGCCGGATCGCACGGTGTTGATCCAGGCGGAGCCGGACGCGCGCGACGATCGGACGCTGACCTTCGCCGCCCTGCGCGACCGCGCCGAGCGCGTGGCGGCGGGCCTGCACGAGAGGGGCGTACGCCCTGGGACGGTGGTCGCCTGGCAGTTGCCGACGCGTATCGAGACCGTTCTGCTGTCCATGGCGCTTGCCCGCCTGGGCGCGGTGCAGTCGCCCGTCATCCCGTTCTACCGGGACAAGGAGGTGGGCTTCGCGCTGCGCGCGTCGCGGGCGGAGTTCTTCGCGTCGCCGGGTGCGTGGCGCGGTTTCGACCATACGGAGATGGCGCGGCGGCTCGGTGCGCGCGGGGTCTTCGAGGCGTACGAGGGCCTGCCGGACGGCGATCCGTCGGTCCTGCCGTCCGCGCCCGAGGACGGGACCGCGGTGCGCTGGATCTACTGGACCTCGGGCACGACCTCGGACCCCAAGGGTGTGCTGCACACGGACCGTTCGCTGATCGCGGGCGGCTCCTGCCTGGCGCACGCGCTGCGTCTGACGGAGTCGGACGTCGGCTCGATCGCCTTTCCGTTCGCGCATATCGGCGGGCCCGACTACCTGGTCATGCTGCTGTTGTACGGGTTTCCCGCGGTCCTCTTCGAGAAGTTCGCGCTGCCGGACGCGCTGGACGGGTACCGGCGTCACGGGGTGACGACGGCGGGCGGCTCGACGGCGTTCTACTCCATGTTCCTCGCGGAACAGCGCAAGACGCCGGGCGAGAAGCTGATTCCGACGCTCCGCCTCCTGGCCGGGGGCGGCGCGCCGAAGCCGCCCGAGCTCTACCATGCGGTGACGGCGGAGATGGGTTGCCAACTCACCCACGGTTACGGCATGACCGAGGTCCCCATGATCACGATGGGTGCCCCCGACGACACGGTGGAGAACCTGGCGGCGACGGAAGGCCGTCCGCCCGAGGGCATGGAGATCCGCATCACGGACGCCGACGGCAAGCCGCTGCCGCCGAACACGGACGGTGAGGTCCGGTTGCGCGGCGAGGCGGTCTGCCAGGGCTATCTGAACGCGGATCCGTCCGCGTCCCCGTCCGCGGGGGCGGCGGAAGCGTTCGACACGGATGGCTTTCTGATTACGGGTGATTTGGGTCACTTGACAGCTTCGGGGCATCTTGTCCTGACGGGCCGGGTGAAGGACGTCATCATCCGTAAGGGCGAGAACATCTCGGCCAAGGAGATAGAAGATCTCCTCCATCAGCACCCCGCGGTCGACACGGCCGCCGTCATCGGCCTCCCGGACCCGGCGCGCGGCGAACGCGTCTGCGCGGTCCTGGAACTCCGCCCCGGCGCCGAGCCGTTGACCCTGACCGCCCTGACGTCGTATCTGCGTACCGAGGGTCTGTCGACACACAAGCTCCCGGAGCAGTTGGAGATCGTCGCCGAGATGCCTCGGAACGAAACCCTCCGAAAGATCCTCAAGTACAAGCTGCGGGAGCGGTTCGGATAGGCGAGGAACGCCGGAGACCACTGCCGCGTCCCCGATGTCGAGATTGTCGCGAGATTTCTTCGGTCTTGATACAAGGTGACGGGAGCGGGGCGCTGACGTGGTTCCGGGGCACGCAGGGACGTACGCTCCCTCGTGACCGTACGCATCCCCACTTGATCAGTGAGGCCGACAGATGGACAGCGCACAGTACGAGCGCAAGATCGCCGCTCGCTTCCAGAGCTTCGACCAGGACCGCAATGGCTACATCGACCGCGAGGACTTCAGCGCGGCAGCCAAGGCCGTCCTTGCCGAGTTCGGCGTAACGGCGCGGTGCGACAAGGGACAGACGCTGTTCGCGGGGGCCGAGGCGTTCTGGCAGGGCATGGCCGGGATCGCCGATGTGGACGGGGATCAGCGGGTGACGCGCGAGGAGTTCGTCACCGGTGCGGTGAAGCGGCTGCGGGACAACCCGAAGCGGTTCGCCGAGATCGCGCGCCCGTTCCTGCGGGCGGTACTCGGCGTCGCGGACGGTGACGGCCAGGGTTCGGCCACGCCGGAGGCGGCGGAGCGGGTCCTTCGGGTGTTCGGGGTCGAGCCGGAGCTGGCCCGCGCCACGGCCGGTGCGCTCGACGGCAACGGGGACGGGCGGATCTCGGAGGAAGAGATCCTTACGGCGTTCGCGGCGTACTTCACTACGCCGGACCCGGAGGCGTAAGCGCCTCACCGGGGCGTTCTCAGCTGCGGCCAGGGCCAGGCGGCGCCTGCTCAGGCGGAAAGCGGGGACGCCCCGTCATCCACCGCCGCAGCCGTGTCCGGGTACACCTCGAAGAGGCGGCGGACACCGAGGGCCGCGAGGACCCGGTTGACGTGCGAGCCGTCCTCGGCGCCCTGCGCGGGCAGGATCAGGCGCAGCCGGCCACGGCAGGAGCGGATCAGGCGGCGGGTCGCGATGAGCACGCCGACGCCGGAGGAATCACAGAACAGCACCTCGGAGAGGTCCAGGACCAGGCTGCGGCGGCCGTCCGCGACCGCGTCGTGCACGCGCTGGCGCAGTATCGGCGATGTCACCAGGTCCATCTCGCCGGAGATCCGGATGACGGCCCAGCCGCCCTGTTCGCCCTCGGTCACTTGGAGCGCCACTCGCCACGCCACCTCTCTTCGGTCTTCGGCCGGTACGCCGGTACGGACATCCGTACAAACATCCGCCGGTACGGACACGGGACAGCTTTGGCCGCATTTAGCCATATTCGGCCAGATCCGGAAGGCGTTCCTTCGCTTCCTTCATTCGCGGCTGCCCCACTGCACTCTGGTGAAACGCCCTCGTGAAACCCCGGAGAACGCGCGGAAGCCAACTCAGCGCATCCCGAACCCTTATCACGTATGCGCCGATTCGATCCAGGTCGCTCAGATTCGCACACCGCTGGATCCGGTTCCAGACCCGAATTCTCCGCGGAACGTGACGGATTCGCTACCATCCGCAGCCTCCACAGACCCCTTGTAGCTGTAAAGAGACGCAAACAGAAGTGCGTTGCGGGTGACTCCCCTTACATTCGATGGAGGGTCAAGTTCAGGGCAGGCAGCCAGGGCGCGCACGGCACGCCGTCGGAGCAAGGGCAGAGCAAGGTCAGAGCAGGGTCAGAGCAGGCAGGAGGGGGCCTCATGGCGAAGGACGCACCACCTCGCTGGGACCGCAGAATGCAGCAGCGCCTCGCGCACGGAGAGGCCGCCGCGCTCGGGGAGTTGTACGACCGCTTCGCCTCGCTCGTGCACAGCCTCGCCCACCGCGTACTCGGGGACGACGAGGCCGCCGACCGCGTCACGCGCGACGTGTTCGCCCACGTCTGGGAGAACCCCGAGGCGTACGACCCGAAACAGGGCTCGCTGCGCTCCTGGGTGGCCGGACTCACCCACCGGCAGGCCGTGCAGCGGCTCCGGCAGACCGAGACCGCGGCGCTCGCCGACCGCGGCGGCGCCGGGACCTCGGAGGAGCTGGAGCGCAAGGTGCGCCGCGCCTCCGCCGCCGCCCGCGCCGACTACATCGTGACGTCCATGCCCGCCCCGCTGCGCGCCGCGCTCGAACTCGCCTACTTCCAGCGCCGTGACTACCGGCAGGCCGCCGCCGACCTGAGCATCACCGAGGACGAGGCGCGCCGCCGCCTCCGGCTCGGCCTCCAGTTGCTCTCCACGGCCAACGAACAGCGGCCCGCGCCAGGCCCACCGCCGGGCTACGGGAGAGCTCTGTGAACGCCGACCGATTCGAGTTCGACGACGCCCACGAGCGGCCCGGGGGAGGTCCTGGGTCCGCGGACGGGTCCGGGCCCGGCTCCCCGGGCGGGCCCGCGGGCGGATCCGGCTCCGGGCCAGGTTCCGGATCAGGTTCCGGTTCGGGTTCCGGTTCGGGATCCGGGTCCCAGGGTGGCGGTTCCGGTGACGGGCCGCGTCGGGATCCGCTGATACCGCCGCCGCGGTCCTCGGTGGAGGACACCGGGCGCCCGCTGCCGCACCTCTCCGCGGCCGAGCTCGCCGCCGCCGCGGAGCCGGCCCCACAGCCACTGGCCCTCGAGCACAACGTCCTCAAGTCCCTGCTCGGCGCCTGGGCGTTGGCCGCCTGCTCCGCCGAAGAGGCCGCCGCCGTGGAGCTGCACCTCGGCACCTGCGGCGCCTGTGCCGAGGAGGCGCTGCGGCTGCGCGACGCCGTCGGACTACTGCACCCCGAGGAGAGCCTCGACCTCGACCCCGGGCTCCGCTCCCGGGTGCTCGCCGGTTGCCTCGGGCGGCGCCCGGCGCGGATACCGGTACCGGACTGGGCCGCGCCGTACGACGCCGAGACCGCGCGGCTCGACGCGCTGCTCCAGGACATCGGCGACGGCGAGTGGCACGCCCCGGTGCGCCTCAAGTGGTACGACCGCGACGAGGCCATGTCCCGCAGAACCACCGTCGCCGGGGTGATCGCCCACCTACTCAGCGTGGACGGCCTGGTCGCGCTCACCCTGGGCCTGGACGACCCGCTCGCCGCCACGGCCGACCCGGCAGCGGTCCGCGCGGCGGGCGGCTGCCCCGCGGCCCGCACCGAGGCGTACTGGTCGGCCTCGGACCGGCCACCGACACGCGCGATCCGGCTTCCCTGGCGCCAGCAGGGGCACACCATCGTGCGGACGGTGTCGTTCGCGGGGCGCAGCTCGGCCGAACTCTCCGTACCGTACGGCGACTTCTCGCTGCCCCTGCGTGACTCGCTGCTCGACCGGGCCTTCGGCTGCTGGGTGCACGCGGGCGACATCGCGGAGGCGGTGGACTATCCGTACGGACCGCCCGCGCCGAGACACCTGCACGGCATGATCGACCTCGCGGCCCGGCTCCTGCCCGGTGCCCTGGCCGAGCGCCGCCGTTCGGGGCTCGCACACCCGCCACGCCGGCTCGTCGCGGCCGGGTCGCCCGGGCGGAGCCTGCGCCTGGAGGTCGAGGGGCACGGCGGCGGGGAGTGGTTCATCTCCCTCGACTCGCCGGGCGCGGTCGGCTCCGCGGACCACGAGGTGGCCCATATCGCCCTCGACGGCGTGGAGTTCTGCCGTATCGCCTCCGGGCATATACCGCCGGATGACGCGGCCGCGGGTCAGAACGGAGACCGGGAGGCGATCAGGGACGTTCTGGCTGCTACGGCAGCGCTCAGCCGGATGTAGGGGTTGATCAAGGCCATCCGGCGCCCGTCCGGCGCCGGTCAGGCGTTTGCGACGAGGCCGCAGGCCGATGGCCGATGGCCGGGGTCTGGGGGCGCAGCCCCCTCACGCGGCGTCAGCCGCATATCGACACAGTCGGTGCCCGAGCCGACGGCACGGACCCGTTAGGCGAACACCACGGTCCGGCGCCCGTTCAGGAGCACCCGGCGCTCGCTGTGCCACTTCACCGCGCGCGCCAGGACCTGGCACTCCACATCGCGGCCGACCGCGACAAGGCCCTGCGGGGTGACGTCATGGCCGACCCGCTCGACCTCCTGCTCGATGATCGGGCCCTCGTCGAGGTCCGCCGTCACATAGTGCGCGGTCGCGCCGATCAGCTTCACGCCGCGCGCGTGCGCCTGGTGGTACGGCTTGGCGCCCTTGAAGCTCGGCAGGAAGGAGTGGTGGATGTTGATGATCCGGCCGCTCAGCGCCTTGCAGAGGTCGTCCGAGAGCACCTGCATATAGCGGGCCAGGACCACCAGCTCCACGTTCTCGGCCGCCTCGAGCTCCAGGAGCTGCGCCTCGGCCTGCGGCTTGTTGTCCTTGGTGACCGGGATGTGGTGGAACGGAATGCCGTACGAGGCGACGAGCTCCTCGAAGTCCGTGTGGTTGGAGACCACCGCCGCGATCTCCACCGGCAGCGCGCCGATCCGGGCCCGGAACAGCAGGTCGTTCAGGCAGTGCCCGAACTTGCTGACCATCAGGATCACGCGCATCCGCTCGTCGGCACGGTGGATCGCCCACTCCATCCCGAAGGCGTCACCGATGGCGGCGAAGCTCGCGCGCAGCTTCTCGACCGTGACCGGCGACTCGGCGGAGAAATGCACCCGCATGAAGAAGAGCCCGGTGTCGTGGTCCCCGAACTGCTGGCTGTCCTCGATGTTGCATCCGGTCATGAAGAGGTAGCTGGACACCGCGTGCACGATGCCCTGCTTGTCCGGGCAGGACAGGGTGAGGACGTACTGGTCGGGGACGGGCGCGGGCTGATGAGTCATGCCTTGCAGGATCCCATACCCCCGGGTCTCTCAGGACCGGGTCATGATCCGCAGCACCTCGAGCGTGTGGGGCCCCGCGTCCGGGTCCTCACCGTCACTCGTGGCGAGCCGGACGTGGGCGTCGCGGGCCGCGCGCACCGCCTCGGGCCAGCCCGGGTGGTCCAGATACGCGGAGACCGGCGCGTCCGGGCCGACCTCGTGCATGATCCGGAGCACCCGGAGCACGGCCACGTCGACGAGGGAGGCCTCCTGGGAGTCGCGGAAGATCGTGCCGACGTACTTCTCGGCGGACCAGTTGTCCAGCCAGGTGTCCTCGACCAGGCGGTACACGGCGTCCGTGACGTCTCCGTACCCGCCGACGCCCGCCAGCCAGACGCCCCGCTGGAAGTCCGGGTCGGAGAGCATGTGCAGGGCCGAGCGCACGTTGCTGCGCCAGCGCCACCACGGCATGTCGTTCAGAGGCATGCCGCCCATGGTGGGGGAGCGGCGGCCACGGCGGGAAGACTTCTCCGAGCTTTGCACGGTTGTCGATCGTACGTTCCCCACTTCGCCCGCACTGTCGCCCCCCGCAATTCACCTGTATGTCACCAGCTGTTCCCCGAAGTGAACTCAAGGGTTAGACGCGGCCCTGGATCGTAGCGGCACATGACCGCCCGGCGACGACGTACCAAGGCTCCACGCCCCCGTCCGCTCAAGACCGTCGCGCTCGCCGCGACCGCCTTGGCGATGTGCGCGGCCGTGGCGGTCGGCTGTGGGGTGATCCCGGGGACGTTCGGGGATTCCAAGGATCCCGTGACCGTCATGACCTGGTCCCCGCAGGACACCCGCGCGACGAACAAGCCGGGCATGCCCGCCATGGCCCAGGCGTACGCGCGCTGGGTGAACGCCAACGGCGGCATCCGCGGCCGGCAGCTGCGCGTACTCACCTGCAACGAGCAGAACGACTCGGTGGCCGCCGCGCGGTGCGCCCGGCGCGCGGTCAAGGAGAACGTCGTCGCCGTCCTCGGCTCCTACAGCCAGCACGGCCAGGCCTTCATGTCGCCGCTCGAAGCGGCCGGCATCCCCTACATCGGCGGCTACGGCCTCACTGAGACGGAGTTCCTCAGTCCGCTGTCGTTCCCCGTGAACGGCGGCCTGCCCGCGCTCCTTGCGGGCAACGGCGAGCAGCTGTCCCGCGTGTGCGACCGGGTCGCGCTCGTACGCCCGGACACGCTCGCCGGGGACCATCTGCCCGACCTGCTCAACGCGGGCCTCACGTCGGGACACCGGCGGCCTGCCGAGGACATCCGGGCGGCCGAGGACGCCGGTGACTTCACGACCCAGGCCGAGAGCGCACTGTCCGCAGTCGGTGCCGACCTCTCGACGGTGACCGCGCTCGGCCGCGCGGGGGCGGCGGAAAAGGCCCGTAAGGGCTGTGTGACGGTGTCGATGGGGGACCGCACGGACACGTTCTTCGACTCGTTCCGGCGGGTCCGCGAGGACTTCCAGCAGGTACGGACCGCGTCGGTGCTCGGCAGCGTCGACCAGACCTCCGTGGACCGCTCCGGCGGCAAGTCGGGCCCGTACGAAGGCGCGTATGTCACCGGCTGGTACCCGGTCGCGGACGACGCCCGCTGGGACCCGATGCGGAAGGTGATCCGCGAGCACGCCTTCGGCGACAGCCGGATCGACCCGGCGGACGCCGGGGTGCAGACCACGTGGATCGCGTACACGGTCTTCAAGCAGATCGTCGAGCACCTCGGCGACGGCGAGGTCAGCGCCCGTACGGTGACGCACGCGCTCGACGACGGGCTCCGGGTCGACACCGGTGGGCTCACGCCCAAGCTGAGCTGGCGCTTCGAGGACACCCTCGCCGTCCGCGACTTCCCCCGCCTCGTGAACGCGAACGTGACGTTCCAGGTCGTACGCGACGGCCGCCTTGTCGCTGCCCGCAAGAGCGCGGTGGACGTGTCACGGACGCTGGAACGCGGGGCGTAGTTGGCGGGGCGTGGTCAATAGCCCGTCCGGCGTTCGAGGACGAGCCCGCCCACCCGTCTCCCACCACCACCCTCAACCGAGGCGCTACGCGCCACCCCCTGGTCCAGGGGCGAAGGGGGCGCAGTCCCCTACAGCTGGATCGGCGTGTGCTTGGTCAGGGAGTACTTCTCGGCGATCGCGTTCCAGAGGCGGGCCGCCTCCTGCTTCGCCGTCGTGGCCGAGCCACTCGCCGCGATCGCGGCGGCGCGCTGGGGGGTGTTGCGGGCCTTGCCCTTCGGGCAGCCCTTCTTGCCTCCGACCTGGTCGGCCCAGGCCGCGAAGTGGTTGTCGGCCGAGGCGGACGACTTCCAGGCCTTGGTCAGGGAGGCCGTGAGGCGGTCGCTGTTCGGCAGCTGGTCCACGGAGAGCCGGGAGAGCCGGTCCACCAGGCCGTTGCGCTGCTTGGCGGCGTCCCGCAGATCCGCGGCGGCCTGGCCGAGGTTCTTGCACGCCTCGATGTTCTTGACCGCGTTGATCACCGACTGACGGCTGTTGTTGCTGTCCCCGAGCACCTTGTCCAGGGCGATCGCCTGCTCCTTGGCCGGATCCGCGGTCGGCGAGGCCGACTCGGACGCCGGGGCCGAATCGGACACGCTCTGCGTCTCGTCGCCGCCCTTCTTGTCCTCGCCGCCGCTGAGGCCGATCAGCGCTCCGGCCGTGATGCCGATGACGACGATGGCCGCGCCGGCCGCGGCGAACAGCACCTTCTTGCTGCTACGGCGGTCGTCGTCGTACCCCGCGTCCTGCGGCGCGTACTGCTGCCGGGGCGGCTCCTCGAACCGCGGCATCTGCTGGGTGGAGGAGGGTCCGCTGTCCCCGGGCTCGCTGCGGAAGAGGCTGTCGAACTCGGCGGGCGGCTGCCGGTCCCCGGGCGCACCCGGGCGTATGCCGTACGGGGCACCGGGCGGCGGGGCCGGGACCGGCGGGATGTGCTGCGTGGCCTCGGAGTCCGGCGAACCGGCACCCGTGGACGCCTGCGGCGCCTGCCCGGGCAGACGACCCAGGAACTGGGTGGCCTCGGCGGGCGCCTCCGGCGGAAGCGCGCCCGGGTGTCGGCTGTGCGCGCTCTCCGGGTTCTGCGCGTGCTGCGGATGCTGCGGATGCTGGGGCGGTACGGGGGGCATGTACTGGGTCGCCTCGGCGTCCGCGCCCTCGGGAGGTAGCGGACCGGCGCCGTTGGGGCCGTGGTCCGCCGCCGCTGCGACGGGCGGGGCGACGGGCGGCAGCGGGGCTCCGCCCGGCTGCTGCGGGGGCAGCGGGGCGGGCTGGTGCTGCTGGTTCTGCTGGTACTCGTGCTGCTGCGGGGGCAGCGGCGCGGACTCCTGCCGCTGCTGCGGCTCGGGCAGGTACGAGGGGGCACCCCCGGCGGGCGGGAGCTGAGCCGAATCCGGCTGCTGCTGGTACGGGGCAGACTCCGGCTGCTGCGCGTACGGGCCCGGGAACGGCGTCGCCTCCGGTTGCTGCTGCGGTGCCTGCGCGTACGGCGGAGTCTCCGGCTGCTGCTGCGGCGGGTACGGGGCCGACTCAGGCTGCTGCGCCTGCGGATACGCAGGCATCTCAGGCTGCTGCGACTGCGCGTACGGCGGGGTCCCGGGCTGCTGCTGCCCCTGCGCGTACGGCGGCGTCTCCGGCTGCTGCTGCGGATACGCAGGCGCCGAACCCTCGGCCCCCTGCCCCCACGCCTCGCCCTGGGCGTAGCCCCCGGGCGCGGGCTGCGGGGGCTGTTCCGCGCCCGGAGCGGTCTGGGGTCCCCAGGGCGTGCCCCAAGGTGAGCCGCCCGCCGGTACCGTGCCGTCCGTACCGTAGGTGCCCGGCATCAAGGGGTCGCCGCCGTCGGCGGGCAGCACGACGCCCTCGTGGGCGGGCCGCGCCGCGGGGAGCTGTGGCTCCTCGCCCTGTCCGCTCTGCGTCACCGGGACTCCTACGAATGGGGGACCTACGGAATCGTCGGCTCACGCTACCGGGTCCCCCAGGAGAGGTGCTACGCAGCATCTCAGCGCCTCATGCTCCCCTTTACTTTCCGGCACTCTGCGCCTCGATCACGGCCGTACAGAACGACAGTTAAGGGGACATAGGGGGTGCGTGGCGGTGTGTGGCGGTGCATAGCTGTCGTGTCCGGCCCGCCGCCGTGTCTCGACTCACGGACACCGGCTCACGCCGCCCGCACCTCCAACCGCGCCCCGAACTCCCGTACCGCCCGCTCGTCCCGGAACGGCTCAAGGCGGCCCTGGAAGTCCTCCAGGTACTCCGCCCCGCGGTTGGAGCGCACCGTGCCGAGGAGTTCCACCGCGCGCGTGCCGGTGTGGCACGCCTGCTCAAGCTCGCGCTGCTGCACCTGTGCCGTGGCGAGCAGCACGAGGCCGATCGCCCGGCGCCTGGCGCGGCTCTCCGGGTGGCCGTCGAGGGACTCCTGTGCGGCCCGTGCCGCCGCCTCCGCCTGGCCCAGGTCGCGGTGGCAGTGGGCCAGTTCGTCGGCCAGGTACGCCGCGTCGAAGTGGCGGATCCACACCGGGTCGTCGTCGGCCGCGGCGTCCGCGCGGTCCATCGCGGCCCGCGCCCGCGACGCGGTCTCCTGGGTGGCCCGGGCGTCCCCGAGCAGTGCGTGACCGCGGGCCTCGGCGGCGTAGAACATCGACTCGGCCCGTGGCGTGACCCGCCCGCGCGCACCCTCCTGCGCGGCCTTCGCCAGTTGCGCGATCTCCCGGGGGTTGCCGAGCTGCGCGGCGAGGTGGCTCATCGACGCGGCCAGGACGTAGCCGCCGTATCCGCGGTCCCCGGCGGCCTGGGCGAGCCGCAGGGCCTGGATGTAGTAGCGCTGCGCGAGCCCGGGCTGGCCGGTGTCGACCGCCATGTACCCCGCGAGCTCCGTCAACCGCGCGACCGCGGCGAACAGTTCGCGCCCCACGGACTCCCGGTACGAGCCGCCGAGCAGCCCGGAGACCACGGAGTTGAGGTAGTGCACCACGACCGGTCGGACGTGCCCGCTGCCGAACTGGTGGTCGAGCTGCACCAGCGCGTCGGTCATCCCGCGTACCGCCGCCACATCGGCCAGGCCCACCCGCTGCCCCGCCGTCCGGGCCACCTGGCTGTCCATGGCCGTGATCAGCCAGTCGCGGCTCGGCTCGACGAGCGCGGACGCGGCGACCGTGGAGCCGGAGAGGAAGTCCCGCCGCCCCACGTCGCTGCGCCACAGCTCGCAGACCTGCTCGATGGCGCCGAGCACGGTGGGCGAGAACTGGAGGCCGACGCCCGAGGCGAGATTCTTGCCGTTGGCCATGCCGATCTCGTCGATGGTGACCGTACGGCCCAGCTTGCGGCCGAGGGCCTCCGCGATGATGGCTGGTGCCCGGCCGCGCGGCTGCTGTCCGCGCAGCCAGCGGGCGACGGACGTCTTGTCGTAGCGCAGATCGAGCCCGTGCTCGGCGCCGCACATGTTCACGCGGCGGGCCAGGCCCGCGTTGGAACAGCCGGCTTCCTGGATGAGCGCCTGCAACCGTTCGTTCGGCTGCCGTGCGACGAGTGGCCGTGCGGCCATGGCGTACCCCCTGTGTGCGCCGGTGAAGAGCATCCCTGCTGATCACTGCCCAGCAGCGAATACGAAAATGCGGGATATAGCAGACATGATCGGGCATGCGGGAACTCCCCTCCCCTGCCCGGGAGTTGCCGATTGCACCCCGTACTTCAGTACTGCCGTAGTGCTGTACGCGAGACGGTCGTGGAGGCGTGTCGGCGAGCGGCCTGCCAGCGCGGTCGCCGGCTCCACCTACCTGGCTACCCCACCCCGGTCGTCAATCCGCATGCGCGCCCCCGCCCATGCACCCATGCGCCCCGCGTGCAGGTGTAATGCGCGGGAAGGGCGCATTGCCGTCCCCGTAACCCTGGGTGAGGGCCGAAGTTGAGCTCTGCGTGGAAGAGACCATCGGAGTCACCGGAGCGCAGATCCCCAAGCAGCGCGGAGACAGGCTGCTCGACACCGCCGTGCGGTATGCCGAGGAACGCCATTGGGACGTGTTCCCCGGCACCTGGCTGGAGGCCCACGACGACGCGAGCGGTGTGGAGCGCTGCTCCTGCAACGACAGGGAGTGCGTCCTGCCCGGCGCGCACCCGGCCCGCGAGGACTGGGCGACCCAGTCGACCGGCAGCGCCACCGTGGCCCGCCGGATGTGGAGCAAACAACCGCGGGCGTCGATCCTGCTGCCCACCGGCCGCACGTTCGACGCGCTCGACGTACCCGAGACCGCGGGCTTCCTCGCGCTCGCCCGGATGGAGCGGATGAACCTGACGCTCGGCCCGGTCACGCTCACACCGAACCGCCGGATGCAGTTCTTCGTCCTTCCCGGCGCCGCGGTCAAGGTGCCCGATCTCGTACGGAAGTTGGGGTGGGTCCCGGCCTCGCTCGACCTGCGGGCGCTCGGCGAGGGCGACTGGGTGGCGGCCCCGCCGACCCGCTTCGGCTCGCAGGGCTCGGTGCAGTGGGCCCGCCGCCCCACGCCCGCGAACCGGTGGCTCCCGGACGCGGAGGAGCTGGTCAGCTCACTGGCGTATGCGTGCGGCCGGGACCGGCGGCGGTAGCGGTTCTTCTCGTCTTTCGCCGCCGCACGCCTCCGATGGTTTGCCGCCGTACGCCCCCTATGTTCAGGCCGTATCGTGGCCGGGACCATACGGGGTTACGGGGTGAACGAAAGGCGGGCGGCGCCGATGCCAGCGGAAGCGGTACGGGTCGAGGGGCTCTGGAAGAGGTTCGGGGAGCAGGTCGCGGTCGCGGGGGTCGATCTCGCCCTGCCCGCGGGCAAGTTCATCGGCCTGGTCGGGCCGAACGGCGCCGGCAAGACGACCACCCTGTCCATGGTCACCGGACTGCTCCGCCCCGACCACGGCAGGGTGGAGGTCGTCGGCCACGACGTCTGGCGCGACCCGGCGGAGGTCAAGGCCCGGATCGGCGTACTCCCGGAGGGACTCCGGCTGTTCGAGCGGCTCTCCGGGCGCGAACTGCTCGCGTACACCGGCAGGTTGCGCGGGCTGCCCGGCGGCGAGGTCGACAAGCGGGCCGGGCAGCTGCTCGACATACTCGATCTGGCCGGGGCGCAGCACAAACTGGTCGTGGACTACTCGACCGGCATGCGCAAGAAGATCGGGCTCGCGGCGGCGCTCCTTCACAACCCCGAAGTGCTGTTCCTGGACGAGCCGTTCGAGGGCGTCGACCCGGTGTCGGCGCAGACGATCCGCGGCGTCCTGGAGCGTTACACCGGCTCCGGCGCCACGGTCGTCTTCTCCTCGCATGTGATGGAGCTGGTCGAGTCGCTCTGCGACTGGGTCGCGGTGCTTGCCGCCGGGCGGATCCGGGCGCATGGAACGCTCGACGAGGTGCGCGGGGACGCGCCGTCGCTGCAGAGCGCGTTCCTCGAACTGGTCGGCGCGGGCGGCCGGGACACCGGGGAGCGTCTGGACTGGCTGGGCAACGGCGGCAGCCGCTCCGGCGGGCCCGGGGCTTCGGACACGTCGGAGGCCGGGGCTTCGGGCGCGTCGGGGGCCGGGGCTTCGGGCGCGTCGGGGGCCGCGCGATGAGCGCTCCCGCCGCCGCGGCGGCGTCCCTGGGCTCGCTCACCGGGACCTTCGTACGCCTGAAGCTGTCGCTCCTCCGCAATGGCCTGCGCCAGTCCGCGGGCCGCCGGTTCGCGTATATCGCCTCGGTCGTTCTGACGCTGCTCTTCGCCGTCGGGCAGCTGCTCGGCCTCATCGCGCTGCGCGGCCATGCGCATGCCGCCTCTGTGGTGGTGCTGCTCGTCGGGCTTCTCGCGCTCGGCTGGGCGGTGATGCCGCTGTTCTTCCCCAGCGGCGACGAGACCCTCGACGCCTCCCGGCTCGTGATGCTGCCGCTGCGGCCGCGGCCACTGGTGCGGGCGCTGCTTACGGCTTCGCTCGTCGGGTTCGGGCCGCTGTTCACGCTCTGCCTGGCGCTCGGCTCGGTGATCGCGGTGGCCCGCGGGGCGGCGGCCGCGGTCACGGGTGTGGTCGCGGTCGTGCTCACGCTGCTGCTCTGCGTGGCCCTGTCCCGGGCCGTGGCGACGGCCAATATCCGACTCCTTACCAGCCGCAAGGGCCGTGATCTCGCGGTGCTGAGCGGTCTGGTGATCGCCGTGGGCGCGCAGGTGATCAACTTCGGGGCGCAGCGGCTCGGCCGCGCGGGCGGGCTCGCCCCGCTCGATCCGGTGGCCGAGGTGGTGCGGTGGTTCCCGCCGGCGTCCGCGCTCGGCGCCGTGGACTCGGTGGGTCGGGGTGCGTACGTCACCGGGCTCGCCCAACTCGCCCTGGCCGCCGCCGCCCTGGTGGCCCTGCTCGCGTACTGGCAGCGGGGCCTGAGTCGGCTGATGACGGCGCCGGACGGTTCGACGCTCCAGGCCGCGGAGCCGACCCGGGACCGGGCGCGGGCGCACGGGCTCGCGCGCCTGCTGCCCAGCGGGCGCACCGGCACGGTGATGGAGCGCAGCCTGCGCTACATCTGGCGGGATCCCAAGACCAAGGCGGCATGGGTTACTTCGCTCGCGATCGGGCTGATCGTGCCGCTGTTCAACGCCCTGCAAGGCACGGGCTCGGTGTATTTCGCGTGCTTCGCCTCCGGGATGCTCGGCATTCTGATGTACAACCAGTTCGGGCAGGACACCTCGGCGTTCTGGATGGTCGCGATGACCATCGCGTCGCCGCGTGACGCGTATGTCGAACTGCGCGCGCGGGCTTATGCGTTGATGGTCGTGACGGTTCCGTACGCCACCTTCGTGGCCGTCCTCACGACGGCCGTGATCGGCGACTGGGGTGCCCTCGCGGAGGTGCTCGGGCTGTCCTTCGCGCTGCTCGGGGCGATGCTGGCGACCGGTGCGTGGTCCTCGGCCCGATTCCCGTACTCGATTCCGCAGGAGGGTCACAAGAACGTGGCGCCGGGGCAGGCGGGGCTCGCCTGGATCTCCATCTTCGGCGGCATGGTGGCGGCCGCGCTGCTCTGTGCGCCGCTGCTCGCGCTGACGATCTGGCTCCATGTGGCGGGCGCTACGGGCTCGTTGTGGCTGCTCCTTCCGGTCGGGATCGCGTACGGCTGGGCGGTCACCCTGGGCGGGCTGCGGCTCGCGGCGCCTCGGGTGGCGGGACGGCTGCCGGAGATCCTGGCGGCGGTGAGCCGGGGGTGAGGCCCTGACCCGCCTGGTCAGGGGCCAGTGGGGAGGCCGGTACGGAGGCCGCTCAGGGGCCGGTCAGGGGCCGGTCAGGACTCCGTCCAGGAATGGTTCGATCGCGGTGCGCCAGCCCTCTGGCTGGTCGTAGTGGACGAGGTGGCCCGCGTCCGGGACCTCCGCGTAGGCGCCGCGGGGCAGCACCCGGACCATCTCCTGGGCCTCGGCGCGGCCGAGTTCGCCGTCGAGGCCGCGGACGACGAGGGCGGGGCAGCGGACGTGGGCCAGCTCTTCCCAGTGCGCGTCGTACACCCAGGTCTCGCGGGCGCGGAGCATCTGGTCGTGGTGGAAGACGGGGCGCCAGCCGTCCTCGCACTCGGTCATGACCTCGGCGTAGAAGGCGCCGCGGGCCGGGTTGGGGCGCTCCACCCAGGGGTCGTCCGCGCCGAACCACTTGCGTACGTCGGCGAGGGTGGCGAAGGGGACGGGCCAGGACTTGAACCAGTCGGCCCACTCGCGCTGGGACGCGGCGCCGAGCGCGGAGGCGCGCATATCGCAGATGATCAGGCCCCGGACGAGGTCGGGGCGGCGGGCGGCGAGCTGCCAGGCGGTCAGCGCGCCCATGGAGTGGCCGATGAGGACGGCGGGGGCGAGGCCGAGCTGGACGAGGGCGGCCTCCGCGTCGTCCACATACGCCTCACGCGTGAAGGGGCCGCCGGGCGGCTTGTCGCTCTGGCCGTGGCCCCGCTGGTCGAGGGCGACGGCGCGGTGCCGCTCGGCCAGCCAGCGTGCGGTTCCGGCCCAGTGGGAGGCGCGGCCCATTAAGCCGTGCAGTAACAGCACGCCCGGCATCTTCTCGACCTCGCCGGTCTTGGGCGGGTCGGCGAACTCCCAGGCGGCCAGGCGTACGCCCGCCGCGCCGGTGATATCGATGCGCCGCACCATTGGTTGGCACCCCCCTTGCTACGGGCCATGGTGGCCGGGGCTCGGCCCCGCGCTGTGTTCCCTGAGTTCCCTGCGTCCCTGCGTTCCCCGCGTCACGCGGTTCCCGGCGTCACACCGGTCCCTGCGTCATGCCGTACGTCCCAACGTACGACCACACTCTCGAACCCCCATTCGAAAATGCGGTTTTCGCCGATAACACCCCTCGTTCGAGTGACCGCCCTCAAGGATTGGCGGGCGCCGCCGAGGGGAGATCTTCAGCGGGAGGCGGGCCGCTCGGGGAAAACGGTCCGAAGGGGATGACCCTGGGAGCTCGGGGCTCCGGGTCAGCACAGGGGAGGACAGGTCCCGGCGCCGCAGGGCGCCGGGGCCCTCTCTTGTTCCGCGGCACGTCGTCCGGGTTCTCCGGATCCTCCGGCACATCTCCCACCCCTCTCCCCCATACAGGGGGATCGTGGCATCGTACGCCCAAGTTCGGACGTACATGGGGTAATTGAGGAAGCCGAGCCGGTGGGCGATCGGTGCGGTCAGCGCTTGGCGACGAAGACGTGCGAGGCGATGTCCCCCTCGAGCTCCGCGGCCTCGCCGCTGCTGCCCACGAGCACCCCGCCCGCGGACTGCGTCACGCTCACCACCGCGCCCGGCTGCACCCCGGCCCGGCGCAGCGTGTACATCAGCTGCGCGTCGGTCTGGATGGGCTCGCCGATGCGGCGTACGACCACGGTCTTGCCCTCGTCCCCGGCGTCCAGCTCGGCCAGGCTGACCAGGCCCTCGTCCAGGAACGGGTCGGCCTCGGCCTTCTCGCCGAGCTCCTCGAGGCCCGGGATCGGGTTGCCGTACGGCGACTCGGTGGGGTGCCGGAGCAGTTCGAGGACGCGGCGCTCGACCGCCTCGCTCATCACATGCTCCCAGCGGCACGCCTCGGCGTGCACCTGCTCCCACTCCAGGCCGATCACGTCGACGAGCAGGCACTCGGCGAGCCGGTGCTTACGCATCACGCGGGTGGCGAGGCGGCGGCCCTCCTCGGTGAGCTCCAGGTGACGGTCGCTGGCGACGGACACCAGTCCGTCCCGCTCCATGCGCGCCACGGTCTGGCTGACCGTCGGGCCGCTCTGATCGAGCCGCTCGGCGATCCGGGCACGCATGGGGACCACACCTTCCTCTTCGAGCTCGAGGATGGTGCGGAGATACATCTCCGTCGTATCGATCAGTCCGGACATACGTGCCCCTCATGCTGTGACAGATGGATCTGGATCGTCCTGCGCTGGCCCTGGCTTTCAATTCTGACGCATCCCACCGACAACCGTGCCGCCTCCGGCTCTCCGGCCCGGATCGGGGGGTGGACGGATGCCTTGGACCAGCGGCGGAAAGCCGTATTGACAGGGTGCTGGTCCAGACCGCAACGTGATCCGCGGCACGCAGCATCCCCCCTCTCCGGCTCCCGGGAAAGGTCCCTCGGCGATGAGCTCCACGAGCGCGAGAAGCGAGAACGGTACCGACCACGGTACGCAGGGCTCGGGCCCGGGTGCGGACAACGGCTCGGGTCGGGCGGGGCACGCGGACCAGGCGGACCGGACGGACCAGACCGACCGGCTCGCCGGGGCGTACTTCGATGCCGCGATCGGGCTGCTCGAGCGGGTGCGCGACGAGGAGGGCGCCGCGCTGGTGCGCGCGGCCCGGATGCTCGCCGACACCGTCGAGGCCGAGGGGCGGCTCTTCGCCTTCGGCGCCGGGCACTCCGGGCTCTCCGCCCAGGACATCGTGTACCGCGCGGGTGGCCTCGCCCTGATGAACCTGCTCGCCGTGCCCGGCACCGTCGGCGTCGACGTCATGCCCGCCACGCTCGGCTCCGCCCTGGAGCGGGTCGACGGACTCGCGGCGGCGGTCCTCGACACCAGCCCGGCGCGTCCCGGCGACGTCCTGGTGATCATCTCCCTGTCCGGGCGGAACGCGCTGCCGGTCGAGATGGCCATCAACGCTCGGGCGCTCGGCCTGAAGGTGATCGGTGTGACGTCGGTGGCGTACGCGTCGGAGACGAAGTCGCGGCATGCCTCGGGGACGTTCCTGAAGGACCACTGCGACCTCGTGCTCGACAGCAAGATCGGGGTGGGTGACGCGGAGCTGACGGCGGAGGGGGTCGCGGCGCCGTTCGGGCCCGCGTCGAGTGTCGTCACGAACGCGTTGCTTCAGGCGTTGATGGCGGCGACCGCGGGGGAGCTGGCCGCGCGGGGTATCGAGCCGCCCGTGCTGCGGTCGGGGAACGTGGACGGCGGGCACGAGTGGAACGGGCGGGTGTTCGCGGAGTACGGGGAGCGGATCTTCTACCGGCGGTAGGGCCGGTGCGGCGGGGCTTAGCGCCTGCGGCCGGATGCTCCCCTACCCCGCCCCTTCCCGACTGTGCCGATGTGCGGCTAACGCCGCGTGGGGGCTCCGCCCCAGACCCCGTATCGCGCTAAACCAGGGGGTGGCGCGTAGCGCCTCGGTTGAGGGCGGTGGTGGGAGACGGGCGGGAGCGCTCGTCCGCAAACGCCGGACAGGCTGTTCCTACCCCTCCCACAACAACCCCGCCAGATCCACCACCCCCGCCACCCGCGTGGCCACGCTCTCCGCGTAGGTCGTGTCCGGGCGATCGAAGGACGGGCGGCTCGCGGTGCGCAGGAAGGTGGCCACGCCCAGGGTGCGGCCTCGGCTGCGGAGGACCGTGCACAGGGCGTGAACCGCGTCCTCCGGCCAGAGGCGGGCCGCCGCCCAGGCGCCGGTCGCGTCGGTACGGGTCGGTGCCACCGAGCCCGCGCTGGCCCGTACCGACGCGGCCCGCTCCACGCAGGTCAGGGCCGGGTGCCCGGCCGTATAGCGCAGGGGCAGACCCGAGCCGTCCGTCGCCGGGATCACCGGGCCCGGGGAACCGGCCGGGGTGGCCGCCGCCCGCACCAGGCGGGGCGGGTCCGCCCCCGCGGCGGTCGGGTCGACCAGGTCGAGCAGGGCGTGGTCCGCGAACCCCGCGAGGGCGAAGTCGAGTTGGACCGTCGCCGCCTCCATCGGGTCCTCGCACTCGGCCGCGGCCCGGGCCGCCCGGTGCAGCTGGTTGCCGCGGAAGCGGAGCTGCGCCGCCTCCTGCTCGGCGGTCTTGGCCTCCGTCACGTCCTGGAACAGCAGGGCCACGCCGAGCGGCACCGGCTCCTCGGCGAGCGGCGAGGCGAGCCGCAGAAAGCCGCTGCGCCAGCACCGCCGCTGCTCGGTGCCGTCCGCCGTACGCACCGCCACCCACAGCTCGGCCGGGGCGGGCGGTGCGCCCTCCGCGAGGACGTGGGTGAACGCGCCCTCCAGCTCCTCGGCGCCCTGGGTGAGCAGTTCGCCGAGCGGGCGGCCGAGCAGGGCGGCGCGTCCGGCGCCGAGCGCACGGGCCGCGTGCGCGTTCACCACGGCGGGCCGCAGATCGGCGTCGACCAGGATCACGCCCCAGGAAGCGTCCTCGAAGAGCGCCTCGCTCAGGGCGATGGACCGCTCCAGGTCTATCTGCGCGTGCACCTCGCTGAACGCGCAGTACACGCCCGCCGGTTTGCCCTCCGGGCCGCGTACGGCGGCGGATTGCGTACGGACGAGAACGCGGCCGCCGTCCTTGGTGAGCAGCGCGAACTCGTGCACCTGGCGGCCGGGCGCGTGCATCGCGCCGAGCAGCCGCTCCTCGACCTGCGCGGCGTCGGCGGTGCGCACCGCCCAGCCCGCGAGGCCGCGCCGCCCCACGGCGTCCGACGCCCGCCAGCCCAGGACCCGCTCGGCCTCCCGGTTCCAGTGCGTGACCACCCCGTCGGCGTCGAACGCGCAGAGCGCGGCGTCCATGCCGTCGAGCAGCGCCGCGAGCAGTCCGCCGTCCCTCGACGATCCGCCGTCCCCTGGCAATCCGCCGCCGCCCGGCTCCTCGGGGTTCGTGGAATCCGTCGTTCCAGTGTGCCGGGAAGCACTCACCTGGCCACCCCCTGCAGGTCGAGTACGCCTGGCGGCATGTACCGCCAGGATCATTCAACTGGAACGTGACGCAGCCCACACAGGGTTTGGTGAAAGAAAAATCGGTTGTACCGCCCGACGGGGGTTCCTAATGTGTGGGGCACACGAGAAGGGAGGTGGTTCGGCAGATGTATGGAAACCGGACGCGTGAGGTGACTGCGGGCTAGCGGCCCGTCGTCGCACCATGTGCGGTGCCGGACCAGCGCGCGAACGATGCGCGCAGCCGGCCCAATCCCATTGCAGTCACCCGACCCGCGGGCCGCCGGTACGTCCGGCCGGCTTTCTCCGTACGCGTACGAGCTGCGCATCCGGAGAAACCATGGCCCGCGGGTCGTCTGCGTCTCAGGCTCGTTCTCAAGGCTTGTTCAGCGCTATCAGGGCTTGTTCAGAGGCTCAGGGCTTGATCAGAGGGCACTCGCGTCTCAGGCGGCGCTGGCCGCGCCGACCGTGCTCTCCTCGTATCCCTCGACCTCCTGCGGGCCGCGCGGACCCGGCCCCACATAGCGGGCCGACGGGCGCACAAGGCGCCCCGTGCGCTTCTGCTCCAGGATGTGCGCGCTCCACCCGGCGGTGCGGGCGCAGGTGAACATCGACGTGAACATGTGCGCCGGTACCTCGGCGAAGTCCAGGACGATCGCCGCCCAGAACTCGACGTTGGTGGCGAGCACCCGGTCCGGGCGCCGGTTGTGCAGCTCGTCGAGCGCGGCCTTCTCCAGGGCCTCGGCGACCTCGAAGCGCGGGGCGTCGAGCTCCTTGGCGGTACGGCGAAGCACGCGCGCCCGGGGGTCCTCGGCGCGATAGACGCGGTGGCCGAAGCCCATCAGGCGCTCGCCCTTGTCGAGGGCCTGTTTGACGTAGGCGGTGGCGTCGCCGGTGCGCTCGATCTCCTCGATCATGCCGAGGACGCGGGAGGGCGCGCCGCCGTGCAGCGGCCCGGACATCGCGCCGACCGCGCCGGACAGGGCCGCCGCCACATCGGCGCCGGTGGAGGCGATGACCCGGGCGGTGAACGTGGAGGCGTTCATGCCGTGCTCGGCCGCCGAGGTCCAGTAGGCGTCGACCGCCTTGACGTGCTTGGGGTCGGGCTCGCCGCGCCAGCGGCGCATGAACCGCTCGACGACCGTGGACGCCTTGTCGATCTCGCGCTGCGGCACCATCGGCAGGCCCCGCCCGCGGGCCGACTGGGCCACGAAGGAGAGCGCCATCACGGCGGCACGGGCCAGGTCGTCGCGGGCCTGCGCCGCGTCGATGTCGAGCAGCGGCTTGAGGCCCCAGACCGGCGACAGCATGGAGAGCGCGGACTGGACGTCGACCCGGATGTCGCCGGAGTGCACCGGGATCGGGAACGGCTCGGCGGGCGGCAGACCGGGGTTGAAGGACCCGTCGACCAGGAGGCCCCACACGTTCCCGAAGGAGACGTGGCCCACCAGGTCTTCGATGTCCACTCCGCGGTAGCGGAGAGCGCCTCCTTCCTTGTCGGGTTCGGCGATCTCCGTCTCGAACGCGACGACTCCCTCGAGCCCGGGTACGAAGTCGGACATCAGGCGGCTCCTCATGAGGTAGGGCGACAGACAATTGCCTTGGTCTTGCGGAGTGTTGGTACGGACCGTCTTGCGGACCTTCTTGCGAAGTTTGTACGGACCGCGGCCGGGTCCGGCAGTGCCTGGGGTCCGGCGTCCTGACCGGTACCCCGGTGATGCCCCGTGCGACGTCAGGTCATCCAGCCAGCAGCGGGTGTCTCGCGACGATATCCCTTAGTGCCATTTTTTGGGAGCCCCAGCGGCACTCAGTGCCACACAGGGGCGGTAACTGTCCACCAAGTGCGGCAAGATGGCGGCGTGACCGATCACTCCGTTGACGCTTCCGGTGACGTTTCCGGCCCTGGCCCTTCCCCCGACGACGGCGCCCCGGGCGCCGCGCTGCCCGCCGATCCCCACGACCCCGCCGCCATGCGGGCGGCGTACCGGGCCGAGGGCCTCAGCGACGAGGACCTCGCCAAGGACCCCATGGAGCAGTTCGCCCGCTGGTTCGCGGCGGCGACGGCCGCGGAGCAGGGCACGCTCTACGAGCCGAACGCGATGGTCGTCTCGACCGCAGACGCCGAGGGCCGCCCCAGCTCCCGTACGGTCCTGCTCAAGGCGTACGACGCACGGGGCTTCGTCTTCTACACCAACTACGCGTCCCGCAAGGCCCGCGAGATCGAGGCGAACCCGGCGGTCGCGCTGCTCTTCCCCTGGCACCCGATCGCCCGGCAGGTAATCGTCACGGGTACGGCGGTGCGCACCGGGCGGGACGAGACGGCGGCGTACTTCCGCACCCGGCCGCACGGCTCGCAGCTCGGGGCGTGGGCGAGCGCGCAGTCGTCGGTACTCGACTCGCGCGAGGCCCTTGACCGGGCGTACGCGGAGCTCGAGGCGCGCTATCCGGAGGGTTCACAGGTGCCGGTGCCGCCGCACTGGGGTGGGTACCGGGTGGTGCCGTCGAGCGTGGAGTTCTGGCAGGGGCGGTCGAATCGGCTGCATGACCGGTTGCGGTATGTGCGGGAGGCGGGGGAAGGGGCGGAGGCTGTGTGGCGGGTGGAGCGGTTGGCGCCCTGAGGGAGTTCTCTCCAGGACGCTGGTCGAGCACCTCAGTCGAGCGCCTGGTCGATGATCTCCGCCCACTGGGCCACCACCCGGCGGCGTCGCACCCCGTCGTCCGTGAGGAGGTTGGCCAGGCCCAGGCCGCGGGCCATGTCGAGGAGGCCCTGGACGGTCTCGCGGACGCCGGGGCGGGACTCGTCCGCGCCGAGGAGTTCGACGGCGATGCGGTGGGACTCGCGTCCGACGCGGGCCTCGAGCTCGGTCACGCGCGCGTGCAGCTGGTCCTCGTTGGAGGCGGCGACCCACAGGTGCAGGGCGGCCCGGAACAGCGGGCCCGTGTAGAGGTCGACCAGGGCCGCCACGACGGCCTTGCGGCTCTGCGCGGCGACCGCCCGCAGCGCGCTCGACCGCTCCTCGGCGACGTACTCGACCGCGGCCGTGAACAGGTCCTCGCGGGTCGGGAAGTGGTGCTGTGCGGCACCCCGCGAGACCCCGGCCCGCTCGGCGACGACGGTCACCGTGGAGCCCGACCAGCCGTGCTCGGCCAGACAGGCGACGGCGGCCTCCAGGAGCCGTCGCCGGGTGGCGCGGCTGCGGTCCTGTTTGGGCTCGCGGCCATCGCGTCCGACACCATCGTTCGTCCAAGTCACAGCACCCACACAGGATCCCGTCGTTCGAGGAATGCGGTCATGCCTTCGCGGGCGTCGGGGGACGCGAACAGCGAGGCCGAGCGCTGCACCAGGTCTTCCGCGTGCTCGTCGAAGGCTTGCAGGACCTTAGCCGTCACCAGGCGCTTGGCCTCCGCCAGGCCCCGCGGAGCCGCCTTGCGCAGCGCGTCGAGCACCGTCTCGACGGCCGCGTCCACGTCGTCCGCGGCCTCGGTGATCAGCCCGGTCGCGGCCGCCGCCGGGGCGTCGAAGCGCTCGCCGGTGAGGTAGTAGCGGGCGGCCGCGCGCGGGTCCATACGGGGCAGCAGGGGGAGCGAGATCACCGCGGGGGCAACCCCGATCCGTACTTCTGTAAAGGCGAAATCCGACTCCCGCGAGGCCAGCGCGATGTCGCAGGCGCCGAGCAGCCCGAGCCCACCGGCCCGCGCATGGCCCGCGACCCGGGCCACGACCGGCTTGGGCAGCTCGACCAGCTGCCGAAGGAGCTCCACGAAGGTGTACGGGCTCGGCGGCTCCTTCAGGTCCGCGCCCGCGCTGAAGGTGCTCCCGGTGTGCGTGAGGACGACCGCCCGTACGTCCGGGTCCTTGGCGCAGTCCGTGAGGGCCTCGGCGAGCGCTCCGACGAGCCCCGCGGACAGGGCGTTGCGGTTCTCGGGCGCGGCCAGGGTGAGGGTGGTGACGCCGCGGTGCTCGGTCATCTGGAGCTGGGTCATGCGTGGGGGTTCCCTTCGGGAGCAGGGGCCGTGGCGGCGGCAGGATCGGTGGCGGTGGTTTCGGCGGCAGCGTCGGTGGCGGTGGTTTCGGCCGGTGCGGGCTGCGGCCGGTCGCGCAGCTGCCTGCGCAGGATCTTGCCGCTCGCCGCCCGCGGCACGGTCGCGATGAACTCGACGCGGCGGATCTTCTTGTACGGGGCGACGCGTTCGGCGACGTACGCCATGACCTCGTCCGCCTTCAGGGAACTGCCCGGCTGCGGGACGACGTACGCCTTGGGGATCTCGGTGCCGTCCGGCTCGTACACGCCGATGACGGCGGCGTCGGCGATGCCGTCGTGGGTCAGCAGCAGGGCTTCGAGCTCGGCCGGGGCGACCTGATACCCCTTGTACTTGATCAGCTCCTTGACCCGGTCGACCACGAACAGCCAGCCCTCGTCGTCGACTTGGCCGATGTCGCCGGTGTACAGCCAGCCGTCCGCGTCGATCATCTCGGCGGTCGCGTCGGGCCGCCCCAGGTAACCCTTCATGACCTGTGGCCCACGGATGGCGATCTCGCCGCGCTCGCCGGGCGCGGCGTCGCGGCCGGGGTCGTCCAGCGACACGAGGCGCATCTCGGTGCCCGGGATGAGCTTGCCGACGGTGCCGGGCGGCGGGTTCGGCGCGTCGTCCGGTACGAGGTGGCAGACGGGCGACAGCTCGGTCATCCCGTACCCCTGGACGACGGCGGGCAGCCCGAGCCGCCGCGCGCAGGCCTCGGCGAGCCGGGCGTCGAGCGGGGCGGCGGAGCTGATCACGCGGCGGACCGAGGACAGGTCGTACTCGGCGACGGCCGGGTGCTTGGCGAGCGCCAGGACGATGGGCGGGGCCACGAACAGGGCGGTGATGCGGTGCTTCTCGATGGCACCGAGGAACGCGTCGAGGTCGAAGCGGGGCAGCACGACGACGGTGGCGCCGTTCCGCAGCGGGGCGTTGACCAGGGCGGTGAGGCCGTAGATGTGGAAGAAGGGGAGCACCGCGAGGATGCGTTCGCCCGGGCCGAGCGGCAGCATCGGGTAGAGCTGGGCGAGGTTGGTGGCGATCGACCGGTGGGTGAGCATCACGCCCTTGGGGATGCCGGTGGTGCCCGAGGAGTACGGCAGGGCGGCGAGGTCCGTGCCCGGGTCGAGGGCAAGGTCCGGCTCAGGGGTCGCGGCGGCGGTGGCGGCGCTCACGAGGTCCGGTATCGAACGGTGTCCGTCTGCCCGGTCGCAGACGAATATCTCCCGTACGCCGCCCGCGAGTTCGGCGGCACGACGGGCGGTATCGAGCAGCGGCGACACGGTGACGATCCAGCGGGCCGCCGAGTCCCGCAGCTGCTGCGCGAACTCCTCGGCGGTGGCCAGCGGGTGGGCGGTGGTGACAGCGGCGCCGGCACGGGTGGCGGCGTAGAAGACGGTGGGGAAGGCGAGGGTGTTGGGACTGTGCAGCGCGAGCACATCCCCCTTCGCGACGCCCACGTCCGTAAATGCGGCGGCGAGGCGGCGGTGCTGGGTGTCCAGTTGGCGGTACGTGAGGGTGGTGCCGGTGAGGCCGTCGATGAGGGCGGGGGTGTCGCCGCGGGTGTGGGCGTGGCCCAGGACGGCGTCGTGGATGGGCTGGTCTACGGGGCTGACGTCTGCGTACTCGCTGCTGAACACGGGGACCTCCCAGGGGGGGGTTGCCGGGGCCGTGCGAGGTGCGTGGTGCGGGTGGGGGTGCGGGTGCGGGTGCGGCTGGACGGTGGGGTTCTCTCCCTACCCACCCGGAGGGTCGCAGCACACACGGAAGCAATCAAGCGTGCATGGTTCTTGCCCTAGGGGGCAGCCCGAGGACCGGTGTCCCATGCGAAAGCGCCCCCTTACGCGCCGGAAGCAATCCGACTTGGGGGCACCTGGATCGTAGGTACGGATGCCTGCGAGCAGCGCTTACAGCTCGCCGAACGCCCCGTCGACCACACTCGCGATGAATGCCTGCCACCTCTCGACAGTGCTGGTCAGTACCGGGCCCGCCTGCTGCTTGCTGTCGCGGGCCCGTCCACCGCTGGCTCCACGCCTCGGGCCACGCGCCTGAACGCCGCACCACGCAAAGGAACGCCTCAGCAGGGATCGGCTGATCAACGGACTGAGCAACGCATGCGCGACCTTATCGCCCTGCTCTAGGCATGGTTAAGCGGCGCAGTCGATCGGGGAGAGGCGCGCATCGGCCGCGCTTGGCCCGGCGTATTCGCGCCAGTTGTGGTCTCAGCCGTCGGATTCGTCCAGCTTCACCCCGGCAACCGTGCGCGGAAGAGGTCACGAACGGTGATTTTCACCAGACTTCGGCCTGCGGTTGCTGGATTCCTGGCCAGCGTGATTCGAACAGAACAAGCCATTCCGGTCTATCCCTGGCAACTTCAGCATTCCTTCCACTTCGCGGCTACTGCGGAGTGGTCGGGGTGCAACACCCCTCCCGGGGGCCTTCCACTTCATGATCGTGTTGAGTCATTGGGTGATCCAGGCTCGACCGGTCGACCTACGCTGATCGTCACGCCTGCTGGTCTGGACCGGACCGGCGAGACGCGCTGTGGCGCGATGGGCGTACAAGTCGGTCACACGGGGGGCTGCGCGCGACGTCTTGACCAGGACGTCGAGGCGCGCTGAAGACCATTCCTGCGCACAGAACCCCTGTCTGCCCTGACTTGCATCTCGATTCGCATGGACAAGGGGAGGAACCACGTCAACTCGACGTAGCCGTGGCCTGGCAGCTGCTGGCCTGTCGGTGGCACTCGCATTCGCCGGTGCGGGAACCGCCTTCGCGGGCACCGGGGGCACGACCAGCACCAAGCTGAGCAACGGGACGCTGTACTTCGAGGCGCGAAACGGATCCGTGGTCTCCGGTAACTCGAGTGTCTTCTACGCCGCCACCAGCTACAAGAAGACCGGCGGGAGCAAGATCACCGCCTACCTCAAGATGTCGACCGAGAACGCTGTGATGAGCAGCCCGAAGAAGACGGTGACGAAGGGCAGAACGATCGACCACTCCTTCGGCGCCAGGTCCATTGCCCGTTGGGCCCCGGACTGCGATGCCGCTGGGCTGCTGGATGCCTCCACGGGCAAGTACTACACGCCCAACGTGTCTTTCTGCTGAGTCAGTTGGTGGTTTCGTGAGGTAGGGCCCCTCCAACTGGGGTCCTACCTTGCCCTCGTGAAAGGGTCGCTCGTGATCGAGGCGTCCATCGGGGCCGTCCCCGGCCTGCTGCTGTCGTTCGGCATCCTCGCCCTGATTCTCGGGGTTCCCACAGCTGTGGTCGCCCGGATGCGTCGAAAGGCCGTGCTCGTACGCGTCCTGTGCGCGGCGAGTGTCGCCGGCATCGTCACGGTGACCCTGCTTCCCACCGAGGGCGGTCCCGTCGGCCAAAAAGCCATCTGCGACGCGAGCGCGCCATGGCCCCAACTGCTCCAGTCTTCCAGCGCGTGGCTGAACGTCGCCCTGTTCGTTCCGGTCGCATTCTTCGCCGTACTCGTTTTCCGGCGCCCCCTCACGGTCGCGGTCGGCGCCGGTGTCGCGAGCGGCGCCGTCGAGTTCGTGCAGGCCGTGAGCTCCATCGGCCGCTCCTGCAGCACAACCGATCTGGTGGCCAACACCACCGGGGCCCTGCTCGGCTCGCTGGCAGCAATGGCGTGGCTCCGGGGAGCTGAACGGGGAACGTGGCAGCTGCGGAAGGACATCTACTGGGGCGCGGCGCTGGCCTCGGTCGGCTGCCTGACCCTGACCGTCATGTTCCAGTCGCAGGTCACCTCCTACACCCCCGTGTCCGAACGGCCGGGCCTCGACGCTGAGCAACAGCAACTCATCGACGCGGACGACTGGATCTCCGAGGCGGCCACGGATGTCTTCGGCGATCAGGTCCAGGTCGAGCAGACGGCCATCGAGAAACGCGCCGGGCACCGGGTCGTCACGGCGATCACCGACCAGGGGGAGATCTCCGGCTGGTGGCCCGAGAAGAAGCTGGAGCAGGCCGCCTTCACCGACAACAAGGCCGAACCCGGACCGCTAGGAAAAGAGCAGGCCACGGTAATCGGGGCCCGATTCGCCGAGAAGTGGTTTTCTGAAGAGGTCAGGGGAGCGAAGCGGACCGTCCGCGTCAGTGGTACGGGCGATACCGCCGTCTACATGATCTCTTACCGGCGTTACAGCAAGGGCCTCATGATGCCCCTGCGCCTGAACGTCACCGTGACCTCCGCAGGGCGAATCCTCAACTTCACCGCCCGCGCCGTGAAGGATCCCGTGCTGCCCGCGGTCACCATCACCCGTGACAGGGCGGCGCAACTCGCGCACGAGGCCACCGGCAAGTCCGTCGAGGCGGCGGTGCTCCTCGCCCAGAACGTCAAGCACGAGGGATGGCGACCCGTCTGGATGATGGGCGTGGGGAACAGCGATGTCTTCATCGATGCCGCCAACGGACAGCAGATAGCCCCGCAAGACCTGATCCGTCCGTGAGCGGGGCGCGCAGGAACCAGGACGGACCGCTCAGTCATACGACACGCCGGTGTCAGGAACCAGGGGCAAATAGACCGTCGGCCCCACTTGCTCAGTACAGCGCGAGGCGGTGCTCGGCGGCCTACTCATCGGCGGGGGCGAGGAGAACGGCTGTATCTCCCGGGAGGGAGCGCGGCCCCGAGCTCGCCGAGGCGCAGCACGGACGGTAGGAGCGACCGTCGGCTGACGGCCCACTCTGGCGGGCGGGGGCCCGAGGGGTGGGGGATGGGGGCGGGCTCAGTACGACTTCGGCAGCCCGAGCGTCTGATGGGACACATAGTTCAGGATCATGTCCCGGCTCACCGGAGCGATCCGGGCCACCCGGGACGCCGTGATCAGGGACGCTAGGCCGTATTCGCGGGTCAGACCGTTGCCGCCCAGCGTGTGGACCGCCTGGTCGACCGCCTTCACGCATGCGTCGCCCGCCGCGAACTTCGCCATGTTGGCCGCCTCCCCGGCCGCCACATCGTCGCCCGCGTCATACAGGTACGCCGCCTTCTGCATCATCAACCGGGCCAGTTCCAGGTCTATATGGGCCTGGGCCAGGGGATGGGCGATGGCTTGGTGGGCGCCGATGGGCTGCTTCCAGACCGTGCGGTCCTTCGCGTACGCCACCGCCCGCGCGACCGCGTACCGCCCCATCCCGACCGCGAACGCCGCCGTCATGATCCGCTCGGGGTTGAGCCCGGCGAAGAGCTGGAGCAGCCCCGCGTCCTCGTCGCCGACGAGCGCGTCCGCGGGGAGCCGCACCTCGTCCAGGACCAGCTCGAACTGCTTCTCGGGGGCCTGGACCTCCATGTCGATCCGGTTGAACTGGAAGCCCGCCGCTTCCCTGTCCACGATGAACAGGCATGGCTTCAGTTTGCCCGTCCGCGCGTCCTCCGTCCGGCCCACGATCAGCGTCGCGTCCGCGATGTCCACGCCGGACACGAAGACCTTGCGGCCCGTGAGCAGCCAGTCGCCCGTCTCCTGGTCGCGGCGCGCCGTCGTCGTGATGCGGTGCGAGTTGGAGCCCGCGTCCGGCTCCGTGATGCCGAAGGCCATGGTGCGGCTGCCGTCCGCGAGCCCCGGCAGCCAGGCGCGCTGCTGCTCCTGGGTTCCGAAGCGGGCGATGACCGTGCCGCAGATCGCCGGGGAGACGACCATCATCAGGAGCGGGCTGCCTGCGGCGCCCAGTTCCTCCAGGACGATGGACAGTTCGGCGATGCCGCCGCCTCCGCCTCCGTACTCCTCGGGCAGGTTGACCCCGAGATAGCCGAGCTTGGCGGCCTCGGCCCACAGCTCGTCGGGGTGGGATTCGGAGCGGACGACGTTCGTCATGTAGTCGCGGCCGTAGCGGTTTCCGAGTGCGGCCACGGCGGCGCGCAGGGCCTTGTGCTCTTCGGTCTCGATGGCCGGACGTACGACAGGGCTCATGGGGTGTCCTCCTGGATCTCCTGGGTCTCCTGTACGACGGCGAGCAGGGCGCCGAGTTCGACCTGGCGGCCGGGCTCGGCGTGGAGCGCGGTGAGGGTGCCGGAGACCGGAGCGGCGATGCGGTGCTCCATCTTCATGGCCTCCAGCCAGAGCAGCGGCTGCCCGGCCGTGACCGCGGCGCCTTCGGCAAGGCCGTCGGCGACCCGGACGACGGTGCCGGGCATCGGGGCGAGCAGCGAACCGGGGTCCCGATGCGCGGCCGGGTCCGGGAAACGGGGCAGGGCGGTGAGCGCGGTGCCGTTGACGTACACCCGGGAGCCGTAGCGGGATACGGCGAACCGGCGCCGTACGCCCTCGGCTTCGAGCACCACCAGACCGGGGCGGGCCTCGACGACCCGTACCCCGTCGGCCGAGAAGCCGGTCCGCGTGTGCGCGTACCGCACCTCCCACTCGGCCCCGTCCGGCTCCGTCCGGTACCGCTTCACCTGCGGCTGCGACGGCAGATTGCGGTAGCCGCCGAACCGGGAGCGGCCGCAGGCGTCGGCGAGCGCGGCGGCGAGCGGCGCGTGCGGGTCGGGGGCGGCGGCGGTCAGCTCGTCGAGGTGACGGTCGTAGAAGCCCGTGTCCATGCGTCCCGAGGCGAACTCGGCGTGGCGCAGGGAACGGACAAGGAGGTCCCGGTTCGTGGCCGGGCCGTGTACGTCGGCCCGCTCAAGCGCCCCGGCGAGCTTGCGCAGCGCGGCCGCGCGCGTGGGGGCGTACGCGATCACCTTGGCGAGCATGGCGTCGTAGTGCACGCCGATGGTGTCTCCGTCGGTGTATCCGGTGTCCAGCCGAAGGTGGCCATCAGCCGCTTCGCGGCGGGCCCCGGGGACCGCGAGCCGGTGCAGGGTGCCGGTCTGCGGGGCCCAACCGGCCGCCGGGTCCTCGGCGTACAGGCGCGCCTCCACCGCGTGCCCGCGGGGCGCGGGCGGCTCCGCGGCAAGGGGCTCGCCCTCGGCGACGGCGAGCTGCAGAGCGACCAGATCGAGCCCGAACACGGCCTCCGTGACGGGGTGTTCGACCTGGAGCCGGGTGTTCATCTCCAGGAACTGGGCGTCGCCGTCCGGCCCGACCAGGAACTCGACCGTGCACGCGCCGACGTACGCCGTCGCCTTGGCCGCCCGTACCGCCATCGCGTACAAGGACTCGACGAGCCCGGGCGCGAGGCCCGGCGCGGGCGCCTCCTCGATGACCTTCTGGTGGCGGCGTTGAAGGGAGCAGTCCCGGGTGCCGAGCGGCCATACGGTGCCGTGCGCGTCGGCGAGTATCTGCACCTCGACGTGGCGCCCGCCCTCGACATACGGCTCGACGAACACCTCTCCGTCCCCGAAGGCGGAAGCGGCCTCGGCCCGCGCGGCCGCCAACTCCCCCTCCAGGTCCCCCATTTCGCGTACGACGCGCATGCCGCGCCCGCCGCCACCCGCGGCCGCCTTCACGAGTACGGGCAGGTCGGCGGCGGTCAGGCCGTCTACCGCAAGGGACGGGACTCCCATCAGCTCCTTGGCCCGCGTCTTGGACGCCATCGCCTCGATGGCCTCCGGCGGCGGCCCGATCCAGCGCAGGCCCGCGTCCGTCACGGCCCGCGCGAAGTCGGCGTTCTCGGAGAGGAAGCCGTACCCGGGGTGGATCGCGTCGGCGCCCGCGGCCTGCGCGGCGTTCACGATCAGGTCGCCGCGGAGATACGCCCGCCCGTCACCCGACCGCCGCCCCTCATCGAGGCGCTTCGCGCCGCCGCACAATCCGGCGGGGGCCGCACCCGGGATGCGTACCGCCGTATCGGCCTCGCGTACGTGCAGCGCGTCCGCGTCGGCGTCGGAGTACACGGCGACCGTGGCGATGCCGAGATCCCGGCAGGTGCGGAAGACGCGGCAGGCGATCTCACCACGGTTGGCCACCAACAGCCTGGAAATCATGGTTACTTGCCTCACATCCTGAAGACGCCGAAGCCGCCGCGGGCGCCCTCGACCGGAGCCGTGTGGATCGCGGACAGGCACAGGCCCAGGACCGTCCTCGTGTCCCTCGGGTCGATGACCCCGTCGTCGTAGAGCCGCCCGGACAGGAACATCGGCAGCGACTCGGCCTCGATCTGCTGCTCCACCATGGCGCGCAGGTCGGCGTCGGCCGCTTCGTCGTACGGCTGCCCCTTGGCCTCCGCGGACGCCCGGGCGACGATCGAGAGCACGCCCGCGAGCTGCTGCGGCCCCATCACGGCCGACTTGGCGCTCGGCCAGGCGAACAGGAACCGGGGGTCGTAGGCGCGCCCGCACATGCCGTAGTGCCCGGCGCCGTACGACGCCCCCATGAGGACGCTCAGATGCGGCACGCGCGAGTTCGAGACCGCATTGATCATCATCGCGCCGTGCTTGATGATGCCGCCCTGCTCGTACTCCTTGCCGACCATGTAGCCGGTGGTGTTGTGCAGGAAGAGGAGCGGGATATCGCGCTGATTCGCCAACTGGATGAACTGGGCGGCCTTTTGGGACTCCTCGCTGAAGAGCACGCCTTGGGCGTTGGCGAGGATCCCGACGGGGTAGCCGTGAAGCCGCGCCCACCCGGTGACGAGACTCGAACCGTACAAGGGCTTGAACTCATCAAAATCGGACCCGTCCACGATCCGGGCGATCACCTCGCGCGGGTCGAACGGGGTCTTCAGGTCTTCCGGCACCATCCCGAGCAGTTCGTCCGGGTCGTATTTGGGCGGCTGTACGGCAACCGGATCCGGATCGGCATGCGCCTTGCGCCAGTTGAGCCGGGCGACGACCCGGCGGGCCTGGCGCAGCGCATCCGGCTCGTCGGCGGCGAGGTGGTCCGCGAGCCCGGACGTACGGGCGTGCATCTCGGCGCCGCCCAGCGACTCGTCGTCGCTCTCCTCGCCGGTGGCCATCTTGACCAGGGGCGGGCCGCCGAGGAAGACCTTCGCCCGCTCCTTCACCATGATCACGTGGTCGCACATGCCGGGCACGTACGCACCGCCCGCGGTGGAGTTGCCGAAGACCACGGCGACGGTCGGGATCCCGGCGGCCGACGACTGGGTGAGGTGCTTGAACAGCGCCCCACCCGGAATGAAGATCTCCTTCTGCGAGGGCAGGTCGGCGCCGCCGGACTCCACGAGGTGGATGGAGGGCAGGCGGTTGGCGTGCCCGATCTCATGGGACCGGAATGCCTTCTTCAGGGTCCACGGGTTGCTCGCGCCGCCGCGTACGGTCGGGTCGTTGGCGGTGATCAAGCACTCCACGCCCTCGACCACACCGATGCCGCAGACCATGGCGGCGCCCACTGTGTACTCGGGGGAGGCGCTGCCCCAGGCGGCGAGCGGGGAGAGTTCGAGGAACGGCGTATCGGGGTCGAGGAGCAGCTCGATGCGTTCCCGGGCGAGCAACTTCCCGCGCTTCCGGTGCCGTTCGACGTATTTCTCGCCGCCGCCCGCGAGGGCCTTGGCATGCTCGGCGGCCAGCTCGTCGAGCTTGCCGAGCATGGCCTCGCGGCGCTCGGTGTACTCGGGGCTCGCGGGGTCGAGGGCGGACGGCAGCACCGTCACAGCACGCCTCCGGCTACAGACGGTAGGCTTTTCATTGCGCTGAGCGAGAACCAAGCCAGCACAGCAACTCCCTTGCTTGCAGTACCAAACCGGGCTGGTTCCAACCCGGCTGGTGTTGATCGTGTAAGACCTCGCAGGCCGTCGGCCTGACAGGCGACGTGAGCCAGGAATCCCCCTGCTTCGGCCGGGGGAGGGTTCAAAGGAATACCTCCGGGATGTCCAGGTGGCGGGAGCGCAGCCACTCGCCGAGGCCCTTGGCCTGCGGGTCGAACCGCGCCTGGGCGGCGACGCCCTCGCCGAGCAGCCCTTGGACGACGAAGTTCAGGGCGCGCAGGTTCGGCAGGACATGACGTACGACGGTCAAGTCCCGGCATTCCGGGAGCAGTTCGCGGAAGGTCTCGACGGTGAGGGTGTGGGCGAGCCAGCGCCACTCCTCTTCCGTCCGCACCCATACGCCGACGTTGGCGTCCCCGCCCTTGTCGCCGCTGCGGGCTCCGGCGATGGCGCCCAGGGGGGCGCGGCGGGTAGGGGCCGCCGCAAGGATCGAGGGAAGAGGGGGAAGCGCGGGAAGTGGCGGCTCGGGCACGGGCCGGTCGTCGGGAGCCGCGGTCTCGGCGGGCGCGGGCACGGTCTCCCGCCGCCCATCAGGCAGTACGACCACATGCTCGACCTCGCCCTGCCCGACGTAAGCCGCCTCGAACACCCCGTACGGCGCGCCCTTTCCGGGTGGGGCGGTGACGTGAAAGCCGGGGTAGCTGCCGAGCGCCAGCTCGACGGCGGCCCCGGAGACGACCCGGCCGACGGCCTCGGGGTCCGGGTCGCGGACGACGAGCCGCAGCAGCGCGGAGGCGGTCTCCTCGGTGTCGGCATCGGCGCGGTCGGTGCGGGCGAGCTCCCAACGCACCTCCCTCGGGCGCGACTTGGACCGCGCGAAGGCATCCTCGATCTGCTCCCGCACCAGCGCGGCCTTGGCGTCGATGTCAAGCCCGGTGAGCACGAAGACGACCTCGTTGCGGTAGCCGCCGAGCCGGTTGAGGCCGACCTTGAGGGTGGGCGGCGGCGCCTCACCGCGTACGCCGTCGATCCGCACCCGGTCCGGCCCGGCCGCTGCGATGCGTACGGTGTCGAGCCGCGCGGTCACATCGGGGCCGTGGTACCGGGCGCCGGCCGTCTCGTAGAGCAGCTGCGCGGTGACGGTGCCGGGGTCGACGAACCCGCCGGTGCCGTCGTGCTTACCGATGACGGCGGAACCGTCGGCGGCGATCTCCGCGAACGGGAACCCGGGGCGACGGACGTCATGCCCCCGGAAGAAGGAATAGTTCCCCCCGGTCGCCTGGGTCCCGCACTCGAGCACATGTCCGGCGACCACGGCCCCCGCGAGCCGGTCGTACGCGTCCGGACCCCACCCGAAGTGCGCGGCGGCGGCCCCGCTGACGAGGGCGGCGTCGGTGACCCGGCCGGTGACGACGACGTCGGCCCCGGTACGCAGGGCGGCGGTGATGCCGTGCCCGCCGAGGTAGGCGTTGGCGGTCAGGACCCCATCGCCCCAGCCACCGCGCTGCAGGAGATCGTCCCCTTCGACGTACGCGACCCGCACGGGCACACCCACACGCCCGCTCAACTCCCGTACGCACGCGGCAAGTCCAGCCGGATTGAGCCCTCCGGCATTGCTGACGATCCGCACCCCGCGCTCCCGCGCGAGCCCCAGGCACTCCTCCAACTGCCGCAGAAAGGTCTTTGCGTAGCCGAGGCCGGGGTCGCGAAGCCGGTCGCGGCCGAGGATGAGCATCGTCAGCTCGGCGAGATAGTCACCGGTGACGACGTCGAGCGCGGGCTCGCCGGTGAGCGTCTCGCGGAGGGCATCGATCCGGTCGCCGTAGAACCCGGAGGCGTTGCCGATCCGGAGCACGCCGCTCACGCCCGGCCGCCCGCCGTGTCGCCGGGCGCCGTGTCGCCGGGCGTCCGCCCCTTACCGGGCGGCCCGGCAAAGGCCTGAGCGATGTCCAGCCACCGCGCGGCATCGCGTCCGTCGGCCCGTACGTCGAGGTCATCGGGGTGCGCCCGCTGGGTGACGAGCAGACAGAAGTCGTACGCGGATCCGGTCACGCGCTGCGCCGCGTCCTCGGGCCCGTACGCCCATACGTCGCCGTCGGGCGCGGCGAGTTCGACCCGGAAGGGCTCGGCGGGAGGGGTAAGGCCGTGTGTGCGGAAGGCGAAGTCCCGGGTCCGCACGCCGAGGTGCGCGATGTGCCGCAGCCGGGCGGTGGGCGGCTTGTGGACCCCGAGGGCATCGGCGACGTCCTGCCCGTGCGCCCAGGTCTCCATGAGCCGGGCGGTCCCCATGGAGGCGACGCCCATCGGGGGCCCGTACCAGGGAATCCGGGCGCCGTCGGGCAGCGCGCGCAGGACCTCCTGGAGCCGGTTACGCCCGGAACGCCACGTCTGGAGCAGCACGTCCGGCGGCAGGGCGGCCCCTTCGGCGGCCCCGTCGTCCACGAACGACGCGGGCGCGGCGAGGGCCTTCTCGACCTCTCCGGCGAAGCCGTCGGGGTCGGTGGCGGCGAGCAGCGCGACCTGGTCGGTCCAGGCGAGGTGGGCGATCTGGTGGGCGATGGTCCAGCCTTCGGCGGGGGTGGGCCGGGCCCACTGATCGGGCCTCAACTCCCCCACCAGACCGTCCACTTCAGCGGATTCGTCACGAAGGTCGTCGAGCACGGACACGGACACGGGGTCGGACACGGCGCACTCCCCACACGGGACGTCGGTGTGGGGAGCATGGCATTACCGCCGGAAACAAGCAAGCGTGCTTGGATTGTTGACCGGAGCTGAGCTGCCGGCCGGGCGGGTGTTGACCGTTCGGACGACGGCCGACGCCTTACTCGACTCGATCGACAACCCGCAGACAGTCCGGAACTACGGGATCGGAGTCGGCAAGACCGACGAGCGGCCTGGCGAGCCGCGGCCATTGGCGACGGGCTTGGAGGTACCGCTACCACCATGCTCGTGCCGCATGCCGACCGCGCGCTGAGTTCCCACCAACAGGTGAGCCCTAAACGTTCCTTCTGCTCAGCGAGTACTCGGCTCACGGCGATCGGGAAGCACTGCACGCGTGCGAGCACACCGAGCACCTCTACGGCGATGCCCTGGAGGGCGCTCGGGGTGTGGACCCGATAGGGCCGCTGCGGAGAACGCCGCACGGCGTGGAAGGAGTGCAGCTTTGGACGAGGAAGTGGGCCAGGGCAGTGAGGACATGGCCGACGAGGACGGGGATTTCGTCGGCAGCGAGGGCGAGGGCGAACCGCCCCCCGAGGGCGGCGGGTTCGACGACGGCGGGTTCGACGAAGGCGGCGGGGAGGACATGCCGCAGGACGAGCCAATGGAGGAACCAGCGGACGAAGAGGAACCCGCCCCCGACGAGGACGGGGAAGACATGCCGCTGGACGAACCGCCCTCTGATGAGGGCGAAGACCTCATGGAAGAAGAGGCACCTGAGGAAGCCGGGCCCGAGGAGGAAGCCCCGGATGAGAGCGGCGAAGACCTGCCGGAGGACGAAGACCTGCCGGAGGACGCTGAGGCCGAGGACGCATCCTCCGGCGAAGAGGACCCCGAGGTAGCGGAAGAGGAACAGGGGGCCGAAGAGAGCACGGACGAGGAGGGAGCCGAAGGGGCGGCGGACGAGTTTACGGAGGGCTCCGACGAGAGCGGTGAGGAAGGCCCGGAAGGTGAGGAGCCCGACCCCGGCGACGAGCTCTCCGGAAGCGACGAAGGGGACGGTGAGGAGGCAGGAGACCAGGACACCGTCCCGGACGCCGAGGATGCTCCTGAGGAAGAGGATGTTCCGGACAGCGGGGACTCGGACGAAGGCGAAGAGCCGCAAGGCGCCGAGGACTTGTCAGAGGACGAGGGTCAGGAGGCGGTTGGCGACGACGGTGAGGCGGAGCCTTCCGCCGAATCGGATGAAGACGAAACCGAGGAAGCCCCGGACTCCGAGGAACCGGCCGTAGACGAGACAACGGACCAGGACTCACCCACCGACGAAGAGAACGCCGAACCGACTGACGAGGACACCGGCGAGGGTGAGGAAGGGGGCGAGACCGACGACGGGATGGAAGCCTCCGGCGAGTCCGAACCAGCCGACGGCGAAGACGACTTGGAGAACGACGAGGGCGAGGAGAGCCCCGTCGACGAGGCGGAGAACACCGAGACCGAGACCGCAGGCTCCGACGAGGGAGACACCCCGGAGGAGAGCGCCGAGGACGACGAGGGCGACGAGGGCGAGCAGGACGCCGTAGCCGAGGACGAGCCTCTGGAAGAGAGCGTCGACGAGCCCGAGGGGCAGCAAGAAGCCGAGGAAGAGTGGCCACCAGAGGAGAGCGAGGACGAGTCGGCGGCTACCGGGGAAGGCGGTGAAGACGCTGACGCGGACGAACCTGACACCGAAGTCGAGGGAGAAACCGAAATAAACGGGGAGGACGACCAGCCGGCGGATGAAGACTCCGACGGGGAGAAGAACGCTGCCGAAGAGGAAGAGCAACCACCAGCAGAGGAAAGCGAGGAAACCGAGGAGAACGAGGAGACCGAGGAGGAGGGCGACGGGGCGCCGGAGGCGGAGGCGGAGAGCCCCGGTGACGAGGAAGTGCCACCGGAAGGAGATGCCGAGGGCGCATCCGAGGCCGAGCCGGGCGAGGTCACGAACGAGGATGAGGGGCCCGAGGAGGGCGAGGACGAGGACCGCGAACCCGGCGAGATCATTGGTGAGGAAGGGGGAGAAACCGAGGCTGGGGAGGCCGAGCCGGGCGAGGTTACCGGCGAGGAGAAGCCAGTTACCGGCGAGGAGGACGCTGAGCCCGGTGAGGTCGGGGAGATTCAGCAGCCCTCCGCGGAGGACGGGGAGAAGCAGGCGCTGACGTCCGGGGGCCGAAAGCCGCAGAAGGTGGACGGCGGTTCGGCGAAGGAGAAGCCGAAGCCGAAGGGGAAGCCGAAGCCGAAAGAGACGGGCAAGGAGAAGGAGAAAAAGACTCCGTATATGGCAACGGGTCAAAGGGCAGGCGCTCCTACCCTATACATGACCTGTTACCACGGCGCCATCGCCTTTGGTTACAAGGACGGGCCCGGCACAGACGAATACGACTGGTACGGCCTCTACAGCGGGGAGGTCACGGCGTCCAACTGGCGCACAAACCTGGTTACCTGGCAGTGGGCCACGTACTACGTGGAGCACAAGACCAGCAACTACTCAGGAATCCCGTCGGGAAGATTCACGGTCGCCTACTGGCGCTATAACTACGAGCAGAAACGGTATACCCTTCTGCGCTCGATGGGCGGCGTCCAACCGATCAACTGCGAGATTTGAAGGCGAACCAGCCCGCCGTAGAGGTCATTTCATTTGGAGATGCGGCGGTGGCGCTCGACAGGGATCGCTTCGCCGTCTGAGTCTTCCCCCTCGCCGAGTTCTCCCCCTTCGTCGGCCGCATCGTTCCCCTGGCCGTCGCCGGTGTATTCGTTGTCGTCCGACATGGAGCCCCGTCGGTGCCACGTATACGTGGATGCCGCGTGGCGGACCCGACTGGCTGCCGGGCCCGCCACGCGGAGAGGAAGCGGAGAGGAAGGGGAGAGGAAGGGGAGAGGAAAGGCGACCGACGGCCGCCGAGGACGTCAGCCGGTGATGGTGAACGAGCCGTCGAACGGGGCGGACTTCAGGCCACCGAAGAGGGCCTGCGCGGCGCAGTTGATGCCCTCCTTGACCAGGTCGACCCGGAACTTGCCGTTCACCTTGGCGCCCACGTACGCGCCGTCGGTGACGGTGCCGTCGACCGTCGCCTCGTTGAACATCTGGCCGGAGATGGTGATCGACAGCGTGCTGCGCAGGGTCTTGCCGTTCTTGGTCTTCCACTCGATCGTGCCGGTGCCCGGGGTCGGCACATCGCCGCCGCCGACCACACAGGACATCGGCGCGTTGAACGAGCCGTTGAACCTCGCCGTGGCGATCTCACTGCCGCCCGGGCTCATACCCGCGCACGAGCGGTCCTGCCCGGTGTACTGCACATTCGTGTCCCGGGGAGGCGCCGGCAGCAGCCCCGGGGAGAAGGACGCCTGGCCGCCGGCCTGGCACGACACCCCGGCGGCAGCGGCTGCCGGTACGGTACCCGGCGCGGCAGCCCCCGCGACAGGCGACGCCGACAGACACACAGCGGCCGTGCTCGCGACCACGGCGAGGATACGAGGGATACGAGAGATACGAGAGATACGAGGGGCAGACACAGACATGGGCGCACGGACAGACACGAGGTTCTCTCCTCAGTCCAGGGAACGGATACCTGACCCATTGAGGCGGATATTCCAACTGCCCCTCAACCCATTGCAGATGCGGTCACTCTATAGATCGAAAGAGAAGCGTTTCATCGAAGACCTTGCGTTTATCCGCAGGGCGAGGACGCATATACCCTGATTTCTCTTTCACCGACCAAAGGATCAGGAGCGAAGGTCGCGCAATGCTGTGAAATCGCATAGGGGAGCGCACAACCGGCGCTCGTTATACGTCGAAAGGGAGAAAGTGCTCTGCTTTGCGTTCACAGCGCGGTGCGTTCACAACGGGGGGCGTTCACAACGGCGGTCGAGATGGCCCCAGGCCCCCGTTCGGGCCCCGGCACCCCGCGGCCTCACGCCTCGGCCCGCCCCCGCCCCCGGCCCCGGCCCCGGCCCACCTGAGTCCGTACCGCCCCCATGCTGGCCGCGATGACGAGGGAGATGGCCAGGGCGTCCGTTACGGACAGCGCCTGGTGGAGGACGAGGAAACCCGCCGTCGCGGCGATCGCGGGTTCCAGGCTCATCAGGATCGCGAAGGTGGAGGCGGGCAGGCGGCGCAGGGCGAGGAGTTCGAGGGTGTACGGGAGTACGGAAGACAGGATCGCGACGCCCGCGCCGAGCGCGAGGGTGCTCGGCACGAAGAGCTTGCTCCCGGACTCGGCGAGTCCGAGGGGCAGCATGAATACGGCACCGACCGCCATCGCGAGCGCGAGCCCGTCGGCCTGCGGGAACCGGCGCCCGGTCTTGGCGCTGAAGACGATGTACGCCGCCCACATCGCGCCCGCCGAGAGCGCGAAGGCGGCACCGACGGGGTCGAGCCCGCCGTAGCCCCCGCCGCTGAGCAGGACGACGCCTGCGAGTGCGAGCGCCGCCCACAGGGCGTTGACGGCGCGGCGTGAGGCGAGCACGGAGAGGGCGAGCGGGCCGAGCACTTCGAGTGTGACGGCCGGGCCGAGCGGGATGCGGGCGACGGCCTGGTAGAACAGCCCGTTCATGGCGGCCATGACGAGCCCGAAGGCGATCACCGTGCCCCAGTCGGCGCGGGAGTGGCCGCGCAGCTTCGGACGGCAGAGGAGCAGCAGCACGACCGCGGCCGCGACCAGCCGGATCGTCACCACACCGAGAGCCCCGGCCCGCGGCATCAGGGTCACCGCGAGCGCCCCGCCGAACTGCACGGACACGCATCCGGCGAGGACGAGTCCTACCGGGCCGAGCGAGCCGCCGCGGAGACCGCCGCGGAGTCCTTGGCCACCGCTGCCGGTGGAAGCGGTGGCCGTGGCGGCCGTGGCCGTGGCGGCCGTGGCCGTGGCGGCCGTGGCCGTGGCGGCCGTGGCCGTCGTCGTGGGAGTAGCAGCGGGCCCCGTCGTGGGCACGTCGATGCGCTGGCCTGCGTTCACGGGGCGCCGTCCTAGAAGTTCATTACCGTAGACTTGCCCGGGCAATGTACTGGACCAGCGTCAGGGACGTAAAGTCCTTTTGGAGCTTACGCGCCCGGGTCGCCCAGGCCCTCCGCAAGCACCTCCGCCAGGTGCCGTCCCCGCACCCCGGCCAGCTGCTCCAGCTGCGTACGGCACGAGAACCCGTCGGCCAGGACGGCCGAGCCCTCCGGCGCGGACCGCACCGCGGGCAACAGCTGCTCCTCGGCGCAGGCGCGGGAGACGTCGTAGTGCCCGTCCTCGAACCCGAAGTTCCCGGCGAGCCCGCAGCATCCGCCGCTCAACTCGCCCTCCAGACCGGCCCGTTCACGGAGTCGCCGCTCGGCGGACTCCCCGAGCACGGCGTGCTGGTGGCAGTGGGTCTGGCCGACGGCCGGGCGGTCCAGGCGGGGCGGGGCCCAGTCCGGGGCCAGTTCCTCCAGGGCCTGGGCGAAGGTGAGGACCGAGTCGGCGACCCGCCCGGCCCGGGGGTCGTCGCCGAGCAGCTCGGGCAGGTCGGTACGCAGGGCGGCGGCGCAGCTGGGTTCCAGGACGACCAGGGGCTGGCGGTCGATGGGTACGCGGTCGAGCCGGTCCAGGGTGCGGCGCATGACCTCGCGGGCGCGGTCGAGCTGCCCGGTGGAGACGTACGTCAGTCCGCAGCAGACGCCGCGCGGTGGCAGCGCGACACCGATCCCGGCCGCCTCCAGGACCCGTACCGCCGAGCGCCCCACCGAGGGCGAGAGGTGATTGGTGAACGTATCGGGCCAGAGCCACACGGTGGCCCGAGCACCGTCGAGGCCCCCACGCCGGCCCCCACGCCGGGTCCCACGCCGGGTCCCGAACCAGCCACGGAACGTCCGCGGAGCAAGCCGTGGAATCTCCCGCTCCGGCGCGATCCCGCCGAGCCGCTTGCCGAGCGAGGCGAGCGGGGGCACGCGTGTGCCCAGGTTCACGAGCGGCGCGAGCGGCGCGGCGAGCCGCAGCCACTCCGGAAGGCGCCCCATCGAGTAGTGCGCGGCGGGCCTGCGCCGCCCCTGATAGTGCTGGTGCAGGAACTCGGCCTTGTACGTGGCCATGTCGACCCCGACGGGGCAGTCGGACCGGCACCCCTTGCAGGACAGACACAGGTCGAGGGCCCCGCGCACCTCCTCGGACCGCCACCCGTCCTCGATGACCTCGCCCGCGAGCATCTCGTGCAGGAGCCGGGCCCGCCCGCGGGTGGAGTGCTGCTCATCCCCTGTGGCACGAAAGGACGGACACATGACACCGCCGGAACCGACGGACGTATTACGGCACTTGGCGACGCCCACACACCGTCGTACGGCGGCGGAGAAGTCCCCACCGTCGTGCGGGTACCCGAAGACGACGGGCACGGGATCGCGCGGCAGCGAAGCGAACCGCAGATTGTGGTCCAGCGGCACGGGCCGCACGAGCATCCCGGGATTGAGCAGATCATGCGGATCCCACACCCCCTTGACCTCCTCGAAGAGCCGCACGAGCCGATCGCCGTACATCTTCGGCAACAGCTCCGCCCGGGCCTGCCCGTCCCCGTGCTCCCCGGAGAGCGACCCACCGTGCGCGACGACAATCTCGGCAAGATCCTCAGAAAACCTCCGGAACCGCCCGACACCGCCGGGACTCATCAGATCGAAGTCGATCCGCACGTGAATGCACCCGTCCCCGAAGTGCCCGTACGGCGTGCCGCGCAGCTCATGCTCGGCGAGCAGCGCACGGAACTCCCTCAGGTACGCGCCGAGTCGCGCGGGTGGCACCGCACAGTCCTCCCACCCGGGCCACGCCTCGCTCCCGTCGGGCATCCGGGTGGCGGTCCCGGAGGCGTCCTCCCGGATCCGCCAGAGGGCGCGTTGCCGGGCGGGGTCGGTGACGAGGAGCGCGTCCAGGGCATCGGCACCGCGTACGAGCGTCTCGGCCCGGGCCCGAGCCTCACCGGGCGTGCCACCCCCGACCTCGACGAAGAGCCACGCCCCGCCCTTGGGCAGCCCTCGAGCACCCCGTACGAGATCGACGGCCATGCCCTCCACGGTCAGGGGCTTGTATGGCAGGAGCTCAGCGGCGGCTTCGGCAGCAGCACTCTCGTCTCCGTACCCGAGCACGGCGAGCACCCGGGCCCCCGGCACCTCGACGAGCTTGACGGTCGCCTCGGTGAGCGCCCCGAGCGTCCCCTCGCTCCCGCAGAAGGCCCGGGCGAGATCGACCCCGCGCTCGGGCAGGAGGGAGTCGAGGGCGTACCCGGAAATCCGCCGAGGCAGCTCCGGAAACCCGGTCCGGAGCAGCTCCAACTCCCCCTCGACCAGGGCCTGGAGACCCTCCGGGGCGGCGCCCCACCCCTCCCCGCGGGCGAGATCATGGGCGGCACCGTCGGGGGTCAGGACGTGGATCCGCTCCACGTTGTCGGCGGTGGTCCCCCAGGCGACGGAGTGGGACCCGCAGGAGTTGTTGCCGATCATCCCGCCGAGGGTGCAGCGGCTGTGGGTGGAGGGGTCGGGCCCGAAGGTACGGCCGTGCGGCGCGGCGGCTGCGCGGAGCTCGTCCAGTACGACGCCGGGTTGGACGACGGCGGCCCCGGCCTCGGCGTCGACGTGGAGGATCCGGTTCATGTACCGCATGAAGTCGAGGACGACGCCGACCCCGGTGGCCTGCCCTGCGATGGAGGTCCCGCCGCCCCGGGCGACGACGGGCACGGCGTGCTCCCGGCAGGCGGCGAGGGCGGCGGCCACGTCCTCGGCGTCACGTGGGGCGACCACGCCGAGGGGGACGCGGCGGTAGTTGGAGGCGTCCATGGTGGTCAGGGCGCGGGCGGTGGTGGAGAAGTCCACCTCGCCGCGCACCGCCGTGCGAAGTGCGTGCTCAAGCTCGTGCTCGTCGTGGAGGCCCATGCGGAACAGGGTGCCCGGAGGGGCGGGGGACACGCGTGGAAGGCACGCTCGCTATTCGGCGGACTGATTCGGCGGGCTGATTCGGCGGGCTGACGTGAACTGCCCGCCGTGGCCGTCAGACCACCCCTGCCAGCGAGATGCTGACCATGAGCAGTGCGATCCCCACCCCACCGACGACGGCACACACCAGCACGGCCCAGAAAAGGCCCTTGGCCACCATCCCCAGGCAGGAGCCGGGGCGGTATTCCTCCGGCCGCAGCCGCTCCCTGGCCCCGCGGGATACGCGGACGCGGCTGGACGGCGACAGCACGATCCGCGCTATGGCCTTGTCGACGGAGTTGTTGGCGCCTAGACGGGGCTCCTGCACGGCGAGACGGACGCCGTGCTCATCGGTGAGCAGCAGCCAGTCCACCGAGGCGGAGCTGGTTTGGCCGGGAATCATCAGGTGCCGGACCCTGGTCAGCCGGTTCAGGTCAACGGTGCGGCGGCCGAACAGGGTGCGGGCGGTCAGCAGGCTGCCCCGCCTTTCGGGCCGCCGCGGGGTGGTGGCCACCAGGTAGACCGTGGCGGCGGCGATGTGCGCCATGAAGGCCGTAAAGCACCAGCCGTCACCGACAACGCCCGCCCGCACCAGGAGCGGCGGCAGGAGGACCATCACCAGGAGGGTCAGGAAGGTCGCACCCAAGGTGCACCACCTGGCAGTTCGCCCTTGCCCAGGCTCGCATATGTAGTTAGTCATGGACACGGGCGGGCACTGTACCCGAGCCCGTTTGCGGTCAGTTGGGCGGCTGGTGCGCACCGCCGCGCGCGTTCCGCGCTGTGGGTCGGCCGGGTCAGGCCCGGGGCGCGGGGGCGTCGGTGTCGGCCTCAGGGGCCCCATCCGCGGTCCGGATCGCCGAGCGCGTTCAACTCCGCTGAGACGATGGCCTTGGCCTCCGCGCCGTACACCGCGCTCCGCTCCAAGAGCCTGAACGCCTTCTGATACGCCGCGACCTGCTTCTCATCGGTGAGCGTCGGGCTGTCACCGAACAGCTCGATCTCGACCCTGACGCCGTCGAAGATGCCGAACGAGTTGCCGGGGAATACGTACCGCTCGGCCCGATCAGGAATGATGCCGAGCTTCAGGCCAGGAAGGTCGAATGCCTCAAGGAGCCGGGTGAGCTGGCCGCGCATGACCTCCGGCCCACCGATGTTCGTACGCAACGCATCTTGTCCGAGAAGGACGTGATAGGTCCGATCGCCCTTACCGATCAGCTCTGCGCGTGCCGTGCGGGCCCGCACGCCGGCCTCGATGTCGTCCGGCACCTCAAGGAAGTCCACGACGAGACGGAGCATCGCTCGCACGTAGTCGGGAGTCTGGAGATTTCCCCAGATCACCTGCGGGCAGTAGTGCAGCGTGTGTTGAGTCCTTTCGACAAGTTCCAGAAAAGCTTCCTGGGTTGGCCCCATTCCTTCTTGATGCAGCTCTTCCCAAGTCTTGCTCCGACCTTCCGCCACGTCATCTCCCTCTACTAGCTACTACCTACTCTCTGGCACCCGGTTCGGGACCGGGCAAACGTACTCGGGACGAAACCGGTGCGGGGAGCAGGCGATGAGGTGGACGGCGAGAAACCGCTGTCCGCTCATCCACCATCCGCCTGCGACATCCTCGCCGTAGGCCACGGCCTCCGCTACCACGATGATCTTCGCGTCAAGGGAGCTACGGTCGTGGGAATCAATGAAGGCATCGACGTGCTCGCGGGCCTTGCGACCGAACCACGCTGCTGCTTCCCGGGGGTCGGTCCAGGTGCCCATCACGAAGTGGGCGGGTTTGAGGAGCCAGTGGGCGAGCTCCAGAGGCGGCACCCCGGACGAGGAGAACTCGGGGTGGCCTACCCGGCGAGGACCGTCCCGCATCGTTCCGAAACCCGTGCCGAGCCACGTGTAGCCGTGATGGTGTCGCATGAGAGTGGGTCTCTCCGGGTGCATGTACTTGCGGAGGATGGGGCGGCCAACGACGCGCCGCCCCTTGGGAGTTACTTCACTGTCCGGCGATCAATTGCGGCCGCAGCCGTCACCGTCGCCGCAGCCGCCGGTCTCATTGCCGCCTTGTCCGTCGTCGTCCTCGGGGTCGGCCTTGACCGGCTCACGTAACTCGCGCATGGTGACCTCCAGGTGCGCTCTGCGGCACGAGGCCCGTCCTCGCGCCGTCGTGCACATGCACGGGCCCTCTTGCGGGCCCACCCGTCACCGGTCGCGGTCCTGCCAGGGAATGGCGGCCGGTGCGGGGCTTCAGGACCTACGACCGTGGGGCCCGTTCCGCACAGCGACGTCGAGCCTTGCGGCCGGGGGTACGACGGCGGCCGCGCGCGGCGCGTGCTTGGGGCAGGCGTAGACGGTGTGCCCGGGGCCACTGGCCGCATGGATCACGTTGACGACGACCGGCTCGTCCGTCGTCCGGTCGCACCGGTAGCAGAACTGGCCGGTGTACAGCGTCCGCACGCTGGTGCAGGTCTCTTCGGTTCGGATCGTGTAGACCCTGATGCTGCTCGCCATGCCAACGACGCTAGGAGCGTGGCTGGTTGAATCTCCATGTTCTTGCATCGAATTGCACGCGAATCACCCGAGGGCGGCCACGGCATTCGTGATCAAGTCCCGCGCCGGGGCTCCATGGACAGCGATCTCGGAGAGGCCCGCGAATGCGTGGGCGTAGACGCTCGTCTCGCTGGGAGCGGTGACGTTCACCTCGGCGGTCAGCAGTTCCGTACTGACCTGGTGGTCGTCGAAGAGGTAGAAGGCTTCGAGCGGCCAGATGTGGCGGGGTGCGGTGAACGGGATGATGCCGAGGCTGACGTTCGGCAGGGCCATGACCGCCAGGAGGTAGCCGAGCTGTCCGGCCATGGTCTCAGCGTCGCCTATGCGGTACCGCAGAACCGTCTCTTCCAGCAGGAACGCGAAGGTGTGGCCACCCTCGTGCAGCGTATTGGACCGCTCTATGCGGGACGCGGCGGCCTCAGGAGCGTCGTCCGGGGTGCCCTGGAAGCGGGCGATGGTCGAGAGCAGGGCGGTTGCGTACGCCTCGGTCTGGAGGATGCCGGGGACGACGTTGGAGCAGTAGATCCGGAAGTGGCGCGTCCGTGCGTACAGCGGCAGCACTTCGTCCTGGGCGCGGCGCATGCCGTGACGGTGCAGCTTCTTCCAGTGCACATACATCTGGTCGGCCTGGCGATTGGCCGCGATCAGATCCGGAACTTGGCTCTCGACGCCGCAGGCCGCGCACCAGGCCCGTACATCGGCGTCTGAAGGCGGCGTCTTGGCGTTCTCGATCCGGGACCGCTTCGAGGGACTCCAACCACACCGAAGAGCCAGCTCTTCACCAGTCAACCCTGCGTCCAGGCGGATCTCCCGAAGCTGTTTCGCGAGGCGTTCACGGGCAGCCTGGGCAGCGGACGAGGGCGAAGCGGTCATAGGCGGCTGGCTCTTCGGTCGTTCGGATCAGACGGTGTACTTCTCGTGCGGTATCCCACGCTCCCACACCGCTTCGAAGGCTCTCGCGGCGAGCTGGACAACAGTCGGCTCGGTGCGTACCTCCCACTTCGGCTCGGACCAATTGCCGTCGCCAGAGAAGTGGTTGAACAGGACGGCGCTGCGGTCGAAGAGCCAGAAGTCGTTGCCGGGCAGTGCGATGGCCGAGGCATGCCGCCGGGGCAGCCATCGCACGTCTTCCCCTGCGTGCACGTTGACCGAGGCCCCGGCGTGCTCGTACCTGATGTACTCACTCACCGGCTCGGAGACGATGCGCGCCCTTCGGACCGTGACACCCCGGCCAACCGTGCGGCCGATCAAGTCGACCCACGGTGTCCAGTACTCCGAGGTGGGGTCGGTGTCGCGCTCCCCGGTACGGCGCCAGTGCTCAAAATCCTCGGATTCATCACCGACGCCGTAGACGTCGCGCATCTCCAGGTGACAGGCGGACCGCTGGGCAGCAGCGAGCAGTTCTTCAAAGCCGGGCTCGTCGCTCTGCGACATCGCACGCCTCCCTGATCATCGCCACCATGCGGGCCGGGACCCGCACAACGGCCTCATTCTCCGGAATCCCGACCGCATGCCCTGGGACTTCGGTCGCCGCGCACTCTGCTTCCAGTCCAGCGCTGGGTTTCCAGCCCTGGAAGACCAACTCTGCACGCTCCTCGTCGACCCACACCGTGGGGGAGCCCTGCCTCCCTGTGTCCGGATCAATCCCGACGAACCGTAACGTCATGCCCACCTCCGGCATCTCGCCGCTTGCAGCACCTTGCATGACGATTCCTCGGCCGCAGTGAGCAGTCAAGAACACATGCCCGTCGGGAACTTGAATCAGCCAGCGCCCATACCCCTGAGGGCAGCCGCTGGGTCAGCTGTCGCTGGGTCAGGTGCGCGAGTTTCCACTGCCGTCGGATCCGAGCGCCAGTGTGCTCGTCGTGGGAAAGGGCATACCGGCCTCCCTTCCTGACTCGTCATCTGGAACGGTACCCGCGCGTTGAGCGCTGGACCTCGATCGCCCCGTATGTGATCGGATAGGCCAAGTGACGAGGACCAGGACGCTGCACTTGTTCTGTTCGGCTGCGCCGCCGGTGTTCGACGTGGCGAGGGTGGTTGAAGATGCGCAGGCCCGCGGCTGGGACGTGTGCCTGGGCCTGACGCCGACCGCGGCCCGGTGGCTCGCGCCGCGCTTTGACGACCTGGCCGCCCTGACCGGCCACCCGGTTCGCTCCGAGTACAAGTTGCCCGGAGAGCCGGACGTGTGGCCGAAGGCAGACGTCGTCGCATTCGCACCTGCGACGTTCAACAGCATCAACCAGTGGGCGCTCGGCCTCACGGACAAGTTCGTCGTCGGGGTGGTGGCCGAGGGCATAGGCAAGCGGATCCCGACCGTGACCATGCCCTGCGTAAACGCCGCCTACGCGCAACACCGGGCCCTCGACCGGAGCGTTGCAGAGCTCCGCGAGATGGGCGTGACGGTGCTCTACGGGGAAGGCGGATTTGTGCCGAACCAGCCCGGCCAGGGACGACCGAACGCGTACCCCTGGCACATGGTGCTGGACGCGGCTCGGGCCCTCGCTGACAGGGCATGACGAAAGGCCCCTGCCCGGCCCACGCCCGGATCGCTTTTACGCCTGCTACAGCAGGTGGTCCGCCTTGCCTGCCTTGATGTCGCGGATCATCTGGCGCAGGGCGTCGTGGCTATCGGTGAGATACGTATCCTCAGCCCCGGAGACCGCGACGTACGCATTGCCTTCGGCGTCGGTGCCCAGGCGGAAGCAGCTGGAGCCCTCCGTGCAGAACGAGTCTTCCCAGTTGATGTCGGCCATCACGGCGCCTCCTACAGAAGGTGATCGGCCTTCCCGGCCTTTACGTCGAGGATCAACTGCCGCAGAGCATCGCGACTGTCCGTGAGATACATGTCCTCGGCTCCGTATACGGCGATGTAGGCGTTGCCTTCGCTGTCCGTACCCAGGCGGAAGCAAGCGGAGGACTCCGCGCAGAACGGCTCTTCCCAGTTGATCTCAGTCATCGGGTACCCCTCACAAGTCGTCGGCAACGGTTCGGATGAAGTCGCGTGTGTCCTCAGGCGACAGCGCCAGGCGTTCCAACCAGTCAAGTTGGCCCCTGTACTTGGAGAGCTGTGACTCCTGGTGGAGAAATTCCGGGCCGAGGGCGCTATCGACCTGGACGGTGTCCAGAGCCGGAACCGGCCCTTCGGCGCAGAACACGGTCGCGCCCGCCCCTGGAAACGCTCCGGCCTCAAATGGAACGACTCGAAGCGTCACGTTCCCCCGCTCGGAGACACCGAGCAGGTGCTCCAACTGAGCACGAGCGACCTTGCGACCCCCGAAGCGCATCCGCAGTGCGGCCTCGTGGATGAGAGCGACATACGGCATCGGATCGCCGCCACCCAGAATCTGCGCCCGCTCCACACGGTGGGCCACCCTCAAGGCCACCTCGTGATCGGACATCGGCGGAACATTCGTCCGGAACACAGCGAGTGCGTGATCGCTGGTCTGGAGAATGCCCGGCAGGTGCACGAAGTTGGCGCCGCGCAGCCGCTTGGCGTGCCACTCCGCCTCGGCGATGTCGAGGTGCCCTGCGGGCAGACTGCCCCGGTAGCGCTCCCACCATCCCCGTGTCTTCCGACCAGCCATCTGCGCAAGCGCATCGACGTATTCCTGGTCTGAGCACTCACAGTTGCAGGCCAGCGTGCGTACGCGCTCGGGGCTGATGGCACGGATGCCCGACTCGATGCTGGAGATGTTGCTGCGGTCGATGCCGAGCAACCCGGCGGCCGTCTCGATGGACATGCCTGCGGCCGTCCGGATCTTCCGCACCTCAGCACCAAGCCGTTTCTGGCGCTGAGTTGGGGCGGTCCTCGGTGGCATGCGTTCCCCTCCTCGACGTTCACGGGAAGTCTATCGGTGCCCCTAATTACGCGAAGCAGGTAGCACATGGACCACCAATCCCCCTACAGTGAGTGACGCACCAGTCACAGACACCGTGACGGAAGCGCACCCCTCGGCCTGCCCAGGGACAGAGCCACCGTCACAACCTCACCCCCACACAAGGGAGTTGCCCCATGACCGTCCTCTCGCTCGTCACCGCCGAAGGCCCCACCGTCACCGCCTGCCCCGCAGCACCCGCGTACGACACGACACAGCCCCCGAGTCCCGCGACCCTCGCCTACAGCCTCACCCTCCCCACCGCCCCGACCAGCCCGGCCATCGCCCGCGCCGCCACCCGTACGCTCCTGACGGCCCACAGCCTGCAAGCCGCTCAACCCGCCGCGCTGCAAGCGGTTGGCGAACTGGTCGCCTACGCAGGCCAGTTCACGGCAACGCCCGAGATCTACCTGTCCCTCCGCTACCGTGACGACGCCCTACGCGTGATCGTCTACGACGACCATCCCAGGCACACCAACCACCACCTCGCCGCCGCCTGCGAAACCCGTCGCCGCGCAACCCTCCGCGTCCTGGCTTGCGTAGCGAAGGCCTGCGAGGGCGACTGGGGCTTCGGCCCGGCCCGCGAACCCGGGCCCGCCACCCGCACCTGGGCGGTCCTGCCGCACGGAGGCCTTACCTCCTACGGGCATCCCTGATCTATCCCCGAGTTCTGCCGCTTCCTGTTCCTCACCTGCCCTGACACGAGGGATAGTTCACTGCAAGGACAAGACCGAGCAGGAGCCGCGATGACCGACGCGCCTGACGTGTGGGAGCTGCGCATAGGCGTCTACGCCACCCGCGAGCAGCTCGACTCTCTGCTGGCCCGGGCCGGGGAGCTACTCGCCGAGCGGGTCCCCGCCTGGACCCTGGACAGCGTGGGGAGCCAGGAACCGGCCGAGCCGGAGGGGTCGGAGGGGTCGGGTGACCCGGCCGACGACGCTGGTGCGGAACCGTTCACCGTGGCCGAGCTGTACGAGGAGCTGCCCGAGCAATGGCGGGTCGAGCACCCCGGCCGGGATGCCGCGGGACGTGATGTGTACGAGGTGCGTGCCGGAGGGCTCGCGGTCTCCGAGCGGGAGGCGCGCGAGGTGCTTGACGCGCTCCTCCGCCTGCTCTGCCCCGACCCCGAGCACATAGGGCCGTGCGCCGTTCCCTGGTCGTCTTCCGGTGTCTTCAAGGCGGAGGGTTATACGGAGGGGTGCACGGAGGGCTACAGGGCCTGATCTCTGCGTACCCCTGCGCCACACGGACACCCCGTCTCGCACCATGGACCCCGAGCACCCCCGGCGGCCCGAGCCGATAGGCTCGCGGGGTGGCTGAGATCCAGATTCCCGCTGACATCAAGCCCGCCGACGGCCGGTTCGGCGCGGGCCCCTCCAAGGTGCGTACGGAAGCGCTCGACGCTCTGGCCGCCACCGGTACCTCCCTGCTCGGCACCTCCCACCGCCAGGCCCCGGTCAAGAACCTGGTCGGGCGCGTGCGCGAGGGTGTGCAGAGCCTCTTCCAGCTGCCCGAGGGGTATGAAGTCATCCTCGGCAACGGTGGCTCCACCGCCTTCTGGGACATTGCGACCCACGGGCTCATCGAGAACAAGTCCCAGCACCTGTCGTTCGGTGAGTTCTCCTCCAAGTTCGCCAAGGCCGCCAAGCTCGCGCCCTGGCTCGCCGAGCCCACCGTGATCCAGAGCGAGCCCGGAACGCACCCGGACCCGCAGGCCGAGGCAGGCGTCGACGTATACGCGTACACGCACAACGAGACCTCCACCGGTGTCGCCGCCCCCATCAAGCGGGTCCCCGGTGCCGACGAGGGATCGCTCGTGCTCGTGGACGCCACCTCCGGTGCGGGCGGTCTGCCCGTCGACATCACCGAGACCGACGTCTACTACTTCGCCCCGCAGAAGTCCTTCGCCTCCGACGGCGGCCTGTGGATCGGCGTCTTCTCCCCCGCCGCCATCGAGCGCGCCCAGCGCATCCACGCCTCCGGGCGGCACGTGCCCGAGTTCTTCTCGCTGCCCACCGCGATCGACAACTCGCGCAAGAACCAGACGTACAACACCCCCGCCCTCGCCACCCTCTTCCTGCTCGCCGAGCAGCTCGACTGGATCAACGGGCAGGGAGGTCTGGACTGGTCCGTGCGCCGCACCGCCACCTCTTCCCGGACCCTCTACGGCTGGGCCGAGGACGCCAAGTACGCCACCCCGTTCGTGACCCACCCGGCACAGCGCTCGCAGGTCATCGGCACCATCGACTTCGACGACAGCGTCGACGCCGCCGCCGTCGCCAAGACCCTGCGCGCCAACGGGATCGTGGACACCGAGCCGTACCGCAAGCTCGGCCGCAACCAGCTGCGCATCGCCATGTTCCCGGCCATCGACCCGGCCGACGTCGAGGCACTCACCAAGTGCGTCGACTACGTCATCGAGAAGCTCTGACCGTACGGCTCCGTAAGGACCCGTACAGAGCCGTACGGACCGCGGCGTCCGAGTGACGCGTTTCGCCCCGCCGAGTCGCTGCTCGGCGGGGCGAAGCTCTGCCTGCGTACGGCTAGGTGCCACGCGCAGTCGTGCCAGGCGCTACGTGCCACGTGCAGTCGTGCCACACGCTAAACGCGCTACGCGCAGTCGTGCGCGCTCGACGTGCTGGAGCCGATCACCACATCCGCACCCGCGGGCGTCGTCAGGTGCACGGCGTTGACCGTAAGGCCCTGGTCGGCGCCCTCCACCGGGATCTGCTCGTTGACCACGAGCTTGCCCGCGAGGCCGAGGTCGACCTCGTAGCCGGGGGTGTCCGGGATCTCGATGGGGGTGCCGCCGACCGTCAGCTCCAGGCTGACGCTGCCCGCCGACGCCGTGCAGCTGCTCGTCGATGTGGACGTCAGACCGGAGATGCCGATGACCGGGAGGCCGGGCAGGCCGATGTTCGCGTCGGCCACGGTGGCGGTCGACGCGGCGCTGCTCGGGCCGACCTTGGTGGCGACCTCGGCGCAGAGCGCGTCGGCGTTCAGGACGACCGCGTTGACGCTCTCGGCGCACTCGGGCCCCTTGGTCTCCGCCTCCGCCGTGCGGACGGTGCCGGTGTCCGGGTTCGGGTCGATGCGCAGCGGGAGCAGCGGGAGCGGGACCTCTGCGGCGATGCCGTAGGCGCGGCCCTGCACGTGCTGGAGCTTGAGGTCCGCGGTGTCCTTGGACTCCAGGTACGCCTCGTCGCCCGCGAAGGTGGCGGTGAGCGGCACCGTGCCGTCGTCCGTCAGGCTCTGGTCCGCGACCTCGACCGTGCAGCTCGCCTTGCCCTTGTCGTCCGTCTCGCCCTCGCAGGTCTGAGCGGAGTCACCGTCGCCGAGCTCGAAGGCGACCTCGCGGTCCTCGACGGGCTCGTCCGACTCCTCCGTCTTCAGGACGGCGGAGAGCTCGGCGTCCGAGCCGTTGGAGATGCTCTCGTCGCCGGTGTAGGCGAGGGTGGTGGCCTCCGGTTCGGGCTCGGGGTCGGGCTCGCCGCCATCGCCGTCGCAGTTGGTGCTTTTGAGGTTCTCCCCGTTGCCCGGCGTGAGCCGGTACTCCTTGCCCTGGAGGACCGGGTACACGAGCTCGTCCGGCCCGCCGGTCTGCTCCCCCTCGGTGGGGTAACCGTTGCCGTCGAAGTCGTACATCTGCTGGTAGTGGAGGTGGGCGACTCCGGTGCCCACGTTGCTCGCCGTGCCGATCCAGTCGCCCGTCTTGACCGTGGCGCCCTCCTTCACGCGGTCGCTCATGTGGAGGTACTGGGTGAACCAGCCGTCACCGTGGTCGATGTGCACCCCGCCGGGCTCGACGTGCGACACCTTGCCGCCCGCGGAAGCGACGACATCGGCCCCTTCCGTGTCGCCCTCCGTCCACTGCATGTCGACGCGCTTCTGTTCCTGGCTGCCGTCCCCGGGGCCGTGGCCTTCGTAGGTGAACATCGCCCACGTCTGGCCGCACGAGAACGGCGCCTTGAAGTCCGGCCGGTTGTCCGGTGGGTCCTCCGCCGCGGCCGTCGGCACGCTCAGCGCGCCCGCCGCCAGGATCCCTCCCAGCACCACGGCTATGCGTCGCTTCACTTCTTTCCCTCCCCGTTGCGGTACGCCACTTGGTGTGGCCATGGCCATTGGAGAGGGGGCACCCCCGCCCCGGACAGGGGATTGCACCCGGATGCAAACGGACCCTTTGCCTCCGCCGCAGGAGCCAGGACTCAGGAGCTAGGACAACGGCGTCAACTCCCGCCCGCCTCCGGCCAGTTCCTCCCCCAGCCGGGTCGCGATGTGCAGCACCTCACCGCCCTGCCGCTTACTGGTGACCAGTCCCGCATCCCGCAGCGCCGCCGCATGCCTGCTGGCGCTCGCCACGGACACCCCGATACGCAGGGCGAGTTCGCTGGTCGAGCAGGCCGAGCAGGATTGGGCGAGGGCCCGGACCGCCTGCGCGCGGGTGCGGCCGAGCACCGCGGCCAGGCCGTCCGCGCCGCCGGACGGAGCGGACGCCCGCGCCCCGGGCGCACCCTCCGTGACCGGATAGACGAGCACCGGCGGCAGCCCGGGGTCGATGAGCGTCACCGGCGTCGCGCAGAAGAAGGACGGCACGAGCGTGATGCCGCGCCCGTCGAGACGCAGGTCCCGGTCGACCGGATACTCGGTGCTGAGCACGGGCCACGTCCACCGGACCGTCGGCGACAACGTGCCGAGCAGCCGCCCGACCCCGCCGTCCAGGACGCGCCGTCCGCACACCGCGCGCTCCGCGAAGACCGTCTCGTCCAGTTCGGCGAGACAGGGGCGGACCAGCTCGCGGTGGTACACGGTGAGCGCCCGCACGAGCTCCCGTCGGCGCTCGCGGTCGCCATCGGCCAACTGTCTTACCCATGCGGGGCGTTCACGCCGCCGGAACACCATCTCGAGGTCCCGCGCGAGCGGCAGCCGCCCGGCGCCGCTGATCAGCTCAAGGGCGCCGCCGAAGTCCGGCTGCCCCGGCGGCGTGAGAAAGTCCGGAAAGTCGCCGCGCGGCGGCACGAGCGTGGTCAGCAGCCGTAGTACGCCGCGCAGATCGCGTCTGCGCAGCCGGTCGCGTACGTGTCCGAGCCAGGGTCTGCAGCGGGCGGCGGACCTCGGCAGCTGGAGCCGGTGGAGGCTGAGCGTCAGCTCCCACATGACGTCCGGCCGCGCGGCCACTGTCGTACGCGCCAAGTCCTCGGCCGTGAAGTGAATACGCAACGCCATGCCGCCCCCCGACCATGGTCGTGTATGAACGGCATTACGGTAAGTGTCGTTGATAAATGAACGATTGACAGGGAGTCGGCCCCATCGGGCGCGGAAACCCGGTCAGGATGTGCGCCGCACACATCCTGACCGGGTGGGATGCCTGGACGCCTCAGCGGCCCAGGCCCTGATACCGCCGCACCGCAAGCGGCAGGAACACCGCCGTCAGTACGAGCGGCCACACCACCGCCATCAGCAGTGCGTGCTGTTCGGGCCAGGCCGCGCCGCCCCCGCCACCGCCGGGCATGGGGAAGCCGAACAGCTCCCGCGCCGCCGTACCGGTCGCCGAGATCGGGTTCCAGGCGGCGACCGTGCCCAGCCACCCCGGCATCGACGCCGTCGGCACGAAGATGCTGGAGATCATCGTGACCGGGAAGACCACCGCGTAGAGGCCCCCGGCCGCCTCCGGGCTCGGTACGAGCAGCCCGAGCCAGACGCCCAGCCAGATCAGGCTGAAGCGGAGCAGGAGAAGCAGCCCGAAGGCCGCGGCGGCCTCGCCGAAGGAGCCGCCCGTGCGCCAGCCCATCGCGAACGCCGTGGCCGCCAGGATCGCCAACTCCGCGCAGGCCAGGACGAGATCGGTGACCCCGCGCCCGGTGACCACCGCGGACGGTGCCATCGGCATGGAGCGGAACCGGTCGATGACGCCCTTGCTCGCATCCGTCACCACGGTCGTCGCGGTGTTCATGAAGCCGAAGGTCATCGTCATCACGAACATGCCCGGCATCAGGAAGTCCCGGTAGCTGCCGCCGCCCTCGCCGCCCGGCGGCTTCATCGCGCCGCCGAAGACATAGCCGTACAGCAGTACGGAGATGATCGGGAAGCCCAGCTGCCAGGCGACGTACGAGGGTTGCCGCTGGTAGTGGGTGAGGCTCCGGCGGACCACGTTCCAGCTGTCGACGATCGCCCAGAAGAGCGCGCCACGCCGGGCATCCACCCCGAGATCGACTGTGCTCATGCGGCCGTCACCTCCGGCTCGGCGGGCGCGGAGCCGGACCGGTGGCCGGTCAGGCTCAGGAACACGTCGTCCAGGCTGGGCCTGCGCAGGCCGATGTCCTGGGCCGCGACGCCCTGGTCCTGGAGGGTGCGGGCAACGTCCGTCAGCGCGGCGACGCGGTCCGCGACCGGTGCGTGCACCCGCTGCTCACCGCTCGGGCCGTCGGCCGGTTCCGTCTCCGGCTCGGTGCCGGGCGCCGACACACGGGCCACCGCCTTCACCACCGCGGACAGATCGGCCACCTCGGCGACGACCTCGATCCGGTCGCCGCCCACCGCGGACTTCAGGCCGTCCGGGGTGTCGTCGGCGATGGCCCGGCCCTGGTCGATGACGGTGATACGGGAGGCCAGCTTGTCGGCCTCGTCGAGGTACTGGGTGGTCAGGAGCACCGTCGTACCGCCCGCCACCAACGCCCGCACGGACTCCCAGACTTCACCGCGGCCGCGCGGGTCGAGCCCGGTCGTCGGCTCGTCGAGGAAGAGCACATCGGGCGCGAGGATCATCGACGCGGCGAGGTCGAGGCGGCGCCGCATGCCGCCGCTGTACCCGCCCACGCCCTTGTCCGCCGCGTCCACCAGGTCGAACCGCTCAAGCAGCTCCCCGGCGCGCAGCCGCGCCCGGCGGCCGCCCAGGTGGAAGAGGCGGCCGAACATCTCCAGGTTCTGCCGCCCGGTGAGCAGTTCGTCCACGGCGGCGTACTGCCCGGTGAGACCGATCCGGCGGCGCACCGCGCGCGGCCGCGCGGCCACGTCCACGCCCGCGACCTCGGCGCGCCCGCCGTCGAGGCGGATCAGCGTGGCCAGGACGCGTACGGCGGTGGTCTTGCCCGCGCCGTTCGGCCCGAGCAGGCCGTGCACCGTGCCGCGGCGCACGGCGAGGTCGAAGCCGTCGAGGGCGTCCTTCTCGCCGTACCTCTTGCGCAGGCCCTCGGCCCGCACGGCGTAGGTGGATGTCTGGTCGTTCACGGGTTCTCCCCCTGGCACTCGGACACTGACGCTAACTGAGTACAGCGTACCCGATTGCGCGTACGCCGTACCCAATTAACGTGGAAGCGACTACGCTGGCCACCATGAGCAGCACAAAGGGACCGGCGGCCGAATCATCCGGCGGACCGGCGAAGGGACTTGCCGCGCACGGCGCGACCGCGACCAGCGGCAGCGGCGACATCAAGCGCAGCCTGGAGCTCCTCTGGGGCACCGGCGAGCGCCCCACCCGCGGCCCCAAGCCCGGCCTGACCCTGGACCGGATCGTGACGGCCGCGATCGGGATCGCCGACGCTGAGGGCCTGGCGGCGGTGTCGATGCGGCGGCTCGCGACCGACCTCGGCACCGGGACCATGTCCCTCTACCGGTACGTGCCGGGCAAGGCCGAGCTGCTCGACCTGATGCTGGACCGGGTGTACGGCGAGGACGCCACGGAGACCGCGGACGATCTGGACTGGCGGGCCGCCGTCGAGGCCATGGCCCACGCCCACCGGGAGCTGTACCGCCGCCACCCCTGGCTGCTCCGGGTCAACCAGGCACGCTCGGTGCTCGGCCCCGGCTCACTGCGCAGCCTGGAGGTGTGCCTGGGGCCGCTGCGCACGATGGGGTTCACCGACCCCGAGATGCTGTCGGTCATCCTGGCGGTGCAGAGCTTCGCCTCCGGCATGGCGCGGATGGAGATCGACGCGGTGGAGGCGGCCCGCGACACCGGGCTCAGCGACGAGGAGTTCTGGGGCGGCCAGACCCCGTTCCTCGAAAAGGCCATGGAGACCGGCGAGTTCCCGCTGCTCGCCCAGCTCTCGGAGGAGACGTTCGGCAGCGAATTCGACCACTTCGCGTTCGGTCTGCAGCGGCTGCTCGACGGGCTCGGGCGCCTGGTCGAGGGCCGCACGTCCTCCTAGGACTTGTCGTGCCTGGGACCTGTCGCGCCTAGGACTTATCGCGCCGCAGCATCCGCTTCAGGCCGAGGAACGCGGCGACGACCAGGCCGAGGGCGATGGCCCCGGTCGTGAAGTCGGAACTCCCGCTGCTGCCGCCCGAGTTGTCGCCCGCGCCACGTGTGGCCGTCCCAGAACCCGAGCCGGAACCGGAACCGGAACCAGAGCCGGAGCCGGAGCCGGAGTCAGCACCCGGCCCTGAGCCCGTACCCCCGTCCTCCGTGACCCCCGGCGCCCGCAACGGCTCCACCTCGCTCCCCTCCCCCTCCGACCCGAACATCAGGTCCTTTCCGTCCGGGGCGTACGCCACCGACTCGCCCTGACGCTGGAACGGCACGTCGACCCGGCCCTCGTACGCGGCCCGACCGCCCTTCCACGTATAGGACTTGGCGTCGAAGTAGCTGCGCAGCACCAGGCGGTCGCCGTCCGGCGAGAACGCGCCGTCGGTGGTCCACAGGTCGATGTCGGCGATCCGACGGAAGACATTGGTCCCGGAGGTGGACAGCTCGCGCGGGCCCTCGTAGAGCCCTCCGCCCCCGTCCCTCTTCTTGTCCGCGATATACACCCGCCCGGTCTTCGGGTGCACCATCAGCGCCTCGGCGTCCCGGGCGCCGTCCGCGTACTTCACCACGTACTGCGTGGCCTTGACCGTGGTGTCCTTGAGCCGCTTCGGCTCGGGGAAGCGGTAGATCCACACGTGGTCCCAGGTGCCGCCGAGGTTGTCCCCGATGTCACCGACGTACACGTTCCCGTCCGGGCCCACCGAGATCGCCTCGACGTCGCGCGCGGCGCCCACGCCCGCGAGCGTCACGGTGGCGACGGTGCGGCCGGTGCGGGAGTCGACGGCGTAGACGCGGGAACCGTCGTCGCTGTCGTTGTGCGTCCAGTAGATGCCGGGGTGCGCGCGGCTGGCGGCGAGGCCGCTGGACTCGGTGATACGGGAATCCTTGATGGCGAACCCCTCGTTGTCGTCGGCCGCGGCCGCCGGGCCCGCGGCGCCGAGCAGCACGAGGGCGGCCGCGGCTGCCGTACCCACACCAGTGGCGGCTGCCGTACCCACAAGTGAACGCATGACCCCAGCCTGCCAGCCCGCCCTCCGGCCCGTTCGCCGTACGTGGGCAGCCTCACATGCCCGGCAGCGCGGCGCCCTACCGGGATCGACGATGATGAGCGGATGCTCAGGCTCCTCTTCGTCGGCGACTCGATGACCATAGGCAGCGCCGGCGAACACACCTGGCGGTACCGCATGTGGCAGCACCTGCGCGCCTCGTACGACGCCCCGTTCCGCATCGTCGGCCCGCGCGAGACGCTCTACGACCAGGCGGCCGAAGCCCCCGTCTCGTACGAGTACGCGCCCGGCGTCGACCCGGCCTTCCCGCGCCACCACCTGGCGGGCTGGGGCGAGGGCTGGCTGCACATGGCCCCGCTGATCCGCGAGACGGTCACCGAGCACCGCCCGACGCTGCTCCTGATCTCCCTCGGCCTGATCGACCTCGGCTTCTATACGGACGCCGAGCAGACGGCCGCGAACGTCCGTACTTTTGTAGCGGAGGCCCGCGAGGCGAACCCGCGGATCGCGGCGGCGGTCCTTCCGGTGCTGCCCAACATCCGGGTGGCGACGGACGATTCGTTCGCCGAGCAGGCCACCCGCTTCAACGAACTCCTGGCCAAGGCGGTCGCCGACCTCGACACGGACCGCTCCCCGCTCCTGCTCGCCTCGGTCCCACCGTCGTACGACTTCAACGTCGACACGTACGACGGGACGCATCCCAACGCCTCTGGGGAACACAAGCTGGCGGGGGCCTTCGCGGACGCGCTGCATCAGGCTTGGGGGCTTGGAGGGGCATACTCCGCATAGGCGTTCGGTTCGCCCGTGACCTTGTCACCGTGCTTATCGTTGTACTGCGCGGGCACAGGCAATGGGCTTGTGGCCGGGGAGGAGCGCCACAGTGACTGTTCTCGAAGACAGGATCGAGATGGCCAACGACAGCGCCGAGCGCTTGGACGAGTTGTTCGAGCTCATCGAGCGGATGGTCCCCGAGGGTTACAAGGCAGAGGTCGTCGAGGGGGCCATCCACGTGGTGCCGCAGCGAAATGTGCACTGGCAGAACATTCGGGGGATCCTGCACGCGCTGGAAGACAGGTTCAGCCGGGATGCACTGATCATGACGGACGTGCGCATCGACTTCCCCGGCTACCAGAACGGCTTCTGCCCGGACATGGCGAAGTTCCGCGACGGGGCAGAGCCGGACAGCGAGGACCGCTGGCGCTACGAAGACGTCGAGTTCATCGCCGAGGTCATCTCACGCGGTACGGGGATGAACGACTACGGTCCCAAGAAGGCCGCGTACGCGGAGGCAGGTGTCCCCGTCTACCTCATCGCCGATCCGTACGAGGGCCAATGCCACGTCTACACCGACCCCAGGAACGGTGACTACTTCGCCGTATCGAAGCACGACTTCGGCGAGCAGATCGACCTGACCCACACCCTCCTCGACCTCACCCTCGACACCACCAAGTTCCCACGCGACCGCAAGTGACACTTGCCTAGAGCGCACTCCACCAAGTTCGCTGTACAACCATGAAGTACACGCAGCTAGGACGCACCGGACTCAAGGTCAGCCGCATCGTCCTCGGCACCATGAACTTCGGGCCGCTCACCGACGAGTCCGACAGTCACTCGATCATGGACGCCGCGCTCGGCGCGGGGATCAACTTCTTCGACACCGCCAATGCTTACGGCTGGGGCGAGAACAAAGGCCGTACGGAAGAAATCATCGGCAACTGGTTCGCGCGTGGCAGTGGCCGCCGCGACAAGGTCGTACTCGCCACCAAGGTGTACGCCAACATGGCCGGGGACGGCCCCAGTTGGCCCAACCACGACAAGCTCTCGGCGCTCAACATCCGTCGCGCCGTGGACGCCTCGCTCAAGCGGCTTCAGACCGACTACATCGACCTGTACCAGTTCCACCACGTCGACCGGGACACCCCGGTCGAGGAGATCTGGCAGGCCATCGATGTGCTGATCAAGCAGGGGAAGATCCTCTACGCGGGGTCCTCGAACTTCCCCGGCTGGAAGATCGCTCAGGCCAACGAGGTCGCCTCGCGGCAGGGCATGGTCGGCCTGGTCAGCGAGCAGTGTCTGTACAACCTCTTCGAGCGCCGCGCCGAGATGGAGGTCATCCCGGCCGCCGAGGAGTACGGCCTCGGCGTCATCCCGTGGTCCCCGCTCCAGGGCGGGCTGCTCGGCGGCGTCCTGAAGAAGCAGGCCGAGGGCACCCGGCGGGCGTCCGGCCGGGCGGCGGAGGCGCTCGCCCAGACGCAGACGCGCGAGCAGATCCAGGCGTACGAGGACCTGCTCGAGAAGCACGGCCTGGAGCCCGGCGAGGCGGCCCTGGCCTGGCTGCTCACCCGACCCGGCGTCACCGGCCCGATCGTCGGCCCGCGCACCCCCGACCAGCTGGCCTCGGCGCTGCGCGCGGTGGAGACCGAGCTGAGCGAAGAGGTGCTCACCGGCCTGGAGGAGATCTTCCCGGGTCCGGGGCCGTCGCCGGAGGCGTTCGCCTGGTGACGCCAACGCCGGAGGGGCTGACATTCCAGCCCCTCCGGCGTTTGAGGAGCGGGGGTCTGGGGGCAGCGCCCCCAGTTACGGGAAGGGGCGGGGCTGGGGAAAGAAAACGAACCTCAGCCCATCGCAGAGGCCACAGCCACCACGACGAACATCAGCACGAGCACACCGGCCATGATCTGGTTACGGGTCTTCGGGTTCACGTATCGAGACTAACCGGCAGCTACTCGGCGGCGCGCAGCGGCCACCGCTCGACCTCCACGTACCGCGGCTTCTCCCCCGGCACCCCACTCTCCGGCAGGTGACTGCGGACCAGGCTGAGCACATCGACCGTCCACGGCGTACCGACGAACCCCTCGAGCTGCTCGACGTACGGCCGAAGGTTCAGCCCGCCCCTACGGCTGCGCGCCAGCGTCAGATGCGGCGTGAAGCGGTGGTTCCCCGCCATCCTGAGCCCCGCCCTGCGCCCGGCCGCGACCGACCGCGCGGCAAGGCGTCGCAGCTCCTCGGCGTGCCCGTCGGCGCCGACCCACAGCGCCCGGTCCCCGAAGCGCCCGCCACCGCCGAGCCCGAGCCCGAAGGTCTCGGTGCGGTGGGCGGCCCGGGCAAGGCGCTCGCACAGCGCGGGCACGACGTCGTCCGGGACCTCGCCCATGAAGGCCAGCGTGAAGTGCCAGCTCTCCGGTTCGGTCCAGCGCAGCCGCTCCGCGCCGGGCAGCTGCCGCAACTCCTCGGTGATGACGGCGAGTTCGGCGACGGCGGGCGCGGGCGGCAACACGGCGGCGAAGAGTCTCATGCCTCTATTTAAGGCGGGCCCAAAGGCCGGTCCCATTACTGGCCGGACTTAAAGGCGGGCCCTACTTAAGTGGGGCCCGCCTTTACCTCATGCCGTCGTCATGCCGTCGTCATGCCGTCGTCACGCCGCCGTGGCCAGCCGCTCCCGCGGCACGAAGCGGACCCGCGGGTGCCCGTGGTGCATGCCGACCTTCACGCGCAGGCCACCGACCCGGGCGAGGACGAGCCCGACCACCATCGCGGCCAGGGCCGAGATCACCCCGCCCACGGCGAACCCGATCCGGGCGCCGTACGTGTCCGTGACCCAGCCGACAATCGGTGCCCCCAGGGGCGTACCGCCGGTGAAGACCATCATGAACAGGGCCATGACGCGGCCCCGCATCACCGGGTCGGTGGCCATCTGGACGCTGGAGTTCGCCGTGACGTTCACCGTCAGGCCCAGCATGCCGATGACCACGAGCAGCGCCGCGAAGAGCCAGAACGCGGGCGCGACCGCGGCGACGATCTCCAGGAGGCCGAAGGCGAGCGCGGCGCCGACGAGCAGCCGCAGGCGCGAGGCGCCGCGCCGCGCGGCGAGCAGCGCACCGGCCAGGGAACCGGCCGCCATCAGGGTGTTGAGCAGGCCGTACGTGCCCGCGTCGCCGCCGAAGACGTCGTCCACGAACGCGGTCAGCCAGATCGGGAAGTTGAAGCCGAAGGTGCCGATGAACCCGACCAGGACGATCGGCCAGATCAGCTCGGGCCGCCCGGCGACATACCGCAGCCCCTCCTTGAGCTGCCCCTTGCCGCGCGGCGCCCGCTCCACGCGGTGCAGCTCCGAGGTGCGCATCAGGGCAAGGCCGGCCAGCGGCGCGAGGAACGAGAGGCCGTTGAGCAGGAACGCCCAGCCGCTGCCGACGGCCGTGATCATGACACCGGCGACCGCAGGGCCGACGAGGCGTGCGGACTGGAAGTTCGCCGAGTTGAGGCTGACGGCGTTGGCGAGCCGGTCCGGGCCGACCATCTCGGCGACGAAGGACTGCCGCGCCGGGTTGTCGACGACGGTGACCAGGCCGAGCAGGAACGCGGTCAGATAGACGTGCCAGACCTGCACCTGTCCGGCGAGCGTGAGCACACCGAGGGCGGCGCCGGTGAGGGCCATCGCGGACTGCGTGACGAAGAGGAGCTTGCGCTTGGGCAGGCGGTCGACGAGGACGCCGCCGTAGAGCCCGAAGAGCAGCATGGGCAGGAACTGCAGCGCGATGGTGATGCCGACGGCGGAGGACGATCCGGTCAGGCTGAGCACCAGCCAGTCCTGGGCGATGCGCTGCATCCAGGTGCCGGTGTTGGAGACGATCTGTCCGGTCCAGAAGAGCCGGTAGTTCCGTATCTTCAGGGAGCTGAACATGCCCTGCTTGCGGGCGGTTTCGGCGTCGGTGCCGGGGTCGGGGCGGTCGTTCGGATCGGGGGTGGCTGGTGCGGGGGCGGAGTCTGCTCCGGATCCCGTACTCAAAAGAGTTCGCCTCCTTAAGTACTTACGGCTTTCAGCGCGTACGGCTGCTTCTTCAGCGCGTACGGCTGCTTACAGGTGCGCGAGCTTCTCCAGGACCGGGGCGGCGGCGCGGAGCTTCGCCCACTCGTCGTCGTCCAGGTCCTCGGCGAGACCGGCCAGCCAGGCGTTCCGCTTGCGGCGGCTCTGCTCCAGCATCGTTTCGGCGGTCTCGGTCTGGCTGACCACCTTCTGGCGGCGGTCCTCCGGGTGCGGCTCGAGCCTGACCAGTCCCTTGGCTTCGAGCAGCGCCACGATGCGGGTCATGGACGGCGGCTGTACGTGTTCCTTGCGGGCGAGCTCGCCCGGCGTGGCGGAGCCGCAGCGGGCGAGGGTGCCGAGCACCGACATCTCGGTCGGGCTCAGCGACTCGTCGACCCGCTGGTGCTTCAGTCGGCGACTGAGCCGCATGATCGCGGAGCGCAGGGAGTTCACGGCGGCTGCGTTGTCGCCATGGGAGAGGTCCGGCATAGTCGTTAGACTACCTCATTAACCTTGCTAAAGACCAGCTCGTTTTCTTGCCACCTTCGAGGCCCCGCATGCCGCAAGTCACCCATATGAGTGAGCCCGCTCCGGAAAGTGACACACCGGCGACGGCGCTCCGGCAACCCTGAGCACATGGGGACCAACGTGCTCAGCCTGCGCATAGACGGAGAGCTGCTCGACCGGCTCCGGGGCCATGCGGCGAAAAGAGGAATGAGCGTCCAGGACTATGTGGTCCGGACGCTCATCCGCGACGATTTCGACGAGCGCTTCAAGACGGCCGTCGAGGAAACCGAGAAGTTCTACGGCCTTACGTAAGACCCAGCGCCGGCATCAGGTAGTAGAAGGCGAAGATCGCCGACACCGCGTACATCGCGACCGGCACCTCGCGGCCGCGGCCCACCGCGAGCCGCAGCACGGTGAAGGTGACGAAGCCGATGCCGATGCCGTTCGTGATCGAGTACGTGAACGGCATCATCACCATCGTCAGGAACGCCGGGATCGCGACCGTCCAGTCCTTCCAGTCGATCGCGCCGATCGAGCCGGACAGGATCAGGAAGCCCACCGCGACCAGGGCAGGCGTCGCCGCCTGCGAGGGCACCATGGTGGCGATCGGCGTGAGGAACAGCGCAAGTACGAAGAGCCCGCCGGTCACCACGTTCGCGAAGCCGGTACGCGCGCCCTCGCCGACGCCCGCCGTCGACTCCACGAAGCAGGTCGTGCCGGAGGACGAGGTCGCGCCGCCGCTGGCGACGGCGATGCCGTCGATGAACAGCACCTTGTTGATGCCCGGCATATAGCCGTCCTCGTCGATCAGACCGGCCTCGTCGCTGACGCCCATGATCGTGCCCATGGCGTCGAAGAAGCTGGAGAGCAGCACGGTGAACACGAACAGAAGGCCGGTGAGCAGGCCGACCTTCTCGAAGCCGCCGAAGAGGCTGACCTCACCGACGAGGCCGAAGTCCGGGGCCGACACCGGATTGCCCGGCCACTTCGGGGTGGTCAGCCCCCAGGAGGGCACGTCGGCCACTGCGTTGATGACCATCGCCACGACCGTCATCGTCACGATCGAGATCAGGATCGCGCCCGGCACCTTCCGCACGAGCAGCGAGACCGTGAGCAGCGCGCCGAGTACGAAGACCAGGACCGGCCAGCCGTTGAGGGCGTTGTCGGCGCCGAGCTGCAGCGGCACGGTGGTCTGCGCGGCGTCCGGGACGCGCGAGACGAAGCCCGAGTCGACGAGCCCGATCAGCATGATGAACAGGCCGATACCGATGGCGATGCCCTTGCGCAGGCCGAGCGGCACGGCATTCATGACCCGCTCCCGCAGCCCGGTGGCGACCAGGAGCATCACCACGAAACCGGCGAGCACCACCATGCCCATCGCGTCCGGCCAGCTCATCCGGGGCGCGAGCTGCAACGCGACCACGGTGTTCACGCCGAGCCCGGCGGCGAGCGCGATCGGCACATTGCCGATGACGCCCATGAGCAGCGTGGAGAACGCGGCGGTCAGCGCGGTCGCCGTGACCAGCTGCCCGTTGTCCAGCTGGTGGCCGTACATGTCCTTCGCGCTGCCGAGGATGATCGGGTTGAGCACGATGATGTACGCCATCGCGAAGAAGGTCGCGAAACCGCCGCGCACCTCTCGGGCAAGCGTCGACCCCCGCTCGGAGATCTTGAAGTGGCGGTCGAGGGCCGGGACGGACATGCAGCGGTTACCTTGTGTCTTCGTACGAATAAAAGCAGCCAGAGTCAAGCCGATTCAGTATGAATACATCAGGGCAAAATCGCTATCTCCGCGCGTAGACCAGCTGGCGAGTCAGCCAGTCCGTACGCGGCACGAGGGGCCGGAACGCCCCCTCGTAAGCTGTCCCCATGACCGGATCTTCAACGGGATCACCCAAGCACGAGGCGCCGGAGCCCCTGGAGGGCCCCGTGGTCGCCACCATCACCGGCGGCACGATCCTTTGGTTTGTCCTCTTCCTCGTCCAGCTCCCGTTCTACGGCTGGTTCGACGAGCACGGGCACACGTGGTGGATCTGGACCTGCCTGGCCGGGGCCGGACTCGGGGTGGTCGGCATCTGGTACGTGCGCAAGCGCGACGCCGCCCTCAAGCGGCACGCCGCAGAGCGCGAGGCGCAGCGACCGCAGCCCTGATCGCGCCCCTGACCCGACCCTGACGGCACCCCGAGCTCACCCTGATTCCGGGCCACTCGGCAGGTGAACGGGTCCCTCCGCCCGTACCGTCGGAACCATGACTCAGCGGGCACACATCGACACGGACGGACCCGAGCCTGGGGGCAGCGGGCCCGCCATCGACGCCGGGGCCGAGCTCGACCCTGTCCACCCCGTGCCACCGCCGACGCCCGCGCGCGGACTCACCGCCGCCGAGGTGGCCGAGCGGGTCGCCCGCGGCGAGGTCAACGACGTACCGGTGCGCAGCAGTCGCTCCACCGTCGACATCATCCGCGGCAATGTCTTCACCCGCTTCAACGCCATCATCGGCGTCCTCTGGGTGATCATGCTGATCGTCGCGCCCATCCAGGACTCCCTCTTCGGCTTCGTGATCCTCGCGAACACCGGGATCGGCATCATCCAGGAGCTGCGCGCCAAGAAGACCCTCGACAACCTCGCGGTGATCGGCGAGGCCAAGCCCACCGTGCGCCGGGACGGCATCGCCGCCGAGATCTCCACCTCCGAGATCGTGCTCGGGGACCTCATCGAGATCGGGCCAGGGGACAAGATCGTCGTCGATGGCGCGTGCGTCGAGACCGACAGCCTGGAGGTCGACGAGTCGCTGCTCACCGGCGAGGCCGACCCGGTCCTGAAGAGGCCCGGCGAGCCGGTGATGTCCGGCAGTTTCGTGGTCGCGGGCGGCGGCGCGTTCACAGCCACGAAGGTGGGGCGCGAGGCGTACGCGGCGCAGCTCGCCGAGGAGGCCTCGCGCTTCACGCTCGTCCACTCCGAGCTGCGCTCCGGCATCTCCACGATCCTCAAGTACGTGACATGGCTGATGGTCCCGACCTCCATCGGCCTGGTCATCTCCCAACTGGTCGCCCAGAACGAACAGTTCAACGAGGCCGTGGCCTACACCGTCGGCGGCATCGTCCCGATGATCCCCGAGGGCCTTGTACTGCTGACCTCGGTGGCCTTCGCGATCGGCGTGATCCGGCTCGGCCGGAAACAGTGCCTGGTGCAGGAGTTGCCCGCGATCGAGGGTCTGGCCCGGGTCGACACCGTCTGCCTCGACAAGACCGGCACCCTCACCGAGGGCGGCATGGACGTCACCGAGCTGCGCACCGTGGGCGGCGCCGACGATACGTACGTACGCAAGGTGCTCGGCGCGCTCGGCGAGTCCGACCCGCGGCCCAACGCGTCGCTCCAGGCGATCATCGAGGCCTACCCGGACAGCGAGGAGTGGCGCTGCATCGAGTCGCTGCCCTTCTCCTCCGCCCGCAAGTACAGCGGCGCCAGCTTCAGCGAGGGCGACGGCGAGACCTCGACCTGGCTGCTCGGCGCGCCGGACGTGCTGCTCCCGGACGGCGACCCGGCGCTCGAAGAGATCGGGTCACTGAACGAACAGGGCCTGCGCGTGCTGCTCCTCGCCCGCGGCCTCAGGGACCTGGACGACCCGGCGGTAGCGCAGAACGCCCGAGCCACGGCCCTGGTGGTGATGGAGCAGCGGCTGCGCCCGGACGCGGCGGACACCTTGCGGTACTTCGAGGAGCAGAACGTCAACGCCAAGGTGATCTCCGGCGACAACGCGGTCTCCGTCGGCGCGGTAGCCGGCAAGCTGGCTCTGCCCGGCGCGGACCGCACGGTGGACGCGCGCACGCTGCCCACCGAGCAGAAGGAGATGGGCCAGGCCCTCGATGACCACGCGGTGTTCGGCCGGGTCACGCCGCAGCAGAAGCGGGACATGGTGGGGGCGCTTCAGTCCAACGGCCACACGGTCGCGATGACCGGTGACGGCGTGAACGACGTCCTGGCCCTGAAGGACGCGGACATCGGCGTCTCCATGGGCTCGGGCTCGGAGGCCACCCGGGCGGTCGCCCAGATCGTCCTGTTGAACAACAGCTTCGCGACGCTGCCCTCGGTGGTCGCGGAGGGCCGGCGGGTCATCGGGAACATCACGCGGGTGGCGACGCTGTTCCTGGTGAAGACGGTCTACTCGGTCCTGCTCGCCCTGCTCGTGGTCTGCACCCAGGTCGAATACCTCTTCCTGCCCCGGCACCTGACGCTGCTCTCCACCCTGACGATCGGCGTCCCGGCCTTCTTCCTGGCCCTCGCCCCCAACAAGGAACGGGCCAAGCCGCACTTCGTCCGGCGGGTGATGCGGTACGCGATCCCCGGCGGCATGGTCGCGGCGCTCGCGACCTTCGCGACGTACCTCCTGGCCCGGCACCACTACGAGGGCCCGGGCGCGCGGGCGGCAGAGACCAGCGCGGCGACGCTGACGCTCTTCCTGGTCGCCATCTGGGTCCTGGCCATCATCGCCCGCCCGTACACCTGGTGGCGCCTCGGCCTGATCGGCACGATGGGCTTCGGCTTCCTCCTGGTGATGGTGGTGCCCTGGCTCCAGGACTTCTTCAAGCTGCGCCTCGTGGGGACGACGATGCCGTGGGCCGCGGTGGGGATAGCCGTGGTCGCGGCGCTGACGATCGAGTTCGCGTTCCGGTGGGTGGACCGACGGGTTCCGGCGTAGGTGCCAACCCTCAGTCGAACCACCGATCCCGAGCCAACTCCTCGGTCCGCGAAGGATCTTCGAGCAACGCCGCCACCTCGAACCGCCGCGGCCACTGCCCAGCAGCCCACGCGAGCCCGGCGGCCACACCCTCGAACGTCGCCGCGTGCACGACCCCGTCCGGCGTGCGGCGCCAGTCGAGTTCCGTGCCGCCGGAGACGGTCAGCTCCCCGTGCTCGACATACGTCGACGGGGTCGCGGACCCGAGTAGGACCCGCACCGGCTCCGGCACCTCCCTAAGGACGCCCGCGCCGGAGGTGACGTCCGCAGGTACCGCCTCCGAGAGCCGTCGCACCTGGAGCAGCTCCGCGAGGTCCGCCGCACGGTACGGCGCCACCGGAAGGAGCCCGAGCCCGGCGGCCAGCGGCAGCAGGTCCGGGGCGTCGGCGACCACCGCGTCCGCGGCGTCGACCACCGTCACCACCCCGTCGCGCACGGCCCGCAGCTCGTCCGGCAGCGTCACCTGCTCCGGGTCCAGGGCGGCCAGCGCACCGTACAGGCCGTGCAGTTGTCGGCTCGACACATACAGCTTCGGGTCGGCGAGGCGGCCGAGGAGTTCCGCCGCGCCGCCCGGCTCCTCAAGGAGGGCATGGACCGAGGTGCGCACGCCGAGGGCGCGAAGGACCTGCTCGTCCTCGAAGCCGGTCGCGTCCGCCTCCTCGTACAGCCCGGCGAGCAGCGAGTCGCCCCCGGCCGCGCGCAGGCCCGCGGGCCGACGCCCGTCGAGGACCGGGTGGCCGCGCAGCCACCAGGCGGTGTAGGGGCGTACGGATTCGGTCGTGCCGTCGGGCAGCAGCACCCGTACCTGCTGGGTGAGCGCATCCCGGAGCGGCGGCCGGGAGAGCAGAGCGAGCGCCTGCGGCCAGCAGTCGTCGTCGACCAGATCGAGGTCACGGACCGCGACCAGCTCCGTGGCCACCGGCGGCACGGGCGTGTCGGGCAGCTGGTCGAGGATGTCCTCGCACCATACGTCGACGGCGTCGAGCAGCCCGGCGTCGTCGGGTTCGACGAAGTCGGTGTCCCGCGGCTCCAGTTCGTCCGGGTCGAGGACCACGTCCGTGGCGCGGACCAGGGCGAAGTTCGTGAGCACCCCGCAGGCGGCGAGGGGCTGCTCGCCCCACCGGGAGGCGAGCTCCTCGTCGACGCAGCCGAGTTCGCCCTCGCGCATCACGCGGTGGAAGTCGCTGCCGGGAAGGACGAGTTCGCAGGCCGGGGCGGGTTCGCCCGCGTCGTCGGGCAGGGCGAGCGCGCCGAGCCAGGGCTCGTCGCCGGGGGCGAGCCCGGCGTCGCGGACCAACGTCAGGACCAGGTCGGCCAGTTCCTCGGCGCCCAGGTTCTGCTCGTCGCCGAGGTCCCAGGTGTCCTCGTCCAGGGACGCGGCCACCGCGGCCCGCACCTGCGGCGTGGTGAGCACCGCGCGGGGCGTGGCGGGCAGCGCGCCGAGCTTCTCCAGGAGCGGGTGCGCGGCATCGGGGTGCGCGACCTTCAGGCCGAGCCGCCCCAGGCCCTCGGGCGTCTCGGCGCCGGGCAGGAGCACATGCCGGGGCCCGATGGTGGTCCGCCCGTCCGCGAGCGGCACCGGAAGCCCGGAGAGCCGGTCCGGGTCGACCCCGGCGAGCGAGTCGTAGAGCCGCCGCCACCAGCCCGGCTCCCGCTCGATGCCCGCGAGCCGGTCGATGGCGTCCTGCAACGGCACCCGCCCGACGTCGAGCGTGCGCAACTCCACGCGGCGCTCGAGCCCGGCGGGCAGCAGCGTCGGCAGGACCTCGGCGAGCACCCGTACCGTGGCGGCGCCCGCACCTTCGACCACCTCGGCCTCGAACGGCCGCAGCGCGACGGGCCGTTCCCCGTCCTCACCCTCCGCCTGCGCCTCCGCCTCCGCCTGCGCCTGCGCTTCTTCATCCGCATCCGCTACGAGTTCCCGTACGAGCGGTGCGGCCGGGGCCAGGAAGGCCGTGCGAGGAAGCAGTTCCAGGACCGCGGCCCGCAGCGCGCCGTCGAGGGCGCCCTGACCGAGTGGCCCGGGCACCAGGTCGAGGGTGCCGGTGCTCACCGGCCGCCAGTCCGCGAGGAGTTCGGCATACGCCTCGGCCGCGCGCCGCACGAGGAAGTCGGTGAGCGGGCCCGGCGCCACATGCCGCCGGGTCGAGTCGAGCGGGAACGAGGCGATGAGCAGCGCCGGTACGCCGAGCGGCTCATCGCTGGGCGTGGGCGCGTGCACCACGGGCGCGGTGCGCGGCCGGGCGGGCGCGCCGTCGGCGTCGACAGGCACGGCCCAGGTGACCGACCAGTGCGGGCGGAGCCGCTCTTCCACGGGCCGGTCATCGAGCAGCGCGCGCTCGACCGCGCCGTTGCGCTCGACGGTCCGCCAGCGGGTGGTGCCGCGCTCGCTGTCGACGACCCGGGCGTACGGCCCGTCGTGATCGCGGGTGAGCGTGCGCGTGCCCCCGGCGGTCTCGACGACGATCTCGGTCAGCCCGGGCAGGGTGAGCAGCACGGAGTCGTCGATGTCCGCGAGCAACCGCTCGACCAGCGCCTCGGCGGCCTGGTCCCGCAGCGGCAGGATCACAACGGTGTCGTACGACTCCGGGGCGGTCCCCTCGGCCGCGAACGGCAGCCGCAGCAGCGGCACATGCCCGTCGCGACGCCGCAGCTCATCACCGAGCCCGGGGCTGCGGTCGGCGGCGGCCTCCTGCGCGAGCACGCGAGCCTCGGCGAGCGACCACCGCACCCCACCACTACGGCTGAGCACGGCGGGCTCATCACTGACGGCAAGCACGGCGGCAAACCCGATACCGAACCGCCCGACAGCCGCGCCACGCTCGGCATCCCGCTTGGCAGAGGCCCGCAGCGTACTGAGCGACTCGACCCCGGCCGCGTCGAGCGGCGCCCCGGTATTGGCGACGACGAGAACCCCGTCCCGCAGGGTGAGCCGCAGCCGCCCCGGCACGCCGGCGCGCGCGGCGGCATCGGCGGCGTTCTGCGCGAGCTCGACGACAAGGCGATCCCGGTAGCCACCAAGCGCGAGATCCTCCTCGGCATTGGCGTCCTCCCGGAACCGCGCCGGAGCGGCCGCCCATGCGTCAAGCACGGCCCGCCGCAACGCTCCGGTCCCGAAGGCGTCGGCTCCTTCGGGTGCGGGCCGCACGATTGCGCTCACGGTGGGGTCACCTTCTTCTTTCCGGCATCACGTACGCCGCCTGAAGGTACCCGGTGCGGAGGCCGAGGGCTCGGGCGGTCAGCCTTACGGAGCCGTCCGGTGCAGGTCGAGGACCATCACGTCGTGCAAGTCCGCGCCCTCCCACGGGTGGGCCTCGCCCACCTTCCGGTACCCCCAGGAGCGGTAGGCGGCCTGTGCCGCCTCGACGTCCGGCCGTGCGTTGAGCAGGACCCGTTCCTCCGCGCCGCCGACGAGCACCGCCTCGTGCAGCCGCCGGGCCACACCGAGGCGCCGCCACGGCGCCCGCACGGCGAACTCCATCAGCCCGAACGTCCGCCGCCCGTCCTCCCGGCGCAGCTCGTCGGGTACGGGGGTGGTGAGCCGGTCCCACCAGTCGGTGGCGGGGCTGAGCGGGTGGCCGTAAGCGATACCGACCGGCTCACCGTCGCCCGTGCGGGCGAGGGCGGCGCGGAAGGTCGCCTTACGGACTTGGGAGCCGAAACGACGGAAGGTGGCGTCCACCGCCTCCGGCGTTTCCTTGTACGGCTCCTCGGCGAACACCTCGGCGTACACCACCCGGAACGCGGCTTCGGCTCGGGCGGAGGCGGGGCCGTCCAGGAGCTCGACGGTGATCTCCGGGGTGGTCATGCGTACTCCTCTCGCAGGGGCGGCCCGCAGCACCAGGTCAGCGCAGCTCCTCCCCCATAGCCGTACGCAGCCAGTCAAGTGGCCCCACGGCGAGCAGTTCGTCGGCGAGGCGGTTCGCGGTCTCAGTGGTGAGGCGCCCGCGACTGTTGTCGATCCAGCGTTGTGCGCTCTGGTAGCCCTGGGCCTTGTACTCGATGCCCTGCAGCAGGCATTCCAGCTTGTCGGCGTCGCGCGCGCAGACGGCTTCGGCGGACTCCTTGGCCTCGTACTCCGCGACGAGTTCCCGGACGGTGGACGCGAGCACCTCGGGCATGCCCCGCGTCTGGTCGGCGGTGACGGCCTTCGGGTCGGCGCCCTCGGCGTACTTCTTGCTCAGGTGGTTCACATCGCCGGTGCGGGTCTCCTGCGAGTCGTGCCAGACCGCCAGGAACGCGGCGCGCGCCGGGTCCGCGCCTTCCAGCTTGGCGATCACCGACGCGATCAGAGCGGTACGCCAGGAGTGCTCGGCCACACTCTCGGGGTCCCGGACCCCGGCCATCCACCAGCCGGTACGCCTGGCCTGCTTGAGCGTCCCCGCTTCGTGCAGGAACCGGGCCACCGCGGACAGGTCATGGTCTGCCACCGTGGGTCTCCTCTCACGCCTCGGCGAGGCGGATCGCCGCCCCGGTGGTCGGCCCCGCAGCTGCGTGGGACACCCGGCACCACCGCCTACTCCGGAGGACGGGAGTACCGCTCCAGCGTCGCCTTGCTCATCGACGGGTCCATGAGCCGCAGTTCCCACGGGCCCGTGTTGACGTCGAAATCCTTGCCGAACCCGACCCACTTCCCGGCCATGCGCCGTCCTGTCGGCTCCACGAGCATCTGGACCGCGCCGTGATAGCGGGCGCCCTGGTAATAGCCGTCAGATGCTGTCTGCTCGGTCCATGAACCGGTGACCACGGACCGCTCCAATGTCAGATCAATGGTGAGCGGGCTGTCCGGGTTGCTGCTCGCTCCGGGCAGGCTCCGGACCGTGAGCCGGTTACCGGTCTGCACGAGCACCACGTAGTGCTTGCCTTCGTACATGCTGTCTCGCCCCGACGAGAAGTACTCGTACCGGGACATCCAGACTCCGCCGTACTGCTCCTGCGCTGCTGTCGCGGCGTCGGCGTCCACGGACGCCGCGGCCACGCCTTCCGGGCCAGGGTCCATATCGTGCCCACCTGCTCCGTCGTCGTGCACTCGTGCCATGACTCCCAGTCTGAAACCAAGGTCCTCGATGGCGCGGCCTGTGACGTGCTCCAACGCCCGGACGTACACCCCACGGGGTGAGCGGCTTACGCCGGACTCCCAACGCTGCACGAGTCGCTTGCTGGCCTCGTTGGGTTCGTCCAGCTCCACACCTGCCCGGCGCAGGGCTTTCGCGAAGTCCTCCTGACTCATGCGCATCGCTATACGAATGGCGCGCAGGGAGTCGTTCGGTTCCGTGACGGTCACTGTCATGCGTTCCAGGCTAGCCCCAACACCCCTTCAGTGACACCGAATTGACGCCCTAGAGCGACGCCTGTCGGACGCCTTCCATGACGTCGCGGTGACCGAGGGTTTCGGGAAATCATCACAGCGTGATGCCGTCCAGAGCGTTCCTGGCCAACAGAAATGACGGAGGTACGAGCATGACCACGACCGAACTTGCCACCCCGTTCGGGATGCGCTTCCTCACGCCGCCGGAAGCGCCACCGTTCGTGCCGCCCGCATCCGGCGGCTACAGCGATGCCCTGCAGATCAGCGTGACCGCCGAGGGCAACCCCTGGCACGCGCTGCTCGACGGGGACACCAAGACCGAGACCACCCCGGACGGTTCGGGCAGTGGCACGGACGGGGACGGTACCGACCTGTGGTAGCCGCCGACGGGACGGTGTTGGTGGTCACCAACCGGTCGGACGCCACGTGTGACCCGGTGATCGAGGAGCTGACCCGCCGGGGCATCGAGGTCGTGCGGTTCGATACGGCCGACTTCCCCACCGCCTCCCGCCTGGTCGCGGCCCTCACGGGTCGCGGCTGGGCCGGGCGGCCGGCCGTTGGCTCGCGAACCGTCGACCTGGAAGCGGTCCGCTCGGTGTGGTGGCGCCGCCCCGGAGAGATGCGCACCCCCGGCTCCTGGCCCACCGACGCTCGCGCGTTCGCCGCGTCCGAGGCCCGCTCCGGGCTGCTCGGCGTCCTGTCGCCGCTGCCGGTCCGATGGATCAACCACCCGTCCCGTAATGCCGCCGCCAATTACAAGCCGCACCAGCTCGCCGCCGCTGCGCGCTGTGGACTCGACACACCCCGCACCGTCATCACCAACGACCCGGCGTACGCACGCGAGTTCATCGGCACCAGTGAAGTGATCTACAAGGCGCTCGGCGGCAGCGTCGACCGTGGCGAGGGATTCCGGGGCGTGATCCCCACAACCGTCGTCACAGCGGATCAGGTCGACGACTCGGTGAGCGGTACGGCGACGATGTTCCAGGAGTACGTCGAGAAGGCTTACGAGGTCCGCCTGACGGTCATGGGCAAGCACCTGTTCCCCGTGGCCATACACGCCGAGAGCCATGCCGCGCGCCTCGACAGGCGTACCGACTACGGCGCTCTCAGCTACGCACCCGTGTCACTACCCGACGAGGTCGAGGCGGGCGTACGGCGCCTCATGAACGAACTCGGCTTGTTCTTCGGCGCGTTCGACCTCGCGGTGACACCGGGCGGCGCATGGAAGTTCTTCGAGGTGAACGCAAACGGCCAATGGCATTGGCTGACCAGGCACATCGACCTGCCACTCATCGAGACGATGGCTGACGCACTCCAGGAAGGGGACTGACCGTGACCGAACTCGACTGGCGCCCGCGCGCCGAGGCGCTCGCCGACAAGGTGACTGCCGATGCCCCGGTGTGGCGCGAAGCAGTGGCAGACACCCCGCGCCACGCCCTCGTGCCTCGATGGTGGACGGCCGACAGGGAGACGGGCGGGTGGGATCTGCACGACGGCGCGACCGATCCCTCTGCGTGGCTGGATGCCGCGTATTCGGACGTCACGCTCGTGACCCGCGTCGGCCCCCTCCACGCCGACCACGCCACCCCCGGGCAGAGCGGCACCGGCGAACCCACCTCCTCGTCCACCCTCCCGGGCCTGATCGTCACCATGCTGCGCCACCTCGACGTACCCGACGGGGCGCACGTGGTCGACGTGGCGACTGGCTCGGGCTACTCCGCCGGACTGCTCGCCCACCGGCTCGGCGATGACGCGGTGCTGTCCGTCGACGTAGACCCCTACCTGACCACGGTGGCGGCGCGGCGCCTCGACGGCATCGGACGACACCCACGTATCGAAACCACGGACGCGACCGGCCCTCTGCCCGTCACCGGGTACGACCGCCTCATGTCGACCGTGTCCGCCCGCGGCGTGCCCGCCTCGTGGCTGGCCGCGCTGCGCCCCGGCGGGCGCCTGGTGACCACGATCGCATTCACCTCGTTGATGGTCGTCGCCGAAGTCCGGAGTGACGACTCCGCCGAGGGCGGCGTCATGTCCGATCACGGGCACTTCATGGCCGTGCGGCACGACGAGGACTACGCCTCACGGCTTCCGGAGGGCTATCAGCGGGCCCGCGACGGCGAAGGGGACACCGTCACAACCGGCAAGCGCCCCATCCCGGATTGGTGGCAGGACTGGCAGCTCTCGACGGTCTACGAACTCACCTCGCCCGGCGTGCAGGTGCGTACACAGATCGGCGAGGACGGCGAGCGGCTGCTCTGGCTGCTGCACCGTGACGGTTCCTGGGCCCGCGCGAGCGCGTCGCACGGCAGCGCGCTCCCCACCGTGCATCAGGCTGGCCCCCGCCGCCTGTGGGACGAGCTCGAGCGGGCCGAGGCGCGATGGAACGAGGCGGGCCGCTTTGACCCGCGCGATCTGCGCGCCCGGCTCACCCCCGAGGACAGCGTCCTCGGCACTCCGGACGGGGCCTGAACCGTCACCTTGTAGCTCGGTAGCTCGACGCACTACGGAAGAGAGGGGCTGCCGATGACCACGGCAGAGGAACGGCGCAGGACGGGCGAGCGGCTGCGCGAAGCGGACGAGGTGCTTGCCGCGCTGGCCAAGGCGCTGGGCGCGGCAGGGGTGCGGCTGCCGTCGCTGGGGATCGACCAGGCGTCGTGCGCGCGTGAAGTGCCGCGGCCGCTCATCGAGTTGGGGCGTTGTGACGTGGCCACGGCCCGTACGCTCGCGGCGGCCCTGGAGGCTCCCCGTTGACCGCCGTTCGGCGTCGGCCACCGCTCGGGGAGATCGTACGCGACGAGGTGTCGGGCCGGGTGGGCGAGGTGCGGGGGCATGAGGGGCCGTACGTCCAGTTGCGCCCGCTGGGCGGCGGCCGGGAGTGGGACGCGGCCCCGGCGCGGCTGCGGCCCATCAGCCAGGCCGAGTTGCTGAGCGCCCGGGTCGCCGGGGTGAACGCGCGGAGCCGGGACATCGAGGGCGGACCCGCGTGACGCCGTACGAGGTCCTGGCCCTGGCCCTGGGGGTGGTGTACGGGTGGCTGCTCGCGGTGGCGGGCGGGTGCCGTCGGGCGCGGGCTCGCGAGGTGGCGGGCTGCGAGGTTCCGCAACTTCCCGAGAGGCGGGCGCCCTTGCCCGCGCCCCCACCTCGGCCCCGGCCCCGGCCCCGGCCCCGGCCCGGGCAACATTCCAGGCCCCATTCCAGGCCCAGGAGTCCGTACGCGGAGGAGGCGGCGGCGGACGTCCCGATCATGGATCTGCCGCTGACCGTGCGCCGGTACGTGAACGCCCACCGACCGACGCCGACGCCGGGGGAACGGGCTCAGGAGGAACGCCGCTGGATCCTGGAGATGGCGCTGCGCGGCCACGACGTGGGGCGGACCTTCGTCCACGGGGTACGGGTCGACACCGCGGCCGGTTCCGGCAACGCCTGGCAGGCGGCAGCGGCGTGAGGGCGAGGCTTCGGTGGGCAGTTCGTCGGTGGGCAGTTCGTCGGTGGGCCGTTGTCGGGCCGCTCGGGTCCGGGGGGACCAGGCGCCGGGCCCGATCAACTCAGCCCGTCCGGCGTTTGAGGACGAGCCCCGTTCAGGGGCGAAGGGGGGCGCTGGGGGCGCAGCCCTCGGATCCGGCAGCCGGGCCGACGGCACGGATCGTGATCCGTGGACACGGCTTGGGCGGGGGCGCGTGGGTGGGAGTACCGGGCACCGCCGCGGCGAGCGGCGAGCCGGGATACGGGGCAACCCCGGAATGCGGCCACCCCCACGGGCACCGGCAACCCCGGGTCCGGGCACTGCAGGGCAGCAGAGCCACGGGTGGCCCGGGGGGGGCATGGCTCCGGGCCCAAGGCGGGGGCGGGCGGGTGGGAACGCCGGGCACCGCAACGGAAAGCGGCGAGGCAGGGTGCGGGGCAACCCCGGAGGGCGGTCAGCCCACGGACACCCCAAGCCCGGCAGGGGAACCCCGGGATGCCGTCACCCCACGGACACCCAAGCCCGGTGGGGGCAACCCCGGGATGCCATCACCCCACCCGGGCACGCCCGCCCGCCAGGGCAACCCCGGGATTCCATCACCCCACGGACGCCCAGGCCCGGTGAGGGCAACCCCGGACCGCGGCCACCCGAGCCGTACCGCCCCTCAGGAGTGGCCGAGGTCGTCCTCGCCCGGCTCTACCGGTACCGAGCCCGAGTCGGGGGCCGGGGTCGGGCGCAGGGTGAACTCGTCGACGTTCATCGAGTCCAGGACGTGCGGCGCCGGGCGCGGCGGCTTCGGCATGACCGCCGCTTCCGAGTGTGCGCCGCAGCCGTACGCGAGCGAGACGACATGGCCGTCCGCGGGGCTGAACTCATTGCCGCAGATGCCGAACGCCTGCGACAGGGACCCGGCGATCGGCACCAGGAAACCGCAGCTCACACAGGAGGCGGGGGCCGACTGGGCCATCGGTGTCCCGGCCCCGAACTGCTCCTCCCAGCGGTCGGCGGCCACATGGAGGCCGTACCGCGAGAGCACCCGGGCGCGGCGCATGCCGAGCTCCTCGGCGACCGCCGCGATGGAGCCGCGGGACGGGGCGAGCGGGAGCTCGGCGGGCGTGCCCTCGGTCAGCTCGGCGTCCTCGGCCTCGACGAGCTCGGCCATCTCGTGCGAGACCGGCGCGTTCGGCGGCGGCTCCTCCTCGCCGATGAAGCCGGGCTCGAGCCGCAGATCGTCGGACTCGGTGGGCAGCAGGTCGCCGGGGCCGAGGTCGCCGGGGCGGAGGCGCTCGCTCCACGGCACCCACTCGGGGGCGAGTACCGCGTCGTCGCCCGGGAGGAGCACCGTTTCATCCAAGGTCACGACCTTGGCGCGGGAGGCGCGGGCGACCGTCGCCGCCCAGCGCCAGCCGCGGTAGCCGGGCTCCAGGCACTCGAAGAGGTGGGTGACGACCCGGTCGCCCTCGGAGACCATGCCGACGTGCTCGCCCACGACGCCGGGCGCCGCGAGCTCCTCGGCGGCGGCCCGGGCGAGATCGACCGCCTCGGCGCACAGCCGGTCAGGGGTGCGGCTTCGCGTTGTAGCTGCGCTCACAGGTATCGCTTCTCTCCTACGCCGTCTCACGGGTGCGCCGTCACCGGTACGGGGCACGGACGGAGCGGACCAGAGGGCCGCGTCGACGTCCGGACAACCGTCGTAGGCGCAGCTACGCACGCTACCTTCTCCGAGCGGTTGAGCCCACCTGGGCTCCACGTGGTGGATCCGGCGGGCCTTCCGGGTGGGTGGGAGAGGTGGCGGCGTACGCGCCGAACAGGCCGAAATGTGGGCACCATTAGTGAGTGACCTCGACAAGGTCCCCCACCACCGCGAGCCCGTTGCGCAGAGCGGGACGCGCGGTCGGCCGTGCGTTGCATCTGCCGTTCAGCGGGACCGCGAAGGGGATCAGGAAGGCCACGCACGCGCACGGTGCGGGCGAGTCGGGGCTCGGGAATCTGATCGAGCTGCACGCCGTGAACGGCGCCGGCGACATGATGGTCACCGTGGCGCTCGCCTCGACCATCTTCTTCGCCGTTCCGACCGACGAGGCCCGTGGGCGCGTCGCGCTCTATCTCGCCATCACCATGGCACCGTTCACGCTCCTCGCCCCGGTCGTCGGGCCGCTGCTCGACCGCATCCCGCACGGGCGGCGCGCCGCCATGGCCGGGGCGATGCTCGCGCGGGCGCTGCTCGCCCTGATCCTGTCGGGCGCGGTCGCCACCGGGTCCATCGAGCTGTATCCGGCGGCGCTCGGCGTGCTCGTCTCCTCCAAGGCGTACGGCGTGGTCCGCAGTGCCGTCGTGCCACGGCTGCTGCCGCCCACGTTTTCCCTGGTCAAGGCGAACTCGCGGGTGACCCTCGGCGGGCTGCTCGCCACCGGGATCGCCGCACCCGCGGGCGCGGGGCTGCACCAGGTCGGGCCGCAGTGGCCGTTGTACGGGGCATTCGTGCTGTTCGTGCTCGGTGCCGTCCAGTCCTTCCGGCTGCCGCACAAGGTCGACTCGGCGCGCGGCGAGCGCCGGGCGCTGCTCGCCGCGGACGAGGAGCATCTGCATCTGCCGCACGGCAAGAAGCCGGGCCTGCGGACGGTCGGCCCGGCCGTCACGCACGGGCTCGCCGCCAACGCGACGCTGCGCTGTCTGTCCGGCTTCCTCATCTTCTTCCTCGCCTTTCTGCTGCGCGAGGAGCCGCTGGGCGGGCAGAGCGCGGCGGTCTCGCTCGTCATGGTCGGCGTCGCGGCGGGCGTGGGCAACGCGCTCGGCACGGCCGTGGGTGCCGCCCTGCGCAAGCGCGCCCCGGAGCTGATCATCGTGACGGTCGTGGCGTTCGAGCTGGTCGTGGCGGTCTCGGCGTCCGTGTTCTACGGGACCGTCCTCATCGCCTTCCTGGGCGGGGTCGCCGGTCTCGCGCAGGCGCTCGCGAAGCTGTCCCTGGACGCGCTGATCCAGCGGGACGTGCCGGAGATGGTGCGCACCTCGGCCTTCGCCCGCTCCGAGACGCTGCTCCAGATGTCCTGGGTGGTCGGCGGCGCCATCGGCATCTCGCTGCCCCTGCACGGCGGCATCGGTCTCAGCGTGGGCGCGGCGATCGTGGGCCTCGGCTGGCTGACGACGGTACGGGGCCTGGTCCTCGCGGCCCGGCACCCGACGACGCCGGGGCAGAGGGTGGCGTGACCGCACGCGCGGCCCCCGCGACCCCCGCGACCCTCGTACCCGGCGCCACGGCACGCCGCGGACCCGCGTACCCGGCGCCACGGCACGCCGCACCCCCTCATGGCAGGTCTCGTACACCCTCCCGATAGCCTTCCGGCATGACCTCCCTGCGTATGACGGCCAAGGGCCGCCGCACCGCCGCCGCCCTCGGCGTCGCGTCCGCCGGTCTCCTCGTGCTCACCGCCTGTGGTGAAAAGCCCACGCCCCTCGCAACCGTGACCATCGGCACCAGCACGGTGTCGGCCGAGGCCAGCTGCGAGCCCGAGGGTGACGCGAAGGCGCTGTCTCAGAACCAGCTCCAGAAGTGCCTCCAGAGCGCGAAGTCCACGTCCGTGAACTACGCGGCGGGCGACACGCTGCGCCTCGGCGTCGAACCCGAGGTCGTCGAGGGCGGCAAGAAGTGGATCGCGGCGCTCGACGGCAACCCGATCACCGAGCCGTCCAACAAGACGTACCGCAGCTTCCCGAACCAGGACGTCTTCGCGACCGGCGGCCAGGGCGAAGTCCAGAAGTCCAAGAAGGTCAACATCATCCAGGTCAACGAGAGCGGCACCCCCTCCGCCGTCTGGTCCTTCAAGCTCAAGCTGGCCGACTGACCCGGCCCATGCGCGTCCTCGTGGCCACGGCGGTGGCGGCCGAGCGGGACGCCGTGGCGCGCGCGGCCACGGCCGGTCCGGGCGGCGACGGTATCGACGTCGTCGCCGTGGGCGTCGGCCCGGCCGCCGCCGCGGCCGGCACCGCTCGGGCCCTGACCGCCGCCACACTCGGCGGCCACCCCTACGACCTGGTGATCTCGGCCGGTATCGGCGGCGGCTTCGCGCCCGAGGCGCCCGTCGGGTCCCTCGTGGTGGCGGACGCGATCGTCGCCGCCGACCTGGGGGCCGAGACCCCCACCGGGTTTCTGCCGGTGACCGAGCTCGGCTTCGGGACGGTCTCGTACGCGCCGCCCGTAGAGCTCGTACGGGCCCTCGCCGCCGCCACCGGTGCCGCGACCGGCACCGTGCTCACCGTCTCCACCGCGACCGGCACCGCCGACCGCGCCGCCGCGCTGCGCGCCCGCCACCCGGGCGCCCGCGCCGAGGCGATGGAGGGCTTCGGCGTGGCCGAGGCGGCCGCCGCCGAGGGCGTGCCGGTCGCCGAAGTGCGGGCCGTGTCCAACCCGGTGGGACCCCGCGACCGCGCGACCTGGCGGATCGGGGACGCGCTCGCCGCCCTGACGGAGGCGTTCACCGCCCTAGGCCCTGTCTTCCGGACCAGCCCGGCGTCGCGGGGGCTGGCACGCACATCTGCGGCGTTGTCGTCGGTTGCCGACGCTCCGCGTCGCCGCCCTCCTCCGCCTTGCAGCTGCACGCACCAGACCCCGCTCGGGTCACCCGAAGAGCACCGTCGTCCGGAGCCGGGCTGATCCGGAAGACAGGACCTGGCCCCCGTGCTCGCGGACCCCGGCCTCGTACCCGCGAAGGAGCAATTGCCGTGACGTCGCCGCTGCGCATCGCCTACTCGCCGTGCCCCAACGACACCTTCACCTTCCACGCCTGGGCCCACGGCCTGGTGCCCGGGGCGCCGGAGATCGACGTCACCTTCGCGGACATCGACGTCACCAACGGCCTGGCCGAGAGCGGCGATTGCCCCTTCGACATCCTCAAGGTGTCGTACGCCGTGCTTCCGTACGTCCTAGACGAGTACGCCCTGCTGCCCTGCGGCGGCGCGCTCGGCCGGGGCTGCGGCCCACTGGTCCTGACCCGGGAGCCGGGCGTCGACCTGACCGGGAAGACGGTGGCGGTGCCGAGCGAGAAGTCGACGGCGTATCTGCTGTTCCGGCTGTGGGTGGCCGATACCTTGCCGGGTGATGTCGGCGAGATCGTCGTGCTGCCGTTCCACGAGATCATGCCCGCGGTGCGGGACGGCCGGGTCGACGCCGGGCTCGTCATCCACGAGGCCCGCTTCACGTACCGGAACTACGGCCTGCACTGCCTCGCCGACATGGGCGAGCACTGGGAGAACACCACCTCGCTGCCCATCCCGCTCGGCGCGATCATCGCGAAGCGGTCCCTGGGCGCCGAGGTCCTCGAGTCCCTCGCGGCCGCGGCGCGCGAGTCGGTCCTGATGGCCTGGGACGACCCGACGGCGTCACGGGCGTACGTTCTCGAACAGGCGCAGGAGATGGACCCGGCCGTCGCGGACCAGCACATCGGGCTGTACGTCAACGAGTTCACGGCCGGGCTCGGCGAGGACGGCTACGCGGCCGTGCGCGGGCTGCTCACACGCGCGGCGGCCGAGGGGCTCGTACCGCCCCTCGGCCCGGATGCGCTGCGTTTCCCCGTCTGAGGATCCAGAGGGTCTAGATCCAGAGGGTCTATACGTCGAGCTGGTCGGCGACCGCGCGGAGCATCCCCGCGATCTTCGCGCCGTGCGCCTTGTCGGGGTAGCGGCCGCGCTCGAGCGACTGCGAGACGCTCTCCAGGAGCGTGGTGAGGTCCTGCACGATCGAGGCGAGCTCGTCCGGCTTACGGCGCTGGGCGGCCGCGACCGAGGGCGCCGGGTCAAGGAGCGTCACCGAGAGCGCCTGGTCACCGCGCTGCCCGGCGACGACGCCGAACTCCACGCGCTGGCCCGGCTTGAGCGCATCGATCCCTGCGGGCAGCACTGACGAGTGCACGAAGACGTCTCCGCCGTCGTCGCGGGAGAGAAAGCCGAAGCCCTTCTCGCTGTTGAACCACTTGACCTTGCCGGTAGGCACGTCTGTCCGTCCTCGTCTTCGTACTCGTACACGCCGGAAAATCGGCTCTGGATAGCACTACAGCGGGTCGTTCGACCCGCCACACCCAAGGCTAATGCTCCGGGGGCCGGTGACAAGACTGCTTTACGCGCCTCCGACCGGTTCCCGGCCGCACCCCGCCCCGGCCCTTTGGCCAGGGAACTACCCTGGTCGGGTGAGCGACACACCTTCAGGCGCCGGTGATCGGCTCGTCCGGCTCGGCGCGATCGTTTTCTTCGTGGGCGCCGTGGCCACTCTGGTCACGGTCGCCCCGCTGTTTCTGGGCACGGAACCGTTTCCGTCCCTCGCGTACGCGGTCTGCATGCTGATGGGAGTGGGGTTCCTGATCGCCGGGGCGGGTGTGCTGCGGTCCATTGCGGCGCAGCGTCGGCAGGCGAGGTCGGCCGCGGAGTAGAGCGGAGTGCGGAGTAGAGCGGAGTGCGGAGCCGCAGAGTAGAGCGGCTGGGCTTCAGGCCGTAGGGCCTGACGGCTTCAGGCCGTAGAGCTTGACGACTTCAGACCGCGCGGCCGCCGTTCGCGCAGTACTCCGCCAGCCAGGCCGGGAAGCGGGTCAGGTCGTCCAGGACCACGTCGGCGCCCGCGGCGCGCAGTTCGGCCGCGTCGCACGGGCCGGTCGGTACCGCGACGGAGAGCGCGGCGGCGGTGCGCGCGCCCCTTACGTCTCCAATGTGGTCGCCCACATAGACGGACGCGCCGTGTTCGCGGAGCGCCTCCGCCTTGGCCTCCGCCCAGAGCCAGCCGACCACTTCGTCCGCGTCGATGCCGAGGTGGGCCAAGTGGTGCTTGGCGTTCGGCTCGTGCTTGGCCGTCACGACGATGGCGCGGCCGCCCTGGGCGTGCACGGCGGCGACGGCCTCACGGGCACCGGGCAGCGCCAGCGTCGGCTCGATGGCGTGTGTGGGATAGATCTCGCGGTACCGGTCGGACATGGCCTGGATCCGGTCCTGCGGGAACCACTCGGCGATCTCCTGCTCCAGCGGCGGGCCGAGCCGCGTGATCGCGAGTTCGGCGTCGATGAAGGTGCCGGTCTCGGCCGAAAGTGCCTGGTAGGCGGCCCTGATTCCGGGGCGCGAATCGATCAGGGTCATATCGAGGTCGAAGCCGACGGTGAGCGGAACCGTCTCTACAGAAGAAGTGACGGGCGTGAGCTCGGGGTTCTGGTGCGCTGCCATGGGGCCATTGTGCCCGCGGCCCCTCTGGACCCGGCCCTTACACTTAGCCAAGCCTAAGCTCAGCGCGGCTCAGGCAGTTTTGAGACACCCGCCAAGAAAAGGGCCCGATGGCAGCCGTCCTCTCCACCGACTCACGGCGCGCGCCGATGGCCCGGCGCACCGTTCTGACGGCGGCGGCCGTAGTGGCGCTGCTCGTCGCGGTGCTCCTGTCGCTCGCGGTCGGCGCCCGCGCGATCGCCCCGTCCGCCGTATTCGAGGCGCTGTTCGGCTCCGGACACAGCGCGAACGCCGAGGTGGTACGCGAACTGCGGGTCCCCCGCACCCTGATCGGCCTCATGGTGGGCGCGGCGCTCGCCCTGGCCGGGACCGCGCTCCAGGGCATCACCCGCAACCCCATCGGCGACCCCGGGATCCTCGGCATCAGCCACGGCGCCTCGGTGGCGGTCGTCCTCGCGATCGCCTTCGCCGGGGTGCACACGCTCACGGGATACGTCTGGTTCGCGTTCGCCGGAGCCGCGGTGGCCTCGGTCGCCGTGTACGCCATCGCCTCCAGCGGCCGCGGCGGGGCGACACCCGTGAAGCTGGCGCTCGGCGGCGCGGCCGTCAACGCGCTGCTCGTCTCCGTGACGATGGCCGTCCTCACCACGAAGGCCGCGGCGCTCGACGAGTTCCGGTTCTGGCAGGTCGGCTCGGTCGCCGGCCGGAACACCGAAGTCGTCGCACAGATCTGGCCGTTCCTGCTCGTCGGCGTGGTGCTCGTGGTGTCGGTGGCCCGGGGCCTGGACGCGCTCGCGCTCGGCGAGGACGTGGCGAAGGGCCTCGGCCAGAAGGTCGCCACGGTACGGATCGTGGGCGGGCTCGGCGCCACGGTGCTCACCGGCGCCGGTGTCGCGGCCGCGGGCCCGATCGCCTTCATAGGTCTCGCGGTGCCGCATATCGCCCGCGCGCTTGTGGGCTCCGACCACCGCTGGGTCCTGCCGATGGCCGCGCTGCTCGGCCCGGTCATGCTGCTCGTCTCGGACGTCGTCGGCCGCATCGTCTTCCCGCCCGGCGAGGTACCGGCGGGCGTGATGACGGCGCTGATCGGGGTGCCGTTCCTGGTGACGCTGGTGCGCAGGAAGGCGGTTGCGGCGTGAGTTCCGAAGGGCCCAACAGTCCCGCTGTGGGCGGTGCTTCCGCTACCGCTGTGGGCAGTCGTTCCGCAGGGCGAGGGGGGTCCCCCCGCTCGAACGAAGCTGAGAGTGGGGGAGGGTGGGCACAGCCCCCGGCTCCGGGCAACCGTCCCGGGCAGCGTCCAGCCGGTTACGCCGTACTCCGCCTCGGCCGCACCGGGCAAGCCACGTTCCTCGTGCACAGGCGTGCAGTCCTGGTCTCGGCGGGCCTCGTTGTACTCCTGGCGGCAAGCGCCATCGCGTACCTCTGCATAGGCGAAAGCTTCGTCTCCCCCGCCGAGGCCGCGAAGGTCGTCCTCGGCCAACCCTCCCCGGACGAACTCGTCGTCGGCACGCTGCGGCTGCCGCGCATGACCGTCGGCATCCTCGTCGGCCTCGCCTTCGGCGTCGCGGGCGCGCTGATCCAGACCGTCGCCCGCAACCCGCTCGCCAGCCCCGACATCATCGGCATCAGCCAGGGCGCGAGCGCGCTCACCGTGGGTGCGATGACGTTCGGCATCACCTCCTACGCCGTGCTGCCGTACGTCTCCATCGCGGGCGGGCTGCTCGCCGCCGCGCTCGTGTACGTCTTCGCCTGGCGGGGCGGCCTGCACGCCACCCGGTTCGTGCTCATCGGCATCGGCTTCGCGATCGCGCTGCGCTCGCTCACCACGCTGTTCATGACGAAGGGCGACTATCTCGTCGCGCAGCAGGCGCAGATCTGGATGACCGGTTCCCTCAACGGCCGCTCCTGGCCCGAGGCCCAACTGATCGGCTCCACGCTGCTGTTCCTTGTGCCCGCCGTGCTCTGGGCGGCCCGCGCGCAGCGCAATGTGTCCCTCGACGACGACACCGCCACCGCGCTCGGCGTACGCCTTGGCCGGGTGCGGCTCGGGCTCGTGCTGCTCGGCGTCGTGCTCGCGTCGGTGGCCACCGGCACCGCGGGCCCGGTCGACTTCGTGGCGCTGCTCGCCCCGCAGATCGCCCGCCGCCTTACCCGTACGGCGCAGATCCCGCTGGTGTGCAGCGCGCTGCTCGGCGCTGTGATCGTGGTACTCGCCGATCTGCTCGCGCGGCGTCTCTTCTCGCCGACCGAGTTGCCCGTGGGTGTCCTGACGGCCGCCGTCGGGGCCCCGTATCTGATCTGGCTCATCTGTAAAAGGCACAGCACCCACAGCCGTACCGTCTCAGGGAAGTAGAGGTGACAGGCGCCGTGAAGACCCGGCTCAAGGCCGAAGCCCTGACGCTCGCGTACGAGGACCGCACCGTCGTCCACGAGCTCGACCTCGCCGTGCCCGACGGCGAGGTGACCGTGATCGTCGGCCCCAACGCCTGCGGCAAGTCGACCACGCTGCGTGCGCTCGGCAGGCTCCTCAAGCCGAAGAGCGGGTCCGTGCTGCTCGACGGGACCGCGCTCGCCAAGCTGCCCACGAAGAAGATCGCCCAGCAGATCGGGCTGCTTCCGCAGTCGCCGGTCGCGCCCGAGGCGATCACCGTCGCGGACCTCGTGGCGCGCGGGCGGCAGCCGCACCAGCACTGGTGGCAGCAGTGGTCCGAGGCCGATGAGCGCGCCGTGACCGAGGCGATGGCCCGTACCGACGTCGCCGACCTCGCCGACCGGTCCGTGGACGAGCTGTCCGGCGGGCAGCGGCAGCGGGTCTGGATCGCGATGGCGCTCGCGCAGGAGACGGAGCTGCTGCTTCTCGACGAGCCGACCACGTTCCTCGACATCTCCCACCAGGTGGAGGTGCTCGATCTCGTACGGCAGTTGAACCACGACAAGGGCCGGACGGTGGTCGTCGTCCTGCACGACCTCAACCAGGCCGCGCGGTACGCGGATCATCTCGTCGCGATGAAGGCGGGGCGGGTGGTGGCGTCGGGGGCGCCGGCGGAGGTGGTGACGGCGGAGCTCGTGGAGGAGGTGTTCGGGCTCGGGTGTGTGGTGGTGCCTGATCCCGTGACCGGGTCGCCGTTGGTGGTGCCGGGGACGCCTTGGGGGACTGCTGGTTGATTTCTTCTCCCCGGTCCCGCCCCTTCCCGTAACTGGGGGCCTTGCCCTCAGGCCCCCGCTGCCTTGTCCTCAGGCCCCCAGGCCCCCGCTTTATCGCGCTGAACGCGCTCGTCCTCAATCGCCGGACGGGCTGATTGTCGCCTCAACAGTTGGAGCACCGCTCATGAAGAAGCGCAGTCTCACTGCCGCCGCTCTGTCCCTCACCTCCGCCCTCGCCCTGTCCGCCTGCGGCTCCGGAGACGCCAAGGACTCCGCCGAAGCGGGCAACGGCGGTGGCGCGACGCATACCGTCAAGACCGCCATGGGCGAGGTGCGGGTGCCCGACGCCCCCAAGCGTGTCGTCGTCCTCGACACCGCCGAGCTGGACTCCGCGATCACCCTCGGCGTGAAGCCGGTCGGCGCCACGCACGCCGATGTCGAGTCGGGCTTCCTGAGCTACCTGCCCAAGGACAAGGTCAAGGGCATCAAGGACGTCGGCGCGATGATGACACCGAACGTCGAGGCCATCGCCGGGCTCAAGCCCGATCTGATCCTCACCAGCAAGATCCGGCACGAGAAGCTCTACCCGGAGCTCAAGAAGATCGCCCCGACCGTGATGACCGAGAACACCGGCTACCCCTGGAAGGAGAACTTCCAGGTGCACGCCGACGCGCTCGGCAAGAAGGCCGAGGCGAAGAAGGTCGTCGAGGCGTACGACCAGCACGCCGCGGACGTGACGAAGGCGCTCGGCGGCCCGGACAAGGCCGCGGACACCAAGGTCAACGTCGTCCGCTTCGTCGAGGGCGCCGACATACGTATCTACGGCAAGCAGAACTACATCGCGACCATCCTCAAGGACGTCGGCCTGGGCCGCCCCGCCATCACGGACAAGGCCAAGGACGGCTTCTCGTACGACGTGAGCCCGGAGAAGATCGACGCCGCCGAGGCGGACGTCATCTTCCACTCGACGTACGGCGACCCGGTCAAGGCCAAGGAGAAGCAGGCCACCGGCAGCGCCCTGTGGAAGAAGCTGAAGGCCGTCAAGGAGGACAAGGTCTTCGCGGTCGACGACGAACTGTGGATCCAGGGCATCGGCTACACCGCCGCCAACGAGATCCTGGACGAGCTCCGGGCCGACCTGACCAAGTAGGCACGGTCGAACGGAAAGCAAACGGCAAGCAGTGGGGACGGTGGAGGTTACTCCGCCCGTCCCCGCTGCGAGCGCCACACCAGGTACAGCGCCGAGGTGATCGCCGCCACCCGGACCACCCACGGCCAGGTCTCCATCAGGGCGGCCCGCATCCCGTCCCCGTCCGCGGCCACCCGCTCGCCCCAGCGGCGCTCGACCCGCCCCCACAGCCACACCACGCCGGAGGCGGCGACCAGGCCGGGGATGCCGAGGACCGCGAACTTCGCCTCGTTCTGGGTGAGTCGGCGCGAGGTGTACGCGATGGCCCAGCCGAGGCCGAGCGCGACCCAGTTGCCGAGGACGGCGCCCACGACGAGCAGCACCGCGGCGAGCAGCAGCAGCGGGTTGGTGAGCCCGGACGTGACGGCCCGCACGCGCGGGGAACGGCGGAACAGGGCCCTCCGGCGGCCGGTCTCCTTCTCGGCGGCGTCTTGGGCGTCTTGGGGCGCTCCGGGCTCTGCCCCTGTCCCTGTCTCGTTCTCTGTGGTGGCTCCGGTTTTCTGGTTCTTGTCCGCCTCTTCTTCTGTTGCCTTGGATTCGCCGCCGGGTGGGCGCTTGAGCATCTCCGGGATCTCAACGCCGCCGACGAATCCCGGCACCTGGTCCGAGACCCCGAAGGGGCTCGACGAGGGGTCGGAGTCCACCCGCCACCAGTCGGGCTCGGAGCTATGCGGGCTCAGCTCGTCCTCGCCCGCGAGGTGCGGTGGCGACGCGACCGTGGGCGAGACGGGCGGCTCGGCGACCGGCGGCTCCGGCTGCTCTGACTTGGAGAGGCGGGGGCGGGGGATCTTGCGGCGCAGTCTGGCGGCCGTGGACGCGGCGGGGGGCGGTGACTCCTCGCCGGTGCCGTGGCCGGGTGTGTCGGCCTTGGGCCGCTGCTGATGCTGCGGCGTTGCCGGGGCGCTGGGCTGCTCGGGGGCGGTCGACGACGGCGGCGGCGCATCGCCCGGTCCCCCGGCCTCCGCCACCGCCTTCCGCACCAGTGCCTCCGGCGTGCCGAGGTCGGCGAGCAGGCGCCGGATCGCGGCCGGGGAGTCGGCGCGGTCGCTCGCGCGGCGTCGGTCGATCTCGTTGCGCAGGTCCGAAACCAGGCGCATGCGGGCGCCGGAGGGCAATTGGCGCGACTGGGCGAGGTCCCCGACCCGACTCAGAAAGTCGAAGACGAGCTGATCGCTCTCGATCGCCAAGAGGTCCCCCTGCGAAGCCCTGCAAACCTGCCGACAAGTCCCTTTCAGGGAGCGTGCGTTGCCGGGACCTGCGTTACCCGGCGCGGAAAACCGTATCGCGCGCGGCCGCGCTTCCGTGCCCTCGATTGCCGTCGATGTCGGTGACAGCTACTACCGTGTGAAGGATGAGGACCGAGAGCACGTCCGGCGGCAGCGCTCCGAGCGTCCCGCGCACGCTCGCCGAGGAGCTGAGAGGCCGCGACGACGCGTCGCTCGCCGCGCTGCTCCGGGCCCGCCCGGACCTGCTCTCGCCCGTCCCGGGCGACCTGACGCAGCTGGCGACCCGGGCCGTCACGCGGGCCTCGGTGGTGCGCGCCGTGGAGCGCCTCGACACGTTCGCGCTACAGACCGCGGAGGCCCTCGCGGTGGCCCCGGACCCGGCCCCGTACGAAACGTTGAAGGCCCTGCTCACGGGCGACGACGGGGCCGAGGCCGAGGCGGAATCCCGAGCCGGGGCCGAGGCGGAGGCCGGATCCCGGGCCAAGGCCGAATCCCGAGCCGAGGCCGGATCCGGGTCCGGGTCCGGGTCCAGGTCCAGGTCCGATACCCCCGAAGACACCACCCCTGACGCCATCACCCCCACCCACGCCGCCGTAGAGACCACGCTCCCCGCCGCCCTGGCCGCGCTGCGCGAGCAGGCCCTCGTCTGGGGGCCGGACGACCGCCTCCGGCTCGTCCGCACGGCCCGCGACCTGCTCGCCCCCTCGCCGCAGCACCCGTCCCCGACGGGCCTCGGTCCGACGGTCGCCGAGGTCGCCTCCGGGATGTCGCCCGGTCGGCTGCAGCAGCTGCTCACCGCGGCGGGCCTGCCCACGACGCACGACCCGGTGTCCGCGGTGGACGCCCTGAGGGAGCTGTTCACGGACCGTACGAGGATGGCGGCGCTGCTCGACGAGGCGCCCGCCGAAGCGGTGCGGGTGCTCTCCCGGCTCACCTGGGGCCCGCCGTACGGCCAGGTGACCGCCGACCCGGCGCCCCCCGTGCGCTGGCTGCTCGACCGCGGCCTGCTCCTGCCGACCGCACCCGGCACGGTCGTGCTGCCCCGCGAAGTCGCCCTGCACCTGCGCGGTGGGCGCGCCCACCGGGAGCTGCGGCCGCTGCCGCCCGAGGTGCCCGCGGCCGCCGAGCACCGGCCCCGGGTGGTGGACGCGGCCGCGGCGAGCCAGGCGTACACGGCCCTGGCCACGGTCGAGGAGCTGCTCCGCGAGTGGCACGAGGGCGGCCCGGCGGTGCTGCGCGCCGGGGGCCTGAGCGTGCGTGACCTCAAGCGCACGGCGGTGGCCCTGGACGTATCGGAACCGATCGCCGCGTTCTGGGTCGAACTCTCCTACGCTGCGGGCCTGTTGGCCTCCGACGGCGAGGCCGACGAGCGGTACGCCGCCACACCCGCGTACGACGACTGGCTGGAGCTCTCCGCCCCCGACCGCTGGGCGGCGCTCGCCACCGCCTGGCTGGCCGCGACCCGCACGGCGGGCCTGGTCGGCAGCCGGGACGGCAAGGACCGCACGCTCTCCGCACTCGGCCCGCACCTGGACCGCTCGGCCGCCCCGGAGGTACGCCGCCGCGTCCTCGACCTGCTCGCCGAGCTGCCGGAGGGCGGCGCCCCGGACCTGGAGGCCGTGCTCGCCCGGCTCCGCTGGGAGCGGCCGCTGCGGGGCGGGAGCCGCGCCGGTACGGGAGAGGGCGACGGCGACCTGCGCTCCCAGCTCGCCCAATGGGCGCTCTCCGAGGCCGAGTTGCTCGGCGTGACCGGCCGGGGCGCGCTCTCCACCCACGGCCGCGCGCTGCTCGACGCCACCTCCGACGCCACAGCCGCCGACGCCGCAACCGCAACCGCAACCGCCCATCGCACGACCGATGCCGTCGATGCCGCAACCGCCGACACGGCGAACGCCCACTCCGCCACCCCCGCCTCCGCCCTCGCCCCGCTGCTCCCCGAACCCCTCGACCACGTCCTGCTCCAGGCCGACCTCACGGCCGTCGCGCCGGGACCGTTGCGGCGTCCGCTCGCGGAGACGCTCAGCGTGCTCGCCGACGTGGAGTCGAAGGGCGGCGCGACGGTCTACCGGTTCACGCCGGGCTCGGTGCGCCGCGCCCTCGACGCCGGCCGCTCCGCCTCCGACCTGCACGACTTCCTCGTACGCCACAGCCGTACGCCGGTGCCGCAGCCGCTCACGTACCTGATCGACGATGTCGCCCGCAGACACGGCCACTTGCGGATCGGCGCGGCCTCGGCGTACGTACGCTGCGACGACGACGCGCTCCTGAACGAGATCCTGGCCGACAAACGCGCGAGCGCCCTGCGCCTGCGCCGCCTCGCCCCCACGGTCCTGGCCGCCCAGGCCGACCCCGGCACGCTCCTCGAAGGCCTGCGCGCGATGGGCTTCGCGCCCGCCGCGGAGTCCCCCGAGGGCGACGTCGTGATCACCCGCGCCCACGCCCACCGCACCCCGCCACGCACCGCCCCCGCCCCGGTCCCGGAGGGCCCGCCCGCCCCGGACGACGTACTCCTCGAGGCCGCGCTGCGAGCGCTGCGCGCCGGGGACGCGGCGTCGCGCGCGGGAAGCGAGGCGGTATCCGAGGGCGCGGCGGCCCCCCAGACCCTGCCCGACGGCGAACTGCCCCGCACCACCCCCGCGGAGACCCTCGCCACGGTCCAGACCGCGGTCCTCACGGGCGGCCGCCTCTGGATCGGCTACGTCAACGCGGAGGGTGCGGCGAGCCGCCGGGTGATCGCGCCGGTGCGGGTCGAGGGCGGGTTCGTGACGGCGTACGACCATACGGCGGACGAGATCCGGACGTATCCCCTGCACCGGGTCACCGGGGCGGTCGAGCTGGCGGACTGACGCCGTGACGCCACGGACTCTCGGCCGATGATCCCCAACTCCCGTTGGGCGCACGGCATTCCGCCTAAGGTGGAGGGGATGCCGTAGCGGCGGGCATAGACGGGCGTAAACGGGCGCAACGGGGGTGACCATGACCGTGCTGCGCACGGCAGGGTAAGGACGATGTCCCCTCGCTCGGGGATGTCCGGGCCTTCTGGCCGCCCCTGTCCGACTCCGGCCAAGTGGTGGGCGCCAGCGGGTCGATCTGCCTCGACGGGGCGGGAAACCCCTGGGAGAAGCCCGTGCCCGTCGCCCGCCTCGACTTCACCGGGGGAATAGCGGCACCGCAGCTCGCCACGGTGGCCTGGCCGGACGGAAAGCCGCCCGCTCCCCCGTGCACCCGGGGCCGTTGAGCGCCGAAGCTCACCCCAAGGCAGCCTCCAGCCACTCATGCATCACCCCAGGCGTCGGCTCCGAAGCGGGCCGCAACTCCGCGACCAGGTCCCAGTAGTGGCCGATGCGGGCCTCCGCCGCCAGCAGGGCGGACAGGCGGCGTCGGAACTCCGGGGTGTCACGGGCGCCGAGCGCGGCGGCGTGTGCGGCGACGAAGGCGTCCAGGGCCTGTCCCGCATGCGGCGCGTTCCCTTCCCGTATCTCCGCCGCGGTGAGTACGTGGGCCTCGCCCAGGCCCTCGTACAACAGCGCGGGCCGGTAGTCGGCGCCGCTCCGGTGGGCCTCGGGGCGGCAGTGTGCGTCGACCACGGGACTGCACGTCGAGACGAAGGCGTGCAGCCGGGCGAAGGCAAGCACCTGCGCCGGGGTCGGGTCGTCGGGCACCTGAGGCACCGCCTCGTCGAGGAAGGCGGCGACCACCCGGCCCGACATCCGCGGCGGCAGCCAGGCACGCCAGAAGCGGGCGAACGCCGCGGTGTTCGGCGGGGCCCCGGAGCCGGGCAGCCCACCGATCAGGCGCAGCCACTCGGCGCGCTCCTCGGGCGCCCCGTCGCGCAGCAGCCGCAGTGACGCCTCCTGCCAGCGCAGCGCGGCCAGGCGTGCACCCACGTCGCTGAGCCGGTCCTCGAGTACGTCCCCCAGAGCCTCGCCCAGGCCGTCGTCGAGCCGGTCGTCGTGGTCGGCCAGGCGGTCGAGGATGCCGCCCACCTCGGGCACCGGCAGGTCGAGGGCGCGCAGGGAGCGGATCAGGCGGAGCCGGTCGAGCGCCTCGGGCCCGTACCGGCGGTGCGCCCCGGCGCTGCGGGTGGCCTCGGGGAGCAGCCCGCGGTCGGAGTAGAAGCGGACGGTCTTGACGGTGACACCGGCACGTTCGGCCAGTTCCCCGATGCTCCAGAGATCAGCGTTCTCGGCGGTCACGGCTTGAACCTCCCTCTGGGGGAGTTCCTACGGTACCGACGCGCGACCGGCGCTCACTCACCACCTGCGAGGAGGCCCTTGTGACGGTATTCGTGCTCGTGTCGGAGGCATTCACCGGCGGCTGGATCTGGCGGGAGGTGGCTCAGCACCTTCGGGACGCCGGGGGCGAGGTCCACGCGGTGACGCTCACCGGTATGGGAGAGCGGCACGAACTCGCCGGTCCGGACACGGACTTGGAGGTCCATATCCAGGACGTCCTGGACCTTCTGGACCTCCTGGGCCCGCTCGACGAGTCGCCACGCGCGGGGGACGTGGTGCTCGTCGGGCACGGCTACGGCATCCATCCGGTGCTCGGCGCCGCCGACCGCCGCCCGGACCGGGTCGCGCGGATCGTGTACGTGGACGCGCCGCTCGCTCAGGACGGCGACCCGGCACTCAAGGCGGTCCCGGACGCGGGCCTGCGCGACCGCCTGGCCCGTATCGCCCAACGGCCGCAGGACGCCGGTCCCATGCACCGTGCTGCGCCCGCCCCCGCCCCCGCCCCCACGCGCGACGGCTGGGCATCGCTCGGCAGCACGGAGGGCCTGACCCCGGAGCACCTGGACCGCCTGACGGCCCTGGCCGCCCCGCAACCCCTGGGCACCCTCACCCAGCCCCTGCGGCTCACGGGCGCGGCGGCGACCGTCCCGACGACGGGCGTCCTCTGCACCGCCAACGGTCTCGGCATCGCCATGCTGGAAACCGTCGTGGCACTGGGCGACCCCCGGTTCGCCGCGCTCACGGCCTCCACGACTCGCTTCTTCGAACTCGCCACCGGCCACTGGCCGATGCTGTCCGAACCGGCGGGCCTCGCCGAGGTGCTCCTGAAGGCGGCGGCGGGTGACGGCGCACGGCTCACCCCGAAGCAGGACGAGACCCCGCCGCACCTGCGCCCGTTCCTCCTGGACGTACCGGAGTATCCGCGGGAGCGAACGGGCCGCCTCGACCTGCACCTACCACCCGGCGACAGCCCTCGCCCCGCCATCCTCTTCATCCACGGCGGCCCGGTCCCCGAACACACGACCCCGACCCCGCGCGACTGGCCGACCCTGCTCGGCTACGCCCGCTGCGCCGCGCAGCTCGGCGCGGTCGGCGCGGTGGTCGACCACCGCCTCCACGACGTGACGGACTTCCCGAGGGCGGCGGAGGACGTGGCGGCGGCCGTCGCGCGGCTCCGTGCCGACCCTCGCGTGGACCCGGACCGTATCGCCCTGTGGTTCTTCTCCGGCGGCGGGCTGCTCACGGCGGACTGGCTGGCGGCCCCGCCCCCGTGGCTGCGCTGCCTGGCGGCGACGTACCCGGTCATGGCCGCGCCCCCGAACTGGGGCGTGGACCCCACCCGCTTCCACCCGCCCCGGGCGGTGCGCGCGGCGGGCCGCCTGCCGATCGTCCTGACCCGCGTGGAGCTGGAGAGCCCGGAGTTCGCGGCGACGGTCGCGGAGTTCACGGCGGCGGCACAGGAGTCCGGCGCGAATCTGGAGATCATCGACGTCCCGGGCGCCCACCACGGCTTCGAGGCGATCGACCACACAGAGGCGACACGACAGGCGGTGCGACGGGCCTTGCGCACGGTAGTCGGGCATCTCGGCACCTGAGCCGCACGTGATCTGCGCCTCTCAGCTTTCGCGTGTTATGCGGCACACTGGACGTTTGGCCGCTTGGCCGCAGCGCTGACCGGCCGCTTTCTCGGGGCCGGGCCGTGATCGGAAGGACGGAACGCGTGAACGGACCGCTCATCGTCCAGAGCGACAAGACTCTCCTCCTGGAGGTCGACCACGAGCTGGCCGGCGCCTGTCGGCGGGCCATCGCCGCGTTCGCCGAGCTGGAGCGGGCGCCGGAGCACATCCACACGTACCGGGTGACGCCGCTCGGGCTGTGGAACGCGCGCGCCGCCGGGCACGACGCCGAGCAGGTCGTGGACGCGCTGGTCGAGTACTCGCGGTACCCCGTGCCGCACGCGCTGCTCGTGGACATCGCCGAGACGATGGACCGGTACGGGCGGCTCACGCTCAGCAAGCACCCGGCCCACGGGCTCGTGCTCACCACCACCGACCGGCCCGTACTCGAAGAGGTCCTGAAGTCGAAGCGGATCGCGCCGCTCGTCGGCACGCGGATCGATCCGGACACCGTGGCCGTGCACCCCTCCGAGCGCGGTCAGATCAAGCAGACGCTGCTCAAGCTGGGCTGGCCCGCCGAGGACCTTGCGGGGTACGTCGACGGGGAGGCGCACCCCATCGCGCTGGAGGAGAACGGCTGGGCGCTGCGGCCGTACCAGAACCAGGCCGTGGAGAACTTCTGGCACGGCGGGTCCGGCGTCGTCGTCCTGCCCTGCGGTGCGGGAAAGACGCTGGTCGGGGCCGGTGCGATGGCGCAGGCCAAGGCGACCACGCTGATCCTCGTCACCAACACCGTGTCCGCGCGGCAGTGGAAGCACGAGCTCGTGCGCCGTACCAGCCTCACCGAGGACGAGATCGGCGAGTACAGCGGGACGAAGAAGGAGATCCGGCCCGTCACCATCGCCACCTATCAGGTCCTTACGACGAAGCGGAAGGGCATCTATCCGCACCTGGAGCTCTTCGACTCCCGCGACTGGGGGCTGATCCTCTACGACGAGGTGCATCTGCTGCCCGCGCCGGTCTTCAAGTTCACCGCCGACCTCCAGGCGCGGCGGCGGCTCGGGCTCACCGCGACGCTCGTACGCGAGGACGGGCGCGAGTCCGACGTCTTCTCGCTCATCGGGCCCAAGCGGTTCGACGCGCCCTGGAAGGAGATCGAGGCCCAGGGGTACATCGCGCCCGCCGACTGTGTGGAGGTCCGGGTCAACCTCACCGACTCGGAGCGGCTCGCGTACGCCACCGCCGAGGCCGAGGAGAAGTACCGCTTCTGCGCCACCACCGCGACGAAGCGGAAGGTGACGGAGGCGCTGGTGCGCAAGCACGAGGGTCAGCAGACCCTGGTGATCGGCCAGTACATCGATCAGCTCGACGAGCTGGGCGAGCACCTGGGCGCCCCCGTCATCAAGGGCGACACCACGAACGCCCAGCGCGAGAAGCTCTTCGACGCCTTCCGGCAGGGCGAGATCTCCGTACTCGTCGTGTCGAAGGTGGCGAACTTCTCCATCGACCTGCCGGAGGCGACCGTCGCCATCCAGGTGTCCGGCACGTTCGGCTCGCGGCAGGAGGAGGCGCAGCGGCTCGGGCGGGTCCTGCGGCCCAAGGCCGACGGGCACGAGGCGCGGTTCTACTCGGTCGTCGCCCGCGACACCATCGACCAGGACTTCGCGGCGCACCGCCAGCGGTTCCTCGCCGAGCAGGGGTACGCGTACCGGATCACGGATGCGGACGACGTACTGGCCGCGGACTAGACGACCTACGGGGATTTCGCTGTCCTGGGGCGCGGCACCCTGACCGCCGCGTCCGAGGACTCCTCCTCGCGTCGGCGCGGCACCCCCACCAGAGCCACCCACACGAACAACCCGAGGGCGAGCAGCGGGTACGGCGACGCGAAGGGCTGTTGCCACCACGCGTACTTGAGGTCGAGCATCCCCTCGTGCGGCAGGATCCAGAACGTACGGGCCGTGAACAGGACCGCCACCGCCGCCGCGAGCACCGGCCGCCCCGCCGCGAACAGCAGCATCAGCAGCGGTACGCACCACACCCAGTGGTGGGACCAGCTGATCGGCGAGACGAGCAGCGCGGTGAGCGCGGTGAGCAGGATGCCCCACGCGTCGCTGCCGTCCCGGAAGGCGCGGCGGGCCAGCCACAGGCCGGCGATCCCGGCGAGCGCGGCGGGCCCGAGCCACAGGTAGTTCGGCTCGGCGGTGTGCAGGAAGCGGGCGACCAGGCCCTGGAGCGACTGGTTGTCGACGATCCACGGCTTGCCGACGCGCTCGGTCTGGAACATCCGCCGGGTCCAGAAGTCCAGGCTGGCCCGCGGCAGGACGAGCACCCCGAGCAGCACGGTGCCGACGAAGGACGCGATCGCGGTGAGCCCGGCCCGGATCCGGCCGGTGATGAGCAGGTAGACGACGAAGATCCCGGGCGTCAGCTTGATGCCGGTGGCGATGCCGAGCGCGAAGCCCTTGCCGATCGCCCCGTCCGGCCGGGACAGATCCCATAGGACGAGGCAGGCGAGCCCGAGGTTGATCTGTCCGAAAACGAACGTCTGGAAGACCGGCTCGAGCCATATGGCCACCGCGGTCACGGCGAGCGGCAGCCAGGGCCGGCGCTTCGTGCCCGACCCGAGCCCCGCGAAGCGGCAGGAGAGATGCACGAGGAGGGCGAGGAGCGCCGCGTTGACGACGACGAAGAGGACCTTCAGAAGCCCTATGGACGGCCAGGTCGTCGGCACGAACAGGACCGCGGCGAACGGCGGGTACGTCGCGGGCAGCGACCACTCGGTGACGGTGAACCCGTACAGGTCCGTGCCGTCCACGACCGCCGCGCCCTCGGCCCGGTAGACCAGGGCGTCCGCCATCGGTATGCGCAGCAGGAGGCACAGCACGGCGAGGGCGGCGAGGGACAGGACGAGCAGGGTCCCGGCGGCCAGGACGCGCGGCGACCGGAGCGCGCGCAGCGTGCGGCGGGCCGCCGTGGCGGCGGACGTCCGACGGGGCGCGGTCGCGGGCACAGTCCGTTGGGTCATCGGCGCGACCCTACCCGGGTCTTGGGACTGCACAGCGGCCTCGAGATCAACGGCAGCGGGCGGCTGCGGGACATCCGGGTAGTGGTCGGCATTCCGCTCACGGTACGTACGGTAGTCAGGGCAGATCAAGGGATTTGTAACGGCCGGTTGGCCGATAAGCGTCTTACGTCGGGACGCCTGCCTTTAAAGACACATGTGGCCCGTCATGGGTTCCCCCCGACCGGAAATTCATTGGCTCCCGCCCCGAGCCCCGCCCTACAATCCCCGCTTCCCCGCCTCCCTCAGGGAGTGCTGCTGCCCGGACGGAAACCGGTCGGCTGCCGACGTACGACCCCACACCCTCACGTCACCCCGGAGGCACCGCCATGCCCGCGCCCGAAACGCCAGGCTCACCCGACCCCCTCGCCCGCGAGCGCGCGCACCTGGCCGCGTCCCGCACCGCACTGCGCGCGATGCGTGCGGACGTCGAGGCCCTGGACATCCGGGACGTGACCGCGAACTGGGTGAACGCCGAGGCCCTCGGGCACCAGATCGACGAGCGGATCAAGGCCCTGGCGGACCTCGCGCACACCCCGCTGTTCTTCGGCCGCCTGGACTTTCTGCACTCAGTGGGCGGGGAGGACGCCGAAGGAGCCGAGGGGGCCGACCGGTTCTACATCGGGCGGCGGCATGTGCACGACGCCGACGGCGACCCGATGGTGATCGACTGGCGCGCCCCGGTCTCACAGCCCTTCTACCGGGCCTCGAAAAAGGACCCGATGGATGTCGCGCTGCGCCGCCGCTTCGGCTATACGGGTGGCGAGTTGACGGCCTACGAGGACGAGCACCTCTCCGACCCGGCCGAGGCGGCGCGCACCAGCAAGCTCCTTCAGCAGGAGATCGAGCGGCCGCGCGTGGGCCCGATGCGCGACATCGTGGCGACGATCCAGCCGGAGCAGGACGAGATCGTACGGTCCGGACTCGGCGGCACCGTCTGCGTCCAGGGCGGCCCGGGCACCGGAAAGACGGCGGTGGGCCTGCACCGGGTGGCGTATCTGCTCTACGCGCACCGGGAGCGCCTCGCCCGCACCGGCACCCTCGTCATCGGCCCGAACAGGTCCTTCCTGCATTACATCGAGCAAGTCCTGCCCGCACTCGGCGAGTTGGCGGTCGAGCAGGCGACGGTCGACGACCTGGTGACGCGAGGGACGGGCGTGGAGGTGCGGGGCACCGACCCCGCCGGGACGGCCGTCGTCAAGGGCGACGCACGGATGGCCGAGGTGCTGCGGCGGGCGCTGCGCTCGTACGTCACGCCGCCGACGGAGCCGGTCGTGGTGGTGCGCGGCGCACGCCGCTGGCGCGTACCGGCGTACGAACTCACCGAGATCGTCGAAGAGTTGTTGACCCGCGACATCCGCTACGGCGCCGCCCGCGAGGCCCTGCCGCAGCGGATCGCGCACGCGGTCCTCGTACGCATGGAGCAGGCGGGCGAGGCCCCGGACGACCGGGTACAGGACGCGGTGGCCCGCAACACGGCGGTGAAAGCGGCGGTCAAGGCGATCTGGCCGCAGGTCGACCCGGCGAAGCTCGTCCTGCGCCTGCTCTCCGACGCGGACTTCCTCGCCGTACACGCGGACGGAGTCCTCGACGGGGACGAGCAGAAGGCGATCCTCTGGGCGCGCCCGGCCCGCTCGGTGAAGTCCGCGAAGTGGTCGGCGGCGGACGCGGTCCTCATCGACGAGGCGAGCGATCTGGTGACCCGGACGCACTCGCTCGGCCACGTGGTCCTGGACGAGGCACAGGACCTCTCCCCGATGCAGTACCGCGCGGTGGGCCGCCGCTGCTCGACCGGTTCCGCGACGGTCCTGGGCGACCTGGCGCAGGGCACCACGCCCTGGGCGACGCGGAGTTGGGCCGAGGCCCTCGCTCACCTGGGCAAGAACGCGGGCGTCGTGGAGGAGCTGACGGCCGGATTCCGCGTACCGCGCGAGGTGATCGCGTACGCGTCCCGGCTGCTCCCGGACATCGCGCCGGGCCTGACGGCGGTGGAGTCGGTGCGTGCGGCGCCGGGGTCGTTGGAGGTACGCCGGGTCGAGTCCGCAGAACCCGCCCAACCCACAGAACCCGCCGATCTGACCGCGGCGACGGTCGCGGCCTGCGTCGCGTCCCTGGAACGGGAGGGCTCGATCGGCCTGATCGCGGCGGACGCCCGCGTACCCGACCTCGCTCAGGCCCTGACGGAGGCGGGCCTGGCGTATCTCGCGCCGGGCGAGGAGACGACGGCGGAGGCCCGCCTGACGCTGGTGCCCGCGTCGCTCGCGAAGGGCCTGGAGTACGACTACGTGGTCCTGGACGAGCCCGCGGCCGTGGTCGACGGCGAGCCGGACGAACGGACCGGGCTGCGCCGCTTGTACGTGGCTCTGACGCGAGCGGTATCGGGCCTGACGGTGATTCATTCGGCGGAGCTGCCAGGCCAGTTGGCTTGTTGAACGGCTGCGGCCGGATTGTCAGTGGCCGCCCCTAGGGTGACGCGCATGGCTAGGACGACAGACACCTCGTACTGGGACGTGCCGCCGGAGACGGAGGTCCGGGTCAACGGCGAGCACACCCTCACCGTGGTCGGACCCGGGACGCTCGCCGCGCTGAAGGCCTCCAAGGACCGCACGGGACCCATGGACCTCCCGCCGCACGACCCGGTAGCGGCCCGGAAGTTCGCGGAATCGTTCGGCACCGTGGACACGGTCCTGGAGACGCTGCCGCCCGGGAGCGAGTACCCCTACCTGGGGTCCCGGGACGACCTGGACTTCATAGAGGTCGGCCACTGGGGCGACGTGATCTCCATATCCGACCCGGCCCTGGCCGACAGCTGGGGCAACCAACCGCTCCTGACGCAGGCCGCGTCGCTGCGCACCCGCTCCCCGGACGCCCTGATCGTCGGCGCGGCCTGGGTCGACTGCGGGGGCGGCATGGACCACATGGAGTACGCGATCCACGTACCCGGCGGACCCTCTCTGGAGGCGGAGGGCTGGCACGGCGAGGACCCCTGGACCGTCGACGGCGACCCGCGCGAAATCGTACGGGCGCTCGGCATCACCGCCGAGGCCATGGCCGAGGCCGAGCTCGACCTGGAGGAGGAGCAGAACACCTTCGACTGGGACGGCCTGTGCGACCTCGCCCTCGGCCCGATCCATACCTGCGTGTACTACCCCGCCCACAAGACATCCCTGTTCCGCGTACGGCACACGGAGGGGGCGACGTTCTCACTGGAGGAAACCTGGCTCAAGAATCCGTAGGCGGTCCGCCTACTCCCCCAGCGCACCCCGCCACTCGGCAACAGCCTCCGCCGACACTGGCTCCCCCCACCCGGAGGGCCTCGCCGCCCCACCGATGTGGAACGCGTCGATCCCGGCCGCCCGCAGCCGTGGCACATGCGCGAGCCGCAGCCCGCCGCCGACCAGGATCCGCTGCCCGTAGCCGGGGTCGCCGCGCCGGGCCGCCTCGGCGAGCAGCGTCGCGAGGCCCGCGTCGACGCCGTCGGCCGACCCGGCCGTCAAGTACGTGTCGAGCCCCGGGAGTTCGGCGAGTTGTTTGCGCAGGGCGTCCCGGTCCGCGGCGCGGTCGATCGCCCGGTGGAAGGTCCACGGCGCCCCGTCGAGCTCCGCGACCAGCCGCTCCACCGCCACCAGGTCCGGCCCGCCGGTCTCGTCGAGGAACCCGAGCACGAACTCGTCCGCACCCTCGGCCCGCAGCGCCCGCGCCTGCCGTACGAGACCGTCGAGCGCCTCCGCACCCCCGGCCGCGAACCCGTCCGCGGCCCGCAGCATCACGCGCAGCGGGATCTCGACGGCGGCGCGGATCTCGGCGAGCACGGCCGGGCTCGGCGTGAGCCCGTCCGCGGCCATGTCCGTGACCAGCTCAAGGCGGTCCGCGCCACCGGCCTGGGCGGCGATCGCGTCCGCGGCGTCGAGGGCGATCACCTCCAGGACTGCACGGTTGCTCATGGGGCCTCTCTTCTTCCGGGGCTCTGGGGGCACTACAGGTCTAGTCCAATCTTCTCCAGGGTACGCGCCGCCCACCGGCCCCGGGTGACGATCAGTGGGCGTGCCCGGATTCCGCCCCTCCCTCAGGAGCCCCTGACCGCACCGTGAAGGCCGCCGTCCGCACCTTCCCCTGGTGCTTGAAGTCCAGGAAGAGGCGGTACGTCCCCGGGCTCGGCGGCGTCGTCGCGAACGAGACCTCCGGCCCGGGCCCGCCCTCCTCCGGGTGCACATGCAGATACGCGAGGTCGCCGGAGCGCAGCGCGACGAGGTGCCCGTACGCCCCGAGATAGGGCTCCAGATCCCGCACCGGCTCACCGTCCTTGGCGACCCTCAGGTCCAACTTGCCCTCCCTGCCCGGGGTGAGGCCGCCGCCGAGGATCACCTCGTAGCCGTCGCCGACCTCGGCGGTGGCGTCGGGCCGGGGCAGTCCGGCGGGCTCGTACGCCCCGGAGACCGCCAGATCGGCCCCGAGGGTCACCCCTTCGCCACCGCGCGGCGTGAAGTCCGCGAACACCCGGTAACCCCCGGCCTTCGGCAGCTCGACGGGGGTGGACCAGGTGCCGTCGGCGGCCCGCTTCGGGTGCAGGTGCCGGTAGGTGGCCAGGTCGTCCGAGGCGACGATCAGATGCAGCTCCTTCGCGTGCTCGCGCTGGTACGCGGTGACCTTGCGGCCACGGCTGTCCTCGATGGCGAACCGCAGCTGGGAGCGCTCGCCCGCGGCGAGGCGCGGGGTCGCGAGGTCGAGCGTGTAGCCGCGTTCGGAGACCTGGAGCCCGCCCGGCACGGAGCCTTCGGGTGCAGCGGGCTGCTCGCCGGGGTCGCCGCGGTGCTGCGAGTGCGCTTGCTCCTTGGCATCCACCACGGGGCCGACGCCGCTGCCCACGGCGTAGGCGGTGCCGAAGGTCGCGGCGACCGCGGCGGCGAATGCGGTGATCTTGAGTCCGGTGTTCATGACGTACGTGCTCCTTGAGGTTCGGTTCTTGGCCTTGCGCCAGATACACCCAGGGGGTATACATGGCAGAGCCGAAGCATACCCCCCAGGGGTACTCACTGGAAGGCCGGAGGAGCAGAACCCATGACCACCACCACGACCACGACCACGACCACGACGCACAACCCCGCATCAGCGGAGGTGGAACTCGCGATCGGCGGCATGACCTGCGCCTCCTGCGCCGCCCGGATCGAGAAGAAGCTCAACCGCATGGACGGGGTCGAGGCCACCGTCAACTACGCCACCGAGAAGGCGAAGGTCAGCTACTCCGGCGACGTCGCCGTGACCGACCTGATCGCCACCGTCGAAGCCACCGGCTACACGGCACAGGAACCGGTCCCCGAACCCGTACGACCGACATCGACAGGGGCCGAGGGCTCGACGGCCCAAGGCGAGGCACCGGAACCGGAACCGGACGAACTCCGCCCGCTGCGCCAGCGGTTGACCACCGCGGTCGCACTCGCCGTACCGGTGATCGCGATGGCGATGATCCCGGCGCTCCAGTTCGAGTACTGGCAGTGGCTGTCCCTGACCCTGGCCGCCCCGGTCGTGACGTACGCGGCCTGGCCCTTCCACCGCGCGGCCTGGACCAACGCCAAGCACGGCGCGGCGACCATGGACACCCTGATCTCGGTCGGTACGTCGGCGGCGTTCCTCTGGTCGCTCTGGGCCCTGTTCTTCGGTACGGCCGGTATGCCCGGCATGACGCACCCCTTCGAGCTGACCATCGCCCGCACCGACGGCGCCGGGAACATCTATCTCGAGGCCGCGGCCGGGGTCACCGCCTTCATCCTGGCGGGCCGCTACTTCGAGGCCCGCTCGAAGCGGAAGGCGGGCGCGGCCCTGAAGGCGCTGCTCGAACTGGGCGCGAAAGAGGTCACGGTCATCCGGGACGGCGGCCGCGAAGTCACCGTCCCGACGGCCGAGTTGACGGTCGGTGACCGCTTCCTGGTCCGCCCCGGCGAGAAGATCGCCACGGACGGCACGGTGGTGGAGGGCTCGTCGGCGGTGGACGCGTCGATGCTCACCGGCGAGTCGGTCCCCGTGGAGGTCGGCGTCGGTGACTCCGTCACGGGCGCGACCCTGAACGCGGGCGGCCGCCTGGTCGTCGAGGCCACCCGCGTAGGCGCCGACACCCAACTCGCCCGGATGGCCAAGCTCGTCGAGGACGCCCAGAACGGCAAGGCCGCGGCCCAGCGCCTGGCCGACCGTATCTCCGCGGTCTTCGTCCCGGTGGTGATCGTCCTCGCCCTCGCCACCCTCGGCTTCTGGCTCGGCAGCGGCGCGGGCCTGACGGCGGCGTTCACGGCGGCGGTCGCGGTCCTGATCATCGCCTGCCCGTGCGCGCTCGGCCTGGCCACCCCGACCGCCCTCATGGTCGGCACCGGCCGCGGCGCCCAGCTCGGCATCCTCATCAAGGGCCCGGAGGTCCTGGAGTCCACCCGTCGCGTGGACACCATCGTCCTGGACAAGACCGGCACGGTCACGACGGGCCAGATGACCCTGCGTACGACGCACACCGCACCCGGCGTACCGGAGGCCGAAGTCCTGCGCCTGGCAGGCGCGTTGGAGCACGCGTCGGAACACCCCATCGCGCAGGCGGTGGCGACGGCGGCCGCGACGCAGGTCGGCCCCCTGCCCACCCCCGAGGACTTCGCGAACGTCGCCGGACTCGGCGTCCAGGGCATCGTCGAGGGCCACGCGGTCCTGGTAGGCCGCGAGCAGCTACTGAAGGAATGGGCGATCACCCTGCCGGACGCCCTGGCGGCGGCGAAGGCAGCCGCGGAGGCGGCCGGACGTACGGCCATCGCGGTCGCGTGGGACGGCGAGGCGAGAGCGATCCTGGAGGTAGCGGACGCGGTCAAGGAAACGAGCCCCGAGGCGATCGAGAAGCTGCGCACCCTGGGCCTGACCCCCATCCTCCTCACCGGCGACAACAAGGCGGTAGCGGAGTCGGTGGCGGCGGAGGTCGGCATCGCGCCGGAGCATGTGATCGCCGAAGTACTGCCGCAGGACAAGGTCGACGTGGTCAAGCGCCTCCAGTCCGAGGGCAAGTCGGTCGCGATGGTCGGCGACGGCGTCAACGACGCGGCCGCCCTCGCCCAGGCCGACCTGGGCCTGGCCATGGGCACGGGCACGGACGCGGCCATCGAAGCGGGCGACCTGACCCTGGTACGAGGCGACTTGAGGGCAGCGGCCGACGCCATCCGCCTGTCGCGCCGCACCCTGGGCACGATCAAGTCGAACCTCTTCTGGGCCTTCGCGTACAACGTGGCAGCGCTCCCGCTGGCCGCGGCGGGCCTGCTCAACCCGATGATCGCGGGCGCGGCCATGGCCTTCTCGTCGGTCTTCGTGGTGGGGAACAGCCTGCGCCTGCGCCGCTTCAAGGCGCTGTGAACCCAGAGCGTTGAAGTTGCTGGTTCGCGAGACGAATGTCACGGAGCGTGGTTACGTTGTCGTCGTGCGTTGAGCGCACGCGGCCGCGTAACCGCGTACCGTCAAGAGCAGGACGGGTACCGGAGGGAGAGACACCATGAGCGCGCAGCCGGTCGAGCGGCCGAGGTCGTCGGTCACGTATGAGCAGCTCCAGAACCTCGCCGAGACCATCGAGGCAGCGGCGGACAACCAGGGCCAGCGCGTGCGGGCAGACATCGCGAACGAGGAGATCACCGTCCACATGATGTCCCCCTCCACCAAGCATGGGCACATCGTCTACAGCATCAGCAAACAGATCGGGATCCAGGACGAGTCGATCGTCGGCGCCGCCGAAGGCCGCGTCCACCACCCTGAGCTCGGGCTCTGCCGAACCGCCGATCTTCTCCTCATGACCCAAGAGGTCTTCGAAGAGCAGGATGACGACGACTTCGCGACGTTCGGCCCCGATGTCTCCGTCGCCATCGAAGTGGTCTCCCGCTCGAACCCGGGCAACGACTACCTCGCCAAGCTCCGCGAGTATCCCCGCATGGGCGTCCCGATCTACGTGATCATCGACCCGAGAGACGGCACGGTCACCGTCTACTCCGACCCCGACACCGCCGCCGGCGAACCCCGGTACCGGGACACCTCGCGCAAGTACAAGTTTGGGGACACCGTCCAGATGGGCGCGTGGACGATCGACACCGCCAAGTTCCCCCGGTACTGAACCAGGCCACGCCGCTTCAAGGCAGCGTGAACTCGCACCAGGCGGTTTTGCCGGGGGCCCGGGCCCCGACGCCCCACTTGTCGGCGAGGGCGGACACGAGCAACAGGCCGTGTCCGCCCTCGCGTTCGTCTTCCTGGAGTTCAGGGATACGGGGCACGCCGTCGCCGCTGTCGTGCACTTCCACGCGGAGTACGTCACCGTCGTACGCCAGTCTCACCAGAAACCCGCGGCCGGGCGGGACGCCGTGCAGCAGGGCATTGGTCGCGAGCTCGCTCACGCACAGAAGTACGTCGGCACAGCGGGCGGCGGAGGAGAAGTCCCACTCGGAGAGGGCGTCCTGGACGAAGGCCCGGGCGGCGGGGACGCACCGGCGCTCACGCCGATAGAACTTATCGCGGAGAGTGGGGAGTTGGAGTTCCTCGTTCATGGGACGAGCGTCACGCAGCGTGGTTACCGTGGTGCAGTGGGTCGACCCCGACAGATTACTTGTCGGGGTTGAGTCGGGGTGAAAGAGGAAAGGGGCGGGGGACATTGGGTGTTATGAGCCCCAGGAACCGCGCGCGCAGGAACCCTTCGGCGATGAAAATGGTGGGCAGGCTCCTCGCCCTGTTCCGCCAGTTCGCGGGCCTCACTCAGGTGGAACTGGCCGAACGCCTGGTGATCGCCGAGTCCACGATCGCGGCGATCGAGCAGGGCAGGCGCCCGCTGATGCCGGATCTGGCCGAGACGATCGACCAACTCCTCGACACCAAGGGGGCGTTGACGGTCGCGGTGGAGAACATGCCGGAGATAGACCAGTTCCCGTTGTGGGCCGAGAAGTACATCGACCAGGAGCAGAAAGCCATCGCCCTGTGCAAGTACGACGCCCTGGCCATCCCGGGGCTACTCCAGACCTCGGAGTACGCCCGCGCCCTGCTGCAACAGCGCGTACCCGCGTACGACGAGGACGAGATCGAGACGAAGGTGGCCGCTCGCATCGAACGCCAGGGCATCTTCCAGCGCAAGGAGCCTCCCACGGGGAGCTTCATTATCTGGGAGCCCGCACTGCGTATGGCCTTCGCCGATCCCCTTGTACGCAAAGATCAGTTGAGGTACCTGCGCACCATGGCGGACCTGCCCGGCCTGACCCTGCAGATCCTGCCCCTGGACGCCGAGGAGAACGCGGGCGACGCAGGTCCCTTCACCCTCCTGGAAACCCCCGAACACCAGCACCTCGCATACATGGAGACGCCGCGCGGCAGTCAGTGGGTCTCTGATCCGGACGAGGTGTCCATCCTGGCACGCAGGTATGCGATGCTGCGGTCACAGGCCCTGACCCCCAAGAAGACCAAGGGCGTGCTGGACCACTTGCTGGGAGAGAAATGACCACCGCGGCACTTCACTGGTTCAAGTCGAGCTACAGCAGCGACGAGGGCGGCGACTGCCTCGAAGTCGCCTACGACTGGCGGAAGTCCAGCTACAGCAGCAGCGAGGGCGGCGACTGCGTCGAAATCGCCGCCCACCCCACCGCCATCCACATCCGCGACTCCAAGAACCCCGACGGCCCGATGCTCACGGTCACGCCGGACGCCTGGAGCGCCTTCGCGACGCACGCCGCCTCTGCCTCCGCCTGACCGCAGCAGCAAGGCATGGGGGAGCCGAAATACAAGGCCCTGCTGATCGGGGCCGCAAACTACGGGGCGCCGGGGATCACACCCCTGCCGTTCATCCCGGACGATCTGGAGCGGATGAGCGCCGCCCTGGTGGCACGAGGCTTCCATCAGGCTGCCGTGGCACAGCTCCCCCTGGTCACGCCGAACGAAGTGAACGGTGAGGTCACCCAGTTCCTCGGCGAGGCCGAGCGCGGGGACCGGCTGCTCATCGTGCTGAGCGGACACGGGGTGCACCACCGGGGCAAGGACTACCTCGTCCCCGAGGACATCCGTACCGAACTCCTCACCTTTGCCAAGGGCTGCATCGAGATCGACTGGCGGGATGAAATCGAGGAGAGCCGCGCCGAGCAGGTCGTCTTCCTGATCGACGCGTGCCGCGAAGGCATCGAGCGCGACACGAAGTCCACGTCGGGCTGGTCGAGGCGGAAGACCGAACTGGCCCGCGACCGCAAGGTGGCGTATGTCTACGCCTGTTCACCGGGCGAGTACGCGCGCTTCGTACGCACCGAGGACGCAAGCTTCAGCCTCTTTTCGGAGGCGGTGACGGACCTGCTGCAGGACCGGACGGCAACCGGAACCGGAACCCTCGGGACATTCCGTACCGCCGCACAGGAACGGATCGACACCCTCCACACCGAACACGCCAAACCCGGCCGCCCCCAGCGCATCCGCGCCCTGACCGAGACGCCAGAGGACGAGTTCACGCTGCTGCCGCCGGACGGCCGGTCGGGCGACAGGACGAGCGACACCGAGCGCACCTGGGTCGAGGCCGCCGCGTCCCACCCGGCCTGGCAGTTCACCGCCCCGGAGCTGAGCGCGACGGTCGAGCAGGTGCGGCAAGTGTGCGGGGCGCTGGTGAGCCGGTACGCGCGGACCTGCGACCAGTTGTCTGACGTCATGTCCGAAGACCCGTGGCACGACGCCGAGTTGGCGCACCGTACGACGGACCGTCTGGGTTTTCTGCTCCGCCGCCTGGCGCCGGGCACGGTCCTGTCGCCGACGGAGGCGGCACACCTCGTACTGCTGCCCTTCGCGGCGCAGGCGCACTGGGCGCGGCAGGCGGCCGAGCGACAGCCCCCGGAAGCCGAACTCGACGAATTCCTGGGGCAATTCCCGCGGCTCAAGCGCCGCATCCGCACCCTGCCGTGGCAGTCCGAGGCGCTGCGCCAGATCCGCTGGTGGGCCTACCACCGGTGGCTGATCCAGGACCCGGCAGTTTTCGCGGCGACGGTGGCCTCCGACGAGGACGTGCCGAGCGACAGCGACTGGACGCGGTCCGAGCTGGCCGAGCACCGTCTGCTGCGCTACCTCAAGGAGCAGCGCGTTGCCCCGGTCTCCGCCCCGGGCACGGCCCGCATCACGGCCCTGGAGGACCGGCGCGAGGTCGCACCGAGCACGGCCGACGAACACACGGTGCGGGAACGCCTGGTCTCGGCCCTGCTCAAGGCCGCGCACGCGCTGGCGATCGACCCGGCCGACCTGCCGGAGGTCCTGGTGGAGCACCTGGGCATCTCCGACAGCGTGGACCTCGACGCCCTGTTCGCCACGGTGCGCAAGTCCCAGTGGCACCCGTCCGGCGTCGGCCGCTCCCTGCGGGCCGAGTGCGAGCACCCTGCGGTGCTCGCCGCGCTGAAGGAGCACGCGGAGGACGTGGACGCCCTGCTGCGGGAACTCAACCACCTCGCCTCGACCGACGGCCCGCTGGCCCCGCTGAGCCCCCTTCCCGCGTACGCCGACGCCCGGGACGTACGCCTCACCTCGGCGGCACCCGCGAACCTCTCCGCGGGCATCCGCTTCCGCCTGGACGAGGAGCGGATCCAGGAACTCCTGATGGGCGAGCAGCTCTACGGCGAGCGGGGTCTGGCCATCAGGGAGCTGTACCAGAACGCGCTCGACGCCTGCCGGTACCGCGCGGCCCGCACCGAATACCTGCACCGCACGGGCCACCGGACCGCCGCCTGGGAGGGCGAGATCACCTTCACGGAGGGCGTGGACGACTCGGGCCGCGCCTACCTGGAGTGTGCGGACAACGGCGTCGGCATGGGCGTCACGGAACTGACCGGTGCGTTCTCCCGGGGTGGCGCCCGCTTCGTGGATCTGCCGGAGTACATCGAGGAGGGCGGGCTGTGGGCCTCGCTCGACCCGCCGGTGACGCTGGACCCCGTGAGCCGCTTCGGCATCGGTGTACTGAGTTACTTCATGATCGCGGACGAGATCACGGTGTGGACGTGCCGCCTGGGCCGCGACGGTCGGCCCGGCCCGCTCCTGAAGGTGACGATCGCCGGTCCCGGGAACCTGTTCCGCGTGGAGGATCTGGGGCAGGGCACCGAGTCGGGGACGAGGGTCCGGCTGTACGCGGCTCCCGGCCGGGATGTGCCGTCGCCGGACGAGGTCCTGCGCAGGCGGCTCATGGTTGCTCCGTACCGGGTGATCGCGCGTGGCGGTGGGGAGGAGCGGGTCTGGGAGCCCGGCGTGCTAGCGGCGGACCGGACCGTTCCGCCACAGCCGTCTCGCGGAAACGACGTGTGGTGGGTGCCGTACGGCGGCCAACTCCTGGTGGACGGCATCGTGGGAGCGAACAGCCACAACGTGCTGCGCGACCGGCCGACCGGCCGGGTGGTCAACCTGCACGGCGGCGAGGCCCGCCTGTCCGTCGACCGGCAGCGGATCATCGAATACGACCAGGATGCCGTCCGCGCGAAGTGCATGGCGGCTGTCGACGACCTGATGGGCCGCCCTGATCTCCTCACCCACACATGGCTTCTGGACCTGTACGAGGACGACACGATCCTCGCCGATGAGGTTCTCGCCCGCGCCATGGAGCTGCGCCTTTCCTGGGACACCGGGAACGGCACGCTCCACGCGAGCCGGACGGGACTCTTCCCGCTGGACCTGGAGCTGTTGCCCGTCGTGACGGGCATCCACTCCGCGCAGGAGTACGACAACAAGGCCACGGCCTTGCTGCTCCTCACGCTGCCCGAACCGCTGGTCCGCTGGCGGCTGCGCGCGCTCCTCGGACTCCCCACCGGGATGCCACCCACCGGAACCCCCGTGGATCTCCGCCTCTTCGTCGTGAACGCGCGCCTCACCGTGAAGTCCTGGCGTGCGGCATTCCAATATGCGTCGGGTCGCTACGAAAGGACCCGGGTCGACTTCGGCCCTATCGATAAGGACTGGGACCCCGGGATTCTCCCGCCGCTGGATGACGACGATGATCTGTCGTTCGAACTCAACGCCGTGCGGGACCTGATCCCCTGGCGGCAGGGAGACGAGCCTTTGCAGGCCGAAGAGGTCCTCGCGACGGCGTACGCCCTGCGTCTGCCCGTGAGCGAGGTCACCGACAGGCTTCGCGACCTCGGCTACCGCATCGCCCCGCTCGGCGCGCTCGCCCAGGCCGCTCCCGGCGACCTGCCTCTCCTGCGGGTGGAGCGGCCCGATACCTGGAACGTCCACGCCGAATGGCTGCCACCCGGCGGCGTGGTGCACCTGGCCCATCTGCTCGGCCTCGAAAGGCCCGACAAGACCTCGGTGCGCCTGGCCGAACTGGGTTACGTCCTGCCCGACTCGCTCGAAGAACAGCTCCCGAACTGGCCGGAGTTCAACGACTCCCGGCACCACGTCTCGGTCGCCCTGATGGCACACCCCGACGCCCTGCCCGCGTCCCCGTCGGATGCGAGCCGCATCACGCGCAGTCAACTCATCTGCGCGGCCGACGTTTTGGGAGCAACCCCGCGCGAACTCGCACGGCGCCTGGCCCTGCTCGGTTTCACCGTGCCCGACGACGCACCAGCCGCAGTCCCGGCCGCACACAGAACGGTGAACAGGGCGGGGCTCACCTCTACGTGGTCCCGCACCATCGCGGCAAGCGAGGTCGAACGCCTCCTCCACCGTGCCTTCACGGACCTTACCGTCACGGACGCACGGTCGGCGCTCGCCGAACTCGGCTTCTCGGTGTCCGATGCCCCGGGGGCCGCGTTTCCAGGGCTCAACCGGTTCATGGCGCCCGGCGCACCCGACCACCGCCACACCGAGGCCATCGTGACCCCCACCTGCCTCCGCGTGGCAGCCACACTGGCCGACGTTCCCGAGTCACGGCTCAGGGCGGGCCTCAGGGAAGCGGGCGTCAGGATCCCCGAGGCCACCGACCCGGCCCACGACGAACTCCTCGCGCGCCACCTCTCGCCGACAACCCGGGACGAGGCACCCGGCGTGCACCCCGGCGCACCCGACGTACCTCCGGGCACCCCCCTCCGTCTCGCGGAACTGGCATCCGCCGCCCTGGCCACCGGCCGGACCTTCCGCGAAGTGGCCGAAGCAGCAACCGAGTTGGGCTTCAAGCACGAGGCGGAGAACTGGTTCAACGACGCATAATCACCCTATGGACGAACTGGACCAGACCGCCGCTGACAAGGCCCCGGCCGAGCCGACCCTCGCCTTCTGGGTCACGGACGAGCCCGAAGAGGGCGAAGAGGGCGAAGACACCGACACCAAGGGCCTGTTCGGCCGCCGCGACGAGGACGACGACACCACCCCGGTCCTCCGCCAGGTCCCCCTGGGCCCCCTCCGCAAGAACCTCACCGAGACGGTCGACGCGCTCCAGCAACTCTTCGCCGACGCCGCAGCCCGCGAGGGCACCCTCCCCCTCGCGGAGGCGACCCTCTCCGTCCAGGTCACGGCAACCGGCGGCATCCAGCTCATCGGCACGGGCCAGATGCAGGGAACGCGGGGTCTGACCCTCACGTTCAAGCGGCCGTCTTGACCTCCACCCGCATGAGCGCATACTCCGGTGCGGCGTTAGGTACCGTCGATACCAGAAACGCCGGAGAGGGAGACAGCATGAGCGCACATCCGGTTGAATCGGACGGGCCGATCATCACGTATCAGCAGCTCCAGGAAGCCGTCGAGGCCATCGAGGGCGAGATGGACCGGCGTGGCCAGCACGTACGGGCAGACATCGCGAACCAGGAGATCACCGTCCACATGATGTGCCCCTCCCTCCCGCATGGAGAGATCGTGGCGGAACTCGTCTTCCAGATCCGGTCCCAGGACGGTGACGCGGTTGCCAGCGGGGAGTGCCGCGTCCACCACCCCGGGCTCGGACTGTGCCGCACCTCCGACTTGGTCGTCATGACACGGGAGGCCCGCAGCCGGCAGACCGAGGACTTCGCGGCATTCGCTCCGGATGTCTCCGTGGCCTTCGAGGTGGTGTCTCCTTCAAATCCGGGAAACGACCACATCGCCAAGCTCCGCGACTACCCACGCATGGGTGTCCCCCTCTACGTCATCATCGACCCGAGGGACGGCACGATCACCGTCCACTCCGCCCCCGATGCGGCAAGCGGCGAGCCCCGCTACCGGGACACACCACGCAAGGCCAAATTCGGAGACACGGTCCAGGTGGGCGCGTGGACCGTCGACACCTCCACATTTCCTCGCTACTCCTGAGGGGCACCGCGCGGTCAATAGGCTCACCCCATGACCGCCGACGTGACCGCCGACAACCGAGACCGCGACGCCGACCTCCGCCGCCGCTGGGCCGACACCCTGCTCGCCGCGCGCGGTGGCGACGACAAGCCCGACCCCGGCCCGTACGCCGACAACCTCCTCACCCGATGGGCCGAGCCGCAGCGCCGCTATCACACGCTCGACCACCTCGCGGCCGTGCTCCGGCATCTAGACGGCGCACTCGGTGAGCACGCCGATGACCCCGAGCTCGTACGCCTGGCCGCCTGGTTCCACGACGCCGTCTACCTTCCCGAGCGGTCCGAGAACGAGGAGCGGTCGGCCCGGCTCGCCGAACGGGCCCTGCCCGAGGCCGGGTTGAGCCAGGAGCAGACCGCCGAGGTCGCGCGGCTCGTGCGGCTGACCGTCACGCACGACCCGGCCGAGGGCGACCGGAACGGTGAAGCCCTGTGTGACGCCGACCTCGCCATCCTTGCCGCCGAGCCCGAGGCGTACGCCGCGTACGCCGCCGCCGTCCGTGAGGAATACGGGTTCGTGCCCGACGACGCCTTCCGCGCGGGGCGGGCCGATGTGCTGCGGCAGTTGCTCGCGCTGCCTCGGCTGTTCCGTACGCCGTACGGGGCCGCCGAGTGGGAGGCGCGGGCGCGGCGCAATCTCGCCGCCGAGTTGGAGTCGCTCTGCGATTGAGACAACCGTCACGGCGGGAATGAGCGGGAATGAAAGGGGCACCCGCACGGTTCGCACCTGACATGCCCGAAACCGAAAGCGCCTCCGGTTCCGCCCGACCCAACCGTTCCAACCGCTCCAACCGACCCGGCCGACCCGGCCGTATGCCCGTCGCCGTATACACCCTCGGTCTCGCCGTCTTCGCGCTCGGGACCAGCGAGTTCATGCTCTCCGGGTTGCTTCCGGCGATCGCCGACGACATGGATGTGTCCATTCCGCGGGCCGGGCTGCTGATCTCCGCCTTCGCGATCGGCATGGTCGTGGGCGCGCCCGTGCTTGCCGCCGCCACGCTGCGGCTGCCACGGCGGACCACGCTCATCTCGCTCATCAGCGTCTTCGGGCTCGGGCAGGTCGCGGGGGCGCTCGCGCCGACGTACGAGATTCTGTTCGCCTCGCGTGTGATCAGTGCGCTCGCCTGCGCCGGGTTCTGGGCCGTCGGCGCCTCCGTGGCCATCGCGACGGTGGACCGCGACGCCCGGGCCCGGGCCATGGGCGTGATGATCGGCGGGCTTTCCATCGCCAATGTGGTCGGCGTTCCCATCGGGGCGTTTCTCGGGGAGCACCTCGGGTGGCGGTCGGCATTCTGGGCCGTAGGGGCCGCCTCCGCGCTGGCGCTCGTCGGGGTCGCGACGCTGATTCCGCGGATCCCCGTGCCCGCCGAGAAGCCGCAGTTGCGGCGGGAGTTGACCATCTACCGGGACCCGCAGGTCTGGGTGCAGATCGCCGTGATCACGCTCGCGGGCGGTGGCGTGTTCTGCGCGTTCAGCTACCTCGCGTCGCTGCTCACCGATGTGTCGGGGCTCGACTCCGGCTGGGTGCCCACCGTGCTCATGCTCTTCGGGATCGGCGCGCTCGTCGGGACGACCGTGGGCGGGCGGATCGCCGACGGGCGGCTGTTCGCCGTGATGTTCAGCGGGATCGTCGCTTCTACCGTCTTTCTCGCCGTGCTCGGGCTGTTCGCCGAGGTCGCGGCCGTGGCCGTTGTGCTGTCCTTCCTCATCGGCGTCTCGGCCTTCTATACGGCGCCCGCGCTGAACGCCCGGATGTTCAACGTCGCCGGGGCCGCCCCGACCCTCGCCGGTGCCACCGCCACGGCCGCCTTCAACCTCGGCAACACCAGTGGCCCCTGGCTCGGCGGCACGGTCATCGACGCGAAGCTCGGCTTTACGTCACCGGCCTGGGCCGGGGCCGGGATGACGCTGGCCGCGCTGGGGGCGGCGTTCCTGGCGCTGCGGTTGCAGGGGAGGGCGACGGAGTCTGTGTCCGCGGGGGCGCACGTCGTGGCCGAGGGCGCCACCGGCACCGGCACCGGCACCGGCACTAGCCTGCCGCGACAGCCTTCTCGTACACCTTCCTCGTCGCCTCGGTGAACAGCACCGCCGTCGACTCCTCGTCCGTGTCGCCCCCGCTGAGCACCCCGATCAGCCGTCCCGGCCGCCCCGGCCCGCCGAACTCCGTGAGCCACGGGCTGCCGCTCGTGCCCGTCCAGAAGCCGCCGCACCGCATGTGCAGCATGTACGGCTCGTCCTTGTCCCGGGACGTGTGCGTGCGGCACGCGACCTGACGGTTCTCGGGGTTGTGCTCGGCGTCGGGGTAGCCGTACACCGTCACCTCGCGGTCGAAGCCGGAGGACCAGTCGGGGCGGGCCGCGCCGACGACATCCTGGATGGCGCGGCCCCGGTCGTCCGGCTCCAGGGTCAGAAACGCGTAGTCCGCGCGGTCGTCGGCCTGGTCCCGCCAGCGGTCGTCGAGGTAGGCGCCCTTCACGCGCCACCGGCCGTACGGTGTGCGGCCGTCGCCGGAGCCGCCGAAGCCGGGGGCGAAGGCGAGGTCGTCCTCCTCGGTGAGGTCCTCGACCTGGCCGTCCTCGTCGACGTTCCGTACACAGTGCCCGGCCGTGGCGATGACATTGCCCTGAGGGCTGTCGACGACGGTGGCCGTGCACCAGTGCTCGCCGTCGGCGACCAGGACACCGACCGACGGCAGCCCGTCCGTGGGCGTCGCCTCGGTCTGCGGGGCGGGCAGCCCGGAAAGCCCAGGCAGCACGGCGCATCCGGCGAGCAGGGCCAGGGCGGCGGGCAGCGCCCATACGGCCGGGCGGTTCGAGAACCCCATATACGTACGGAGGGTAAGAAGGCGACACGGGTTCCAAGAATCAGCCCGTCCGGCGTTTGAGGACGAGCGCGTTCAGCGCGAGGGGGGGCTGGGGGCGCAGCCCCCAGGAGCGGCGCCCGAGCCGACGGCACGGATGCGTGATCCGTAAGACGGGCCCTACGCTTCGCGCCCCTTCGGCCGCCTCAGCCCCGCCTTCACCAACAACCGCACGATGTCCCGACTCGGCACCTCCACCGCCCCCGCCCGCACCGCGCTCTCGTACCGAGCCGACGGCACGTCATAGTGGTCGCCGTCGAACGCCTGCCGCGGGCACCCGATCCCCGCGGCGAACGCGTGCAGTTCCTCGTACGACACATCGCTGATCATGTGCGACCACATCCGGCCGTGCCCCGGCCACGCGGGCGGGTCGATATAGATCGTCAATGCGCCACCGATCCGAGCGACCCGATGGCCGCGACCACGACCCCCGCCTTGCCGCACACCCAGTGCGGATCCGCACCCAACTCGGGCTCTACGTCCAAGGCATGAGGGTCACCCGAACCGCACACGGGGCACAGCGGCCACCGCCCGTACTTCTCCAGGAGCTTGTCCTGTACGTCCTGCGCGACGAGCCCGGCCACGAACTCCGCGCCCTCCGGCCACTGCGCGACCCACCACCGGCGGTGCACCACGGCGTCCTCGACCATCGAGACGACATCGGCCTGCGCGACCTCGAGCGCGACCAGGTCAGCGAGGACGAGCGCACGGGCGGCGTGCAACGCCTGCTCCAGAGGGCCGGTGGGATCGGCGGCGGGGTCGGACGGGTTCATGGCCCCATTGTGCGCCCCGTACCGGCACGAGGTCGACGGCCCACGGCTCACAGCAGCCCCAATCTCCACAGGACAGAAGTCCCGGCAGAACTCCCGAACACAGCCGTGACTTGACCGACGGCGTCTTGACCGCACACCAGGCCAAAAATATCTTTCAAAGTGTGAGCAACGAAGTGAAGGAAATTTTCACCGGTGACGCCCCCGCCGCCCCCGCGGCCCTCGCCGCGAAGGTGCGCACCCTCGGGCCGTCCATGACCCGCTCCATGCAGCGCGTCGCCGAAGCCGTGGCCGGCGACCCGGCGGGCTGTGCCGCCCTGACCGTCACCGGGCTCGCCGAGCTCACCGGCACCAGCGAGGCCACCGTCGTCCGCACCGCCCGCCTGCTCGGCTACCCGGGCTACCGGGACCTGCGGCTCGCGCTCGCCGGGCTCGCCGCGCAGCAGCAGTCGGGCCGCGCCCCGGCCGTGACCGCGGACATCGCCGTCGACGACCCGCTCGCGGACGTCGTCGCCAAGCTCGCGTACGACGAGCAGCAGACCCTCGCCGACACCGCGGCCGGGCTCGACACCACCCAGCTCGCCGCCGCCGTCTCGGCCCTGGCCGCCGCGCGCCGCACCGACATCTACGGGGTCGGCGCCTCCTCGCTCGTCGGCCAGGACCTCGCCCAGAAGCTGCTCCGCATCGGCCTCGTCGCGCACGCCCACGGCGACCCGCACCTCGCCGTCACCAACGCCGTACAGCTGCGCTCCGGGGACGTGGCCGTCGCGATCACGCACTCCGGCTCCACCGAGGACGTCATAGAACCGCTGCGCGTCGCCTTCGAGCACGGCGCCACCACCATCGCGATCACCGGCCGCCCGGACCGCCCGGTCTCGCAGTACGCCGACCACATCCTGACCACCTCCACGGCCCGTGAGAGCGAGCTGCGCCCGGCCGCGATGTCCTCGCGCACCTCCCAACTGCTCGTCGTGGACTGCCTGTTCGTGGGCGTGGCGCAGCGGACGTACGAGACGGCGGCCCCCGCCCTCGCCGCCTCCTACGAGGCGCTCGCGCACCGGCACAGCCCCCGTACGCGGTAAGCATCCGGCACGCACCCCTCCCTCCACCGCACACGAAAGAGCCGCCACCGCCATGACCTCCACCACCCCCGAGTCCGGCGAACTGCGCGCCCAGCTGGACACGCTGACCACCGAGGCGTTCCGTCCCGAACTCGCCGAGATCGACCGCATGTCGACGCTGGACATCGCCCGCACGATGAACGGCGAGGACGCCACCGTCCCGGCCGCCGTCGCGGACCGGCTGCCGCAGATCGCCGCCGCGATCGACGCGACCGCCGAGCGGATGGCCCGCGGCGGCCGCCTGATCTACGCGGGCGCGGGCACCGCCGGGCGGCTCGGCGTCCTGGACGCGAGCGAGTGCCCGCCGACCTTCAACACCGACCCGTCCGAGGTCGTCGGCCTGATCGCGGGCGGCCCGAGCGCGATGGTCACCGCGGTGGAGGGCGCCGAGGACTCCAAGGACCTGGCCCGCGAGGACCTGACCGACCTGGGCCTGACCGCCGACGACACGGTGGTGGGCATCTCCGCCTCGGGCCGCACGCCGTACGCCGTCGGCGCGGTGGAGCACGCGCGCGCGGCCGGGGCCCTGACGGTCGGCCTGTCCTGCAACGCGGACAGCGCGCTCGCGGCCGCGGCCGAGCACGGCATCGAGGTCGTCGTCGGGCCCGAACTCCTCACCGGATCGACGCGGTTGAAGGCGGGCACGGCCCAGAAGCTGGTCCTCAACATGCTCTCGACGATCACGATGATCCGGCTCGGCAAGACCTACGGAAACCTGATGGTGGACGTACGCGCCTCGAACGAGAAGCTGCGGGCCCGCTCGCGCCGCATCGTCGCGCTCGCCACGGACGCGCCGGACGAGACCATCGAGACCGCCCTGACCGCCGCGGACGGGGAGGTGAAGACCGCGATCCTGATGATCCTGGCGAAGGTCGACGCCGACACCGCCGAAAAGCTCCTGACCGACTCCCAGGGCCACCTCCGCGCGGCCCTGGCCGCGACGGCGACGGATTAGGCAGCATCCCCTCCCACCGGCCCCGCGCCACGCCACGCCAAAGGGCGGCACCCCCAAGGGAATGCCGCCCTCCGACTCGTACGACCGCGAGCGCGCCCGCGCCCGCGACCGCGACCGCGACCGCGACCGCGACCGCCACCAGCGTCAGCGTCAGCGCGAGCCGACCGGTGCCTGCTCCTTCGCCACGCCCGCGGCCGCGTCGCCCGCGTCCGTGGTGCCCCAGCACTCCACCTCGCCGCGCAGGCCCGGCACCTGGTCCTTCCGGAAGACCGGGTCGAGGCCCTGGCGGCGCTGGGCCAGGTAGTCGTCGAGGAGGCGGAAGGCGACCGCCCCGAGCGGGATGATCGCGATCATGTTGACCAGGACCATCGCGCCCATCGTGACGTCCGCGAGGCTCCAGACCAGCGGGACGGAGCCGATCGCGCCGAGGACGGCGCAGGCGACGACGACCGCGCGGTACGAGGTCATCACGCTCTTACGGCGGGTGATGAACTCGATGTTGGACTCGCCGTAGTAGTAGTTACCGATCATGGAGCTGAACGCGACCATGAAGACGACGAGCGTCAGCAGGTGCCCGGCCCAGTCGCCGAGCGCGCCGGCGAAGGCGGACTGCGTCACGTCCGCGCCGCCGCGCTCGCCGAGCGTCGGGTTGGCGGTGAGGATCACGAAGGCGGTCATGGTGCAGATGACCAGGGTGTCGAAGTAGACGCCGAGGGTCTGGACCAGGCCCTGCTTCACCGGGTGCGTGGTCTCCGCGGCGGCGGAGGCGTTCGGGGCCGAGCCCATGCCCGCCTCGTTGGAGAACATGCCACGCCGCACACCCTGCAGGATCGCCGTACCCACGGCGCCACCCGCGACCTCACGGAAGCCGAAGGCGCTGCCGATGATGTCGGCGATCATGCCCGGCACGCTGCCGAGGTTGAGGACCACGACGATCAGGCCGACCAGCAGGTAGAGCGAGGCCATCGCGGGGATGAGGACCTTGGTGACGGCCGTCAGGCGCTTCACGCCGAAGAACACAGCGAGCGCGAGGAGCGCGGCGAGCACCACACCGAGGACGGGCGCGAACCAGGTGGAGTCCGTGCCGAAGGAGCCCTTCGCGGCCACCGTGATCGTGTTGGACTGCACCGCGGTCAGCACGAACCCGAAGGTCAGCGTGATCAGGACGGCGAAGATCACCCCGAGCCAGCGCTTCCCGAGCGCCTTCTGCATGTAGTAGGCCGGGCCACCGCGGTACGTACCGGGCTCGGTCCCGCGCACCTTGTACAGCTGGGCCAGGACCGACTCGACGAACGCCGAGGCACCGCCGATGAGGGCCATCATCCACATCCAGAAGACGGCGCCGGGGCCGCCCATGGTGATCGCGGTGGCCACACCGGCGATGTTGCCGGTGCCGATGCGCGCGGCGGCGGAGATGGTGAAGGCGCCGAAGGGGCTGACGCCGCCGGACTGCGGCTTGTCCTTGAAGACCCGGAACATCTCCGGGATCAGACGGATCTGCACGCCCTTGGAGCGCAGGGTGAACCAGACGCCGGCCACGGCCACCAGCGGAATCAGCAGATATGTCCAGAAGACGTCGTTGAGGTCGACGATCCAGGTTTCCAACGTGCTCATGGGGGTGCTTCCCGGTTCCTTGTGAGTCGGGGAGTCGGCCCGTTCGTTGCACACGCGTACGGATCGCGTACGGAGCGGACGGTCGGGCCGGACGGCGCGGAGGAGAACACTCCGCAAACGCCAGGACTCTAGGCAGGGACGACCGCCCCTGCCCAGAGCTTTCGGAAGTGCCCTATCTCACAATGTGGAACCGAGCCCGTCAGAGCAGCTTCGCCGACTCCGCCGACTCCCGCTCCGCCGCCGGTTCCCAGCACTGCACGCCCCGCAGATCCGGCATCCGGTCGCGGGTGAAGACCGGGTCGAGACCCTCGCGGCGCTGGGCGACGAAGTCCTCGGCGAGCCGGAAGGCGATCCCCGAGAGCGGCAGGATCGCCGCCAGGTTCACCAGTGCCATCACGCCCATGAACACGTCGGCGAGGTTCCAGATGACGCTCACCGTGCCGAGGGCGCCGAGGAAGACCACGACCAGGACGAGGGCCCGGTAGCCGGGCAGGACCCACTTATTGCGGGTCATGAACCGGATGTTGGACTCGCCGTAGTAGTAGTTGCCGATCAGGGTGGAGAAGCAGAGCAGGAAGACCACCACGGTCAGCAGGTGGCCCGCCCAGCCGCCGAGGGTCTCGGAGAGCGCGCTCTGGGTCAGATCGGCGCCCTGCTGGGCCCCGCTCAGCTCCGGGTTGCTGGTCAGGATGACGAACGCGGTCATCGAGCAGATGAGCAGCGTGTCGAAGAAGACCCCGAGCGACTGCACCAGGCCCTGCTTGGCCGGATGGCTGACGTCCGCCGTGGCACCGGCGTTCGGCGCCGAGCCGAGACCCGCCTCGTTCGAGAACATGCCACGCCGCACGCCCTGCTGGATCGCCGCGCCCAGGGCACCGCCGGCGACCTCGCGCACCCCGAAGGCCCCGCCCACGATGTCGAGGAACACCCGGGGCACGTCCCCGATGTTGAGTACGACGACCACGAGTCCGAGCAGCAGGTACAGCAGCGCCATCACCGGCACGAGCCACGTGGTGACCTGCGCGATCCGGCGTACGCCACCGAAGATCACCAGGGCGAGGAGGCCCGCGACCGCCAGGCCGAGCACCGCCTTGAACGAGCCGGGGTCCGCCGGGCCGATCGAGCCCGCGGCCACCGAGACGATGGTGTTGGACTGTACGGCGTTGAAGACGAAGCCGAAGGTCAGCGTGATGACGACCGCGAAGACCACGCCCAGCCAGCGGCGCTTCAGGGCGTACTGCATGTAGTACGCGGGACCGCCGCGGAACGAGCCGTCCTTGCCGCGCACCTTGTACAGCTGGGCGAGCGCCGACTCGACGAACGCGGAGGCGGCCCCGATCAGCGCCATCGCCCACATCCAGAAGACGGCGCCGGCACCGCCGAGCGTGATCGCGGTGGCCACGCCCGCGATATTGCCGGTGCCCACGCGCGCGGCCGCCGAGATGGTGAAGGCGCCGAAGGAGGAGACCGCCCCCGGCGCCGCCTTGTCCCGCACCACGCGCAGCATCTCGGGGAAGAGACGCAGCTGCACGGCCCGCGAGCGGAAGGTGAAGTAGAGACCGGCGCCGACCACGAGGGGGATCAGGAGCCAGGTCCAGAAGTGATCGTTGATGGTCACGATCACCGAGTCGAGCGTGTTCACGTACATCGTCCTTGCAAGTTCAAGCACCGAGGCGGACGCCCCTGCACGGCGAAGGCGCCCGCCTCACAAGGCTCATGAGCGAGAAGCTCATCAAGCAACAGGGGCGGTGCGCCTCCCGAGAGGGAAGCACACCGCCCCTTTGCAGAGCAAAACGCTCAGGACAGCTGATCCGGGGATCAGAAGTCCATGTCACCGCCCGGCATGCCGCCCGGAGCGGCCGCGGCGGCCTTCTCCGGCTTGTCGGCGATGACGGCCTCGGTGGTGAGGAACAGCGCGGCGATCGACGCGGCGTTCTGCAGCGCGGAACGGGTCACCTTGGCCGGGTCGATGACGCCCGCGGCGATCAGGTCCTCGTACTCACCGGTGGCGGCGTTCAGACCGTGACCGGCCTGGAGGTTGCGGACCTTCTCCACCACGACGCCGCCCTCAAGACCGGCGTTCTCGGCGATCTGCTTGAGCGGGGCCTGGAGGGCCAGCTTGACGGCGGCGGCACCGGTGGCCTCGTCGCCCTCGAGCTCCAGCTTCTCGAAGACCGAGGAGGCCTGCAGCAGGGCCACGCCACCACCGGCGACGATGCCCTCCTCGACGGCCGCCTTGGCGTTACGCACGGCGTCCTCGATGCGGTGCTTGCGCTCCTTGAGCTCCACCTCGGTGGCGGCACCGGCCTTGATGACGGCCACGCCGCCGGCCAGCTTCGCGAGGCGCTCCTGGAGCTTCTCGCGGTCGTAGTCCGAGTCGGACTGCTCGATCTCGGCGCGGATCTGGTTCACCCGGCCGTTGACCTGGTCGCTGTCGCCCGCACCGTCGACGATGGTGGTCTCGTCCTTGGTGATGACGACCTTGCGGGCGCGGCCGAGCAGGTCGATCGTCGCGTTCTCGAGCTTGAGGCCGACCTCCTCGGAGATGACCTCGCCGCCGGTGAGGATGGCGATGTCGTTCAGCATCGCCTTGCGGCGGTCACCGAAGCCCGGGGCCTTCACGGCGACGGACTTGAAGGTGCCCTTGATCTTGTTGACGACCAGGGTCGACAGGGCCTCGCCCTCGACGTCCTCGGCGATGATCAGCAGCGGCTTGCCGGACTGCATGACCTTCTCGAGGAGCGGCAGCAGGTCCTTGACCGAGCCGATCTTCGAGTTCGCGATCAGGATGTACGGGTCGTCGAGGACGGCCTCCATACGCTCCATGTCGGTCGCGAAGTACGCCGAGATGTAGCCCTTGTCGAAGCGCATGCCCTCGGTGAGCTCCAGCTCCAGACCGAAGGTCTGGGCCTCCTCGACCGTGATGACGCCTTCCTTGCCGACCTTGTCCATCGCCTCGGCGATGAGCTCACCGATCTGGGTGTCGGCGGCGGAGATGGAGGCCGTGGAAGCGATCTGCTCCTTGGTCTCGACATCCTTCGCCTGCTCCAGCAGGGCGCCGGAGACCGCCTCGACGGCCCGCTCGATGCCACGCTTCAGAGCCATCGGGTTGGCACCCGCGGCGACGTTCCGCAGGCCCTCCTTGACGAGCGCCTGCGCCAGGACGGTCGCGGTCGTCGTGCCGTCACCGGCGACGTCGTCCGTCTTCTTGGCGACCTCCTTGACCAGCTCGGCGCCGATCTTCTCGTACGGGTCCTCGAGCTCGATCTCCTTGGCGATGGAGACACCATCGTTGGTGATCGTGGGGGCGCCCCACTTCTTCTCGAGGACGACGTTGCGACCCTTGGGCCCAAGGGTCACCTTGACGGCGTCGGCGAGCTGGTTCATGCCGCGCTCGAGGCCGCGCCGTGCCTCCTCGTCGAACGCGATGATCTTGGCCATGTGAAGTGGTCCTCCCGGACTGGGGTGGATTGCTCCGGACCGCGCTGGCGCCCGCGACGGACGGCCTGCCTGCCTCGTGGTTCCTTGCCCCACCCGGCGTGGCGGCCTCACCGACCCGGTCCTTCTTTGTCACTCTCACCTGCAGAGTGCTAACGCCAATGATTAGCACTCTCCCTGGGTGAGTGCAAGGCGCTTCCGGTGAAGGAGGACCGTCGTCCGTACGGTGACGACCGCCGCAGGCGCGCCGGAGCCCGTACGCACGGAAGGACCCGCACCCCGGAGGGATGCGGGTCCTTCGTCACGTCGCTGCAGTCAGTCGCGTCGGCGCGATCAGGCAGTCACGCGGACCATGTCCGCCTGCGGCCCCTTCTGGCCCTGCGAGATCTCGAACTCGACCCGCTGGCCCTCTTCAAGGGTGCGGTAGCCGTCCATCTGAATCGCGCTGTAGTGGACGAATACATCCGCACCACCGTCGACCGCGATGAAGCCGTACCCCTTCTCCGCGTTGAACCACTTGACGGTGCCCTGAGCCATGCCTAACTCCCCTATTACTGGCCCTTGCACAGACCCGCACTTCGCGGATCCGGGTCAGACCTCACCCCCCGACAGGTGGGGGTGTGCGCCGGAACGCGTCGACCGCCGCTGAATGTATCTGTCCAACTGCCGTCTGCAACAGGTCAATCGGACGAGAATTCTGGGCACGGCCGAGCGGAAGAATACGGAGAAGTCGCCGCCAGCCAGGGCAAGTCGGGCCCGGCAAAGCTCTCATACGGCGCAAATGGCCGGAATGCATTGGCCGCTTCCGGCCGGGATTTCCTCGGAGTTCTCATATGCTCCCGGCACACTCAGCACGCACGGGACACTCACGGGGAATCGGACGCGCCCAACTGTACCGCGCGCCACGAGGCTGAATTACCCCCTCCGCTTAGCGCGGAGAGGGCAATTCTCAAGAACCTTGCGTATTGCGGGCCGATGAGCCCGACGCTCAGCAGCCGCCCGCGACCGCCGGGATGATGGAGACGCCGGCACCGTCCGGGGTCGCCGTCTCCAGGCCCTGCTCGAAGCGGACGTCGTCGTCGTTCACGTACACGTTCACGAAGCGGCGCAGCTTGCCCTGGTCGTCCAGGACGCGGGCGGCGATACCGGCGTGGTTCTTCTCCAGGTCCGCGATGACCTCGGCGAGGGTCGCACCCTCGGCCTGAACCTCGGACTGGCCGCCGGTGTAGGTGCGCAGGATGGTGGGGATGCGGACGTTGACGCTCATGGTTCACCTTTCGGCGGGGTAGAAATCAGCCCCTCCGGCGTTTGAGGAGCGGGGGTCTGGGGGCAGAGCCCCCTCACGCGGCGTTAGCCGCATATCGGCACTGCCGGGAAGGGGCGGGGCTGGGGAGTAAAAAGTCAGCGATCCAGACCAGCGGCCCGGAACGCATCAAGGGACGGCTTGATCACGGCAGTGGCCTGCGACGTGGGCGCCACCGCGTCCAGCGTCTTCAAGCCATCACCAGTGTTCAGCACAACCGTGGTCAACGACGGGTCGAGCACGCCGGTCTCGATCAGCTTCTTCGTGACGCCGACCGTCACCCCGCCCGCCGTCTCCGCGAAGATCCCCTCCGTACGGGCGAGCAGCTTGATCGCGTCGACGACCTGCTCGTCGTTGACGTCCTCCACGGCACCACCGGTGCGCCGCGCGATGTCGAGGACGTACGGCCCGTCGGCCGGGTTGCCGATGGCGAGCGACTTGGCGATGGTGTCCGGCTTCTGCGGGCGTACGACGTCGTGGCCGTTCTTGAACGCCTGCGACACCGGAGAGCAGCCCTCCGCCTGGGCGCCGAAGATCTTGTACGGCTTGTCCTCGACGAGCCCGAGCTTGATCAGCTCCTTCAGGCCCTTGTCGATCTTCGTGAGCTGGGAGCCCGAGGCGATCGGGATCACCAGCTGGTCCGGCAGCTGCCAGCCGAGCTGCTCGCAGATCTCGTACGCCAGGGTCTTGGAGCCCTCGCCGTAGTACGGCCGCAGGTTCACGTTCACGAAGCCCCAGCCCTCGCCGAGCGGGTCGCCGATGAGCTCGGAGCAGAAGCGGTTCACGTCGTCGTAGTTGCCCTCGATGCCGACGAGCTCGCCGCCGTAGACCGCGGCCATGACGACCTTGCCCTGCTCCAGGTCGTGCGGGATGAACACGCAGGAGCGGAAGCCGGCACGGGCGGCGGCGGCGCCGACGGCACCGGCGAGGTTGCCGGTCGAGGAGCAGGAGAGCGTGGTGAAGCCGAAGGCACGCGCGGCCTCGAGAGCCTGCGCGACGACGCGGTCCTTGAAGGAGTGCGTCGGGTTGCCGGAGTCGTCCTTGATGAACAGGCCGCCGGTGACGCCGAGTTCGGCCGCGAGGTTGTCGGCCTTGACGAGCTTGGTCCAGCCGGGGTTGAGGTTCGGCTTGGACGCCACGTCGGCGGGGACCGGGAGCAGCGGGGCGTACCGCCAGATGTTGTCCGGGCCGCTCTCGATCTTCTTACGGAGCGCTGCTGCTTGACTGGGCCCACCGGTCTGAAAGTCGTACGCCACCTCAAGGGGGCCGAAACACAGCTCGCAGGCGAAGATCGGGCCGAGCGGGAAGCGCTCGCCGCACTCGCGACAGGAGAGGCCTGAGGCCGGGCCGAGGTCGACGGGGGTGGTGGTGGCTTCTGCGGTCTGTACAGCCATGGAGGCGAGGCCCTTTCTCCTCATCTTCCTCGCGACGCATCTCGCCGCGAGACGGACTTGGCACCTTCCCTAGCCAGGGCCTCGCGCGCATGCAGTGCGAGAACTGACTGGAGGGTTGCCGGGGCTTCAACGGGCCGTATCCCTCTGCCCCTCTGGATGAGCGGTATGGACCGGCGGGTGCCGGACGTTTATGTGGACGCGGACCCCGACATGCGTCGGCCGTCCGCGTTGTTCAAGACTGTAACGGAAGCACCTGACAGTTGAGATAGTCGTCCGAACCGCGAGATGGATCACATCCACGGCCTACAGGACACGGCCAGGCAAGAACGGCCACGCAAGAGGGGACCGGAACGTGCTCGAAGAGGTGGAGCGCTGGCTGAACAGGCGCTCCTGGTCCGTGACCGACCGGCCGCTCAATCAGCTCCTCGCCGCCAAGGCCCGCAGCGGCAGCACGGTCAGCGTAGTGCTGCCCGCGCTCGACGAGGAGGCCACGGTCGGCGAGATCGTCGCCACGATCCGGCGCGAGCTGATGTCCGACGCGGCCCCGCTGGTCGACGAGCTGGTGGTGATCGACTCGGGCTCGACCGACCGTACGTCCGAGGTGGCCGCGGCGGCCGGGGCGCGCGTGGTGCACCGGGACGCGATCCTGCCGCGCATCCCCGCGGTGCCCGGCAAGGGCGAGGTGCTCTGGCGGTCACTCCTGGTGACCAGCGGCGACATCGTGTGCTTCGTGGACGCGGACCTGCGCGAGTTCTCGGCCGACTTCGTCTCCGGGATCGTGGGGCCGCTCCTGACCGAGCCCGGGGTACAGCTGGTGAAGGCGATGTACGACCGTCCACTGGGTACTGAGTCTGATTCGCCCGCCTCCGGCAGGACGTCCGGTCAGGGCGGCAGGGTGACGGAACTGGTCGCGCGGCCGCTGCTCAACCTCCACTGGCCCCAACTGGCCGGTTTCGTCCAGCCGTTGGGCGGCGAGTACGCGGCCCGCCGGTCGCTGCTCGAACGGCTGCCGTTCCCGGTGGGGTACGGCGTGGAGCTCGGGCTGCTCGTGGACGCGCTGCACACCGTGGGCCTGGACGCGCTCGCGCAGGTCGACGTGGGGGTGCGCAAGCACCGGCACCAGGACGGGCGGGCGCTCGGCCGGATGGCGGCGGCGATCTACCGCACGGCCCAGCTGCGGCTCGCCCGCGGCCACCTCGTACGGCCGGTCCTGACCCAGTTCGAGCGGGGCGAGGCGGGCTTCGAGCCGCGGACGCACGCGGTGGACACGGAGGAGCGGCCGCCGATGACCGAGATAGCGGAGTATGCGGACCGTCGCGTGGCGTGACCCTGGCCTTGACCCTGCCAAGTCGTACTCGGGGGCGTTTGGGTGCTGTCCGCCCGGGCTAGGTTGGGCGCATGGCTTCTGATGATTCGCCTGGTGCTGCTGACGGAGCTCAGGTTCTCGTCGCGTCCAACCGCGGGCCCGTCTCGTACGCCGTACGCGAGGACGGCACGCTCGACGCGAAGCGCGGCGGTGGCGGCCTGGTGTCCGGGCTCTCGGCCATTGGTTCCAGCGGCGCGGACTCCCTGTGGGTCTGCTCGGCGCTGACCGAGGGCGACCGGGAGGCGGTGCGGCGGGGCGTGGCCGAGCCGGGCGTGCGGATGCTCGACATCGACGCGGCGGTGCACGCGGACGCGTACAACGGCATCGCGAACTCGGTGCTCTGGTTTGTGCACCACATGCTGTACCAGACGCCCCTCGAGCCGGTCTTCGGGACGGAGTTCCGGCGACAGTGGGCGGCGTACGAGACGTACAACCGGGCCTTCGCGGAGGAGCTCGCCGCGCGGGCGGCGCCCGGGGCGGCGGTCCTGGTGCAGGACTACCACCTGGCCCTGGTCCCAGGGATGCTCCGCGGACTGCGAGCCGACCTGCGCATCGGTCACTTCTCGCACACCCCCTGGGCGCCGGTCGACTACTTCCGGATCCTGCCGGACGACATCGCCGAGCAGCTGCTCCGCGGCATGCTGGGCGCGGACCGGCTCGGCTTTCTGACCCACCGCTGGGCGGACGCGTTCACGGCGTGCTGCGAGGCGGTGGCCGGGGGGCTCGGGGACACCCGCGTGGGCGTGCACGGGCTCGGCGCGGACGCGGACTTCCTGCGGGAGCGGGCGCACCGGGGCGACGTGGCGGAGCGGATGGCGACGCTGCGGGAGCAGATCGGCGGCGAGGGCCGCAAGACGGTCGTACGGGTCGACCGCACCGAACTCTCCAAGAACATCGTGCGCGGCCTGCACGCGTACCGGCTGCTCCTCGACGAGCACCCCGAGTGGCGCGAGCGGGTCGTGCACATCGCGTTCGCCTACCCGTCGCGGCAGGATCTCGCGGTGTACCGGGAGTACACGGCGGAGGTCTCGCGCGTCGCCGAGGAGATCAACACGGCGTACGGCACGGCGACTTGGACCCCGGTCCTGCTGCACGTCAAGGACGACTTCGCGCGCTCCCTCGCGGCGTACCGCCTGGCCGATGTGGCCCTGGTCAACCCGATCCGGGACGGCATGAACCTGGTCGCCAAGGAGGTGCCGGTCGTCTCGGACGAGGGCTGCGCGCTCGTCCTGTCCCGCGAGGCGGGTGCGTGCGAGGAGCTGGGCGACGAGGCGGTGGTGGTGAACCCGTACGACGTGGTGGGCACGGCCGAGGCCCTGCACGCGGCCCTGAGCATGCCGCGGGGGGAGCGGGCCGAACGCACGAAGCGACTGGCGGCGGCGGCCACGGCGCTGCCTCCGCAGCGGTGGTTCCTGGACCAACTGGAGGCGCTGCGGGGCTAGGCGCCGCCGCGGCGCCACGGCTACCGCGCTGCCCCCGCAGCGGTGGTTCCTGGAGCAACTGGGCGCGCTGTGGGGCTAGGTCGTCGCGTCCGGCCGGTTGTTTCCCCAGCCCCGCCCCTTCCCGAAAGCAGGGGGCTCCGCCCCCTGCACCCCCGCTCCCCAAATGCCGGAGGGACTCGATTTCGAGC